>JAOPWD010000168.1 GCA_025965875.1 Pseudonocardiales bacterium
CACCGCGGGGGGTCCCGCGCTAGGCATGGCTGCGGCGGTGGTGGCGGCGACGGCGGCGATGCTGATCTCGTCCGCGCTGGCCCGGCGGCACGAAGCACGGCGGCGGCGCGGGCTGTTGGCGGCGATCCGGCTCGTCGTGGCCGAGCTGTCGGCGGGCAGTCGGCCGGATGCGGCTCTGGGCGCGGGCGCGGCGGTGGCGCCTGAGCATGCATCGGCATTCGCGGCCGCGGCGAGTTCGGCTGCGGCGGGTGGCGACGTGGCCGGCGCGCTGCTGACCTCGGCAGCCGCCGACCTGACGCCGCTCGCCCACGCCTGGCGGGTGGCCGAGGAGTCCGGCGCGCCGTTGGCCGACGTACTGGGGCGGGTGGCCGCGGATCTTGCCGATCACGAACAGCAGCAGCGGTCGGTGGCGGTGGCGCTGGCCGGGCCGCGGTCGTCGGCTGCGTTGCTGGCCGGGTTGCCCGTGATCGGGGTCGCGCTCGGCGCCGCGATGGGCGCCCGCCCGTTGGGCTTCCTGTTCGGCACGCCGCCCGGGCGGCTGGTGTGCTGTGCCGGCGCATTGCTCGACGCGGCGGGGGTGATCTGGACGCAGCGGCTGATGCTGCGGGCCGAACGGGCATGAGCTGGGCGATTCCCTCGGCGCTGCTGGCGGCCGCGATCTGGATTGCTCCATCGGCGCGTCCGCCGCCAGCGGTCGCCCGGCCGTCGTCGCGGCGTCTTACGTCCGGGACGCTGCGGGCGGCGTTGGCGGTCGCGGTCGCCGCGGGATGTGTGGCCGTGCTCGGTCCGGTGCCGGGGTTACTGGCCGCGGTCGTGTTGCTGCCTGCCGCGGTCCATCTCGTGACGCGGCTCGAGCGCCGTCCGCAGCGCGCGCTGCCGGATCGTGCGCTGGCGCTCACCCTGGATCTGCTGTCCGCGGCGTTGCGCAGCGGGCAGCCCGTCGCCGCGGCGCTCATGCTGGCTGCGCCGGCGGCGGGTCAGTCGAGGCAGGCCACACTGACCCAAGTCGCCGGGCTGCTGCGACTGGGTGCCGACCCGGCCGAGGCGTGGCGTGGCCTGGCCGACGATGTCGTTCTCGGCCCCGTCGCCCAAGCGGCGTGCCGCAGTGCGAGCAGTGGGATCCGGCTGGCGCACGGCTTCGAACAGGTCGCAGCTGACGTGCGGGCCCAGGTTCGGGCGACGGCCGAGGCGCGTGCGCATCGCGCCGGTGTGCTGGCGATGGCGCCGCTCGGTCTGTGCTTCCTGCCGGCGTTCGTCTGCCTCGGCGTGGTTCCCGTAGTCGTGGGCATCGCGCAGGGAGTGTTCAGCACATTGCCTCGATAGCATCGGTCGGGTCGGGCCTACGGACGCCTCGGGCGTAGGCTTCAGGCGCTTGAGACTGCGGCGACGGGGGGCACCACAGGCCATATTCCGACGTCCGGGGAGAGTAATCATGGGTGGCAAAAACAAGGGCGGCCGCGAGGTCCGCAAGCCCAAGCAGGACAAGAAACCCAAGGCATCGGCGAACGCCCCTGTCATCATTCCGCCCGCGCGCGATGCCAAGGCTCGCCCGCAGCGCTAAACGCGGTCCCATCAAGGCTTGGCAGCTGCCCAAGACCGACGACTTCGTCCTGACCGCTGTCGGCGGTGACTACTGGCGGTTGAACGGCCTGGTGACGTGCTGGCGGGCGGCCGCAACCCGCGTCAACGCCCTGTCCGATTCCCGCCAGCATGGGGCCGCGGGGGCGACGACGATCGGCGCATGACGACCCAGTTCCGGATCCACGCCGTACCGCCAGCGATTCTCGACGAGGTGCGCGCCACCCAGCGCGACGCGTCCGGCAATGCGCCAGCACAGGTCATCGCGGATGGCGGCGAGCCACTCCGGTGCTGCCTGCGTGATGCGGCGGCGGGCGAGGAGTTGATCCTCTTCGGCTACGAGCCGCCGCTGCCGGTCAGTCCGTACCGCGAGATCGGCCCGATCTTCACGCACGCCCAGCCATGCACGGGACGGGCGTCAAGCGAGGCGTACCCGGCCGACTGGCGCGTGCGCTCGCAGGTGCTGCGTGCCTACGACGACCGGGGGTGGATCCACGCTGCCACGGTGCACGACGGCGAGCACCCCGAGACAGCGATCGCCGAACTGCTCGCCGTCCCGGAGGTGGTGCAGATCCACAGCCGCAACGTCGCCTACGGCTGCTACATGTTCACCGTCACCCGCGACACGAGCATGCCTAGTCTGGGGCAATGAATTGGCTCAGCACGGACGAGACGTGGCCCTGGCTGCGGACCGGTACTGACCTATTCCTCGGTGCCGTCGACGGGGTGACCGACGCGGAGTTCGACGAGCCGACCGCCCTGCCGCACTGGTGTCGTCGACACCTGGTGGCGCACATGGGGTTGAACGCGCAGGCGCTGCAGCGGTTGGTGCGCTGGGCGGCGACTGGGGAGGCGACGCCGATGTACTCCTCGACCGAGCAGCGTTCCGGTGACATCGACGCGGGATCGGCGTGGTCGCCGCAGCGGTTGCGCGATTTCGTGCACGAGACCGCCGTCGCGCTCGAGGCCGACCTCGATGGTCTGCCCGCGGACCGGTGGACGGCCGAGGTACGCACGGCGCAGGGGCGCGCGGTCCCGGCGACTGAGATCGTCTGGATGCGGGTGCGAGAGGTGGCCGTGCATTCGGTGGATCTCGGCGTCGGGATCGGGTTCGGCGATCTTCCGGCTGCCCTTTGCGCGGCATTGATCGGGGACGTGGCCGCGCGCCGGTCGACCCAGGGCGACGGTCCGGCGGTGGAGCTGGTGAGTAGCGACGGCGGCACCTGGCGGATTGACGGTGTTGGCGCGGCGGCGACGGTGCGGGGGAGCGTGGTTGACCTTGCATCGTGGCTGACCGGGCGTGGCTCCGGTGCGCTTTCGGCCGACAAAGGCGGCCTGCCTGAGCTGGGGCCCTGGCTCTGACGCTCAGGCGGGGCAGAGCCAGTCGTCCGAGCCCGGCAGCGCCGCGTCGGCCTGGGCGGCGTCCGGCGGCGGGTAGTGCTCGCGAAGGGTGAACGCCCGAGGTGTGGGGCCGTGAGCGCGCAGGTGACGGATGCGATCTTCGGCGTCGTCGGTGGTGGGGCGTTCACCGACCGGCACCCACCAGCACGCCGTGAACGCCTCCTTCATGGGTTCGAAGAACTCGCGTCTTCGACGCAGAATCTCGCGGTGCAACTCGCCGTAGACGAATGCGCCCAGGTGCTCGACATCGGTCCACACCGACATGTTCACGATCACGCCGCTGCTGCTGCCGGCGTCCCAGGTGAAGGCCTGGATGGCGGTCGCGTTGCCGTCCTCGGTCTGTAGCCGCCACACGAAACCTGGTGCTGTGTCGGCCACCGCGTTGACGGGGTCTAGTGCCTCGACGAAAGCGCTGAGCCGCGGGTCGTCAAGCGGCGCGGCCAGCCGGCCGACGTTGACCTGAGCCAGTTCGTAACGCATGCGGCGAGTGTGTCACTCGACCGGCTGCCAGCCCAGCGTCGCGCACCATAATCAGCGAATGCCGCCCGGTGTACCGACGTTGGCACTGAGCGCCGAACGGATCGAGCGGGCGGCGCACGACGTGCCTGCTGCCTTTCGCGCGACGCCACAGTTCGGCTCACCAGGGCTGAGCTCGTCGCTCGGGTTCGACGCGCTGCTCAAAGTGGAGACGGTCAACCCGATCCGCTCGTTCAAGGGCCGCGGGACGGACTTTCTGGCCCAGCACAGCGATGCGGAGGTGCTCGTCTGCGCGTCGGCGGGCAACCTCGGCCAGGGGCTGGCCTTCGCCGGCCGGACTCGTGGTCGGCGGGTAATCATCTACGCGTCACGCCACATCAGCGAGCTCAAGGCGTCGGCTATGCGGGCGCTCGACGCCGAGGTGCGGCTGGTCGACGGCGATTTCGACGCGGCGAAGGACGCGGCCGACGACGCCGCCCGCGAGCACGGGTGGCAGTTGGTGGTCGACGGGCGCGAGCCTTCGCTGGCCGAGGGCGCCGGCGGCATGGCGGTCGAACTCACCGACGCCGGTCGGCCGCTCGACGCCGTGCTCGTGCCGGTGGGCAACGGTTCACTCGCGTGCGGGGTCGCGCATTGGTTCAAAGCGGTGAGTCCGCAGACGCGTGTCATCGCGGTGGGCAGTGTCGGTGCGCCCGCGATGTACGCCGCGTGGCGAAGCGGCGACCTGCTCACCGGCGCACCGACGACCACGATCGCGGAGGGGCTTGCTGCCCGCGTCCCGGTGCCCGAGGCGGTCGGCTCCATGCGCACGTCCGTCGACGACTTCGTCCTCGTCGACGACGACGCGCTGCGGGAGGCGATGCGAGTGCTGCTCGCGCACACCGGTCTGGTGAGCGAGCCGTCAGGCGCAGCGGCGTTGGCGGGCGCGATGTTGCTGCGCGCGGAGCTGGTCGGCGGCACCGTAGCGCTGCCGCTGACCGGCGCGAACATCGACCCGGAGACGCTCAGTCGACTGTTGGCTACCTGACGCGCAGCACTGCCGACGACGCCGGAACTGCCGACGGGTGCAGGATCGCCGCGATCGCCTCGACGCCATCGACGAGCCGCGGCCCGGGACGCACCACGATTCCGTCGGCGTCGATAGCCCAGATCGCTGGACCGGGCAGGGCAGCCGCGACGGCGACGGCCTGCTCGGCTGCGCCGGCCAGGTGGTAGCCGCATGGCGCGACGATCACGACATCGGGCCGTGCGTCCGCGATCTGCGACCACGTCGTCGCGGCGGACGGCGTGTGCACCATCGCCGCCACCGGCTCACCGCCGGCAGCGGTGATCAGATCCGGCACCCAATGGCCGCCCGGGAACGGTGGGTCGACCCACTCGACCACCGCGACGCGCGGCCGCGGGCGGCCCGCGACCGCTGCCGCGACCGACGCCAGCCGGGCCCGCAGCTCATCGACCAGCTCGGTGGCCCGCGGCTGCGTGCCGGTGCGTGCGCCGACGGTGTGGATGGACTCGAGCACGTCCTCGAGCGAGTTCGGATCGAGTGAGACAACGTCGGCCCGGCAGCCGAGGTAGGCCAGCGCGTCGTCGACCTGGCCGGACGGGATGGCGCACACCCAGCAGAGGTCCTGGGTGATCACGATGTCCGGGTCGAGGCCGGCGAGGGCGTCCTGGTGCAGCGTGTACAGCTCCTCGCCCGCCGCGGACTTCGCCCGCACGTACGCGTCGATCTCCCCGGGTGTCATCGCCGACGTGTCCCGCCCCGCGACGACGACCGCCTTCTCGACCCGGGCCGACGGCGGCTCGTCGCACTCGAATGTGACGCCGACGAGTTGATCACCCAGCCCGAGCGCGTAGACGATCTCCGTCGCCGACGGCAGCAAGGACACGAGGCGCATGGCCGTCACGCTATCCGCACGACGGTGGCGCCGGGTGGGCCGCCGCCGGAGCCGAGGGTAGCGAGCGCGTGCGGGGCCTCGTCGAGCTCGATCACGCGTGACACAAGGCGATCCGGGTGCAACCGGCCCGCCGCGATCTCGCCCAGCATCTGCGGATACGCGTGCGCCGGCATGCCGTGGCTGCCCACGATCTCGAGCTCGCGGCCGATCACCGCGGCCATGTCCGTGGGCGGATTCGCGTCGTCGGCGACCAGTAGGCCGACTTGGACGTGACGGCCCCGGCGGCGCAGCCCGGCGATAGAGTCGGCAAACGTCGAGGCGCGGCCGAGTGCTACGATGCTGACGTGCGCGCCGCCGCCAGTGAGCTCCACGATTTCCTCGGCCGCCGGCGGGTTGACGGTATGCACGGCGCCGAACTCGCGAGCGAGCTCGAGCGCGCCCCGGTTGATGTCGACGGCCACCACCTGCGCGCCATGCGCGGCAGCGATCATGACCGTGGCCAGGCCCACGCCCCCGCAGCCGTGCACTGCTACCCACATGCCGGGCGCCACCCGCCCATGCGCCACCACCGCGCGGTAGGCCGTGGCGAACCGGCAGCCGAGCCCCGCGGCGGTAACGCTGTCGATGGCGTCGGGCAGCGGCACCAGGTTGACGTCGCCATGGTGCACCGCGACGAGTTCCGCGAATGAGCCGGCATGAGTGAACCCGGGCTGTGTCTGCTCGGAACACACCTGCTGGTTGCCCTCGCGGCATTGCTCGCACGTGCCACACGCACACACGAACGGCACGGTCACCCGCTGCCCGACGAACGCCGATCGCACCTGCGCGCCGAGCTCTGCCACCACCCCCGCGAACTCGTGCCCCGGCACGTGCGGCACCGTCACGTCGTTGTCGTGACCCAGCCAGGCGTGCCAGTCGCTGCGGCATACCCCGGTCGCCTCAACCCGGATGAGCGCCCCGTGGGGCGGGCAGACCGGTGGTGCGATGTCGCGCACCTCGGGCAGTTCGCCGAACGCGTCGTAGATCACCGCCCGCATGCACCCAACTTATCTGCCGAGGTGTTACTCGATCTCCCCCCACTCGCAAGCTCCCGGGGGGATCTTCCCCGCAAGCCGGAGGTGCCCCCACGCACCACTCGCGCCTTCGGCGCGGCCGCGTCGCGGCGGTTGATCGCGCTCTCCTCGGGGCCGTGAGACACCATATGTGGACGGTCTGACAAAATTGGGCAGCACATATAGCGTCGGCGTGTGGCTCTGCTGCCGCCCGACAACGAGCAGGCGGCGGGCAGGCGAAGCTCTCGTGAACGTTGCGCGGCGAACCCGCCGGGAGCCGTTTCGGCGCCTGGGTACGCGGCACAGTCGACACCATGGAAGCCCTGGCACCGATGCGGTACGGCGACGGACGCGAGGTACTTGCCATCGCGCATCGCGGCGGGGCCGGCCTGGCGACCGAGAACACGATGGACGCCTTCGCCCGCTCCTATGCGCTTGGCGTGCGCTACCTGGAGACCGACCTGCGGCTGACTGCCGACGGCGTCCTGGTGGTCTTCCACGACGCCGGCTTGGATCGAGTCACCGACGGCCACGGGCCGATCAGCAAGACGACGTTCGCGCAGCTGCGCCAGCTACGCGTCGGCAACGTGCACCGCATCCCGACCCTGGCCGAGGTGCTCGAGTCGTTCCCGGACGCCTGTTTCACGATCGATCTGAAGGACGAACGGGCTATCGGGGAGTTGGCGCGCGTGTTGACCCAGACGGGCTCGACGCACCGGGTGTGCGTTGCCGGTGCTTGGGACAGTTGGCTGCGGCGGTTGCGCAATCAGGTCGGACCCGAGCTCACCACTGCCCTCGGCTGGCGCCACTTGGGCACGCTGGTGGCCAGCGCGCACGCCCGCGTCGGCCTAGCCGGCATGCGCCTCAACGGCGCGTTCGCCCACGTACCGCTGCGGGTGGGCCGCCTCCCGGTCTACGGCGAACGGCTGATCGCCCGTGCCCGCGCGGTGGGCGTCTCCATCATCGTGTGGACGGTCGACGAACCGGATCAGATGCACCGGCTGCTCGATGCCGGAGTCGCCGGCATCATCACCGACCGGCCGGACCTGCTGCGCGAGGTGCTGATCGCGCGCGACCAATGGACGCCCCCGCAGACCATCCGCGCGTCACAGCTCCGGACAGCCGAACAGATATCCCTGGGCGTGGTCACAGCCGAATGCCCTGACCAGCGCAAGCTGTTCGCGAGTCTCGACGCCCTCGGCCACGGTGCTGATGCCGAGCGCGTTGCACATCGCGACGACACTGCGGACGAGCGCGGCCGTGCGGCGATCCTCGGCGATGGGGGCGATGAAGCTGCGGTCGATCTTGACCACGCTGATGGGCAGATCGCGCAGCAGCGACAGTGACGAGTAGCCGGTGCCGAAGTCGTCCAACGCGATGCTCACGCCCATGTCGGCGACCTCGCGCACTTCGCGGATGGCCTGTTGTGAGGCGTCGACGAGCACGGTCTCGGTGATCTCGATGTGCAGCCGGTGCGGCGCGACGTCGTTGTCGGCCAAGGTTCGCCGCACCGCGGCCGGGAGCAGTTCGCGGCCGAGTTGGCTTCCCGACACGTTCACCGCGACCCACTCGCCACGTTTCGGGTCGCCCGCCGCGCTCGCCGCAGCCTGCGCACTGAGTTCGAGCATCCGCCACCCGAGCGGGACGATGAGCCCGCTGTCCTCTGCCATCGGCAGGAAATCGGCAGGTAGCAGCAGCCCGCGTTCGGGATGCTGCCAGCGCATGAGGGATTCGGCGCCGACCACAGATTCGTCGACCAGGCTGACGATCGGCTGGAGATAGGCCAGCACCCCCTCGCCGCTGTCGACCGCGAGTCGCAGCGCTTGCTCCAACTGCAGGTCTTCCAGCGTCGACGGATGGTCTCGGTGCGGGTCGTACACCTCGACCAGCCCGCGGCCGTGCTGCTTGGCCCGCAGCAGGGCGTGCTCGGCGTCTCGCATCAGGTCATCGGGATGCTGGTGCCACGACACGCTCGCCGCCGCGCCGATGCTCACGCCGAGGGTGGGTCGGAAGGTCCCGACGGCGAGCGGCTCGCGCATCGCGGCGACCAGCTTGTCCCCGAGCCGGCGCAGCTTCGGTGCGTCGTAATCACCAGGGGCCAGAACAACGAACTCGTCGCCACCGACCCGGCCGAGCGTGCAGCCGCTCGGGATGACCTGGCTCAGCCGTTGGGCGACGGCGAGCAGCAGTTCGTCGCCGGCTTGCCGGCCGAGGCTGTCGTTGATCGTCTTGAACCGGTCTATGTCACAGAACAGCACCCCGACCGACTGCCGCACTGCGAGGGAACGGGACAGCTCGTCGCCGAGCTGGACCCGATTGGGCAGGCCGGTGAGCGGATCATGAGTCAGCTGGTAGGCCCGCCGCTCCTCCGCGAGCTTGCGTCCTGTTATATCGCTGATCTGCGACACGATGGTCTGTACGGCGCCGGCTTCGTCGCGGATTGCTCCCACGTGCAACAGCGCGGAAACTACGCCTCCGTCGGCACGTACGTACCGCTTCTCCATCTGGTAGCTGTCGCGCTTGCCCGCGATCAGCTCGTCGAACAGCTGAATGTTGACCGGCAGATCATCTGGATGGGTTATGTCGGCGAATGTCATTTGCACTAGCTGATCGCGCGAGTAGCCCAGCATGGCTGCGTACGCGTCGTTGACCTGCGTCATCCGCCCGTCCGGAGCGACCAGGGCGCCGCCGGTCGGGCTGTGCTCGAACGCCAATCGCCAGCGTGACTCGACTTCCAGGCGGTGGGCATGGGCGACCTGGCGCGCTTGCGCGTCGCAGATCGCTCGCGCTGCCTGGCCGGCAAACACCTCGAGCACCGTGCATTGCTGGATGTCCGGGCGCCGGCCAGTTCGCGGCTGATCCACACTGAGCACGCCGACCAGTTGCCGCTCGCCGTCCCACAGCGGTGCCAGCAACGAGTCCTCCGGGTGCCAGGCATCCGGCTCGGGACCAACGGGGCTGGGCGGCGTCCACGTGGTGAACTGATCGACGAGGCTTTGATCACGCTCGTGGCTGAAGAAGCGCAGCTCGCCCCACGGCTCGGCCGCCTCCAGCAGTTCGCGCCAGAACGCGAGCGGGCGTCGGGTGCCCAGTAACTCCTCGACCCCGGGTGGACCCACGACGGCGTCGACGCGCAGGTCGCCTTCGGGAGTCGTGACGTTGATCGCCGCCGCGCCGAATCCCAGTACCCCAGCGGCGGCTCCGACGATCAATTCCAGCGCCTCACCAAGCTCGCTGCTGCCGCCCAGTTCGCGTACTACAGCTAGGACACCGTCCAACAGCGACCGGTCCACGGTGGTTGCTGACTGCCGAGCATTCACCCCGGGAGTCTCACACAGTGCGCCGATGTGCAACGCGTCGCGACCGGAAGTGGTCATATGCAACCGCTATCTATGCGAAGAATTCGCGAATTCAACTCGACACCTGCTGGACTTCGCCACGTCAAAACCATTTACTCGGCAAGTGATCCGCCTTGAGCATACGTACTTTCCGCACGACTTAAGCGACACACCGGCTCATTTCCAGCTCGAGCCACTCACGGTCGAGACGACATCCGGGGCAATGTACGTCCTGCATGGCCGGTTTCGGCCAGCCAGTACGCGGGTTACGGTATTCCTTCACGGCGTCGGCGCCTCGTGGACCACGTGGACGCCGATGCTGGAAGCGGCCGGCTCAAAGCTGGCCGATCTGGGCAATGTTCTCCTCGTTGATCTTCCTGGCTTCGGCGCTTCTGAGCCGACCCCGGCCTCTCTCGACGCGACCGTAATCGGCCAGGCACTGGTGCAGGCGTGCGCCCAGGTGGAATATCGCGAAATGGACTTGGTCGGCCACTCGATGGGCGGCTACCTGGCGATGGCAATGGCCAGCGACCGAGCGCCAGAAATCAAGGCCGTGTGCTGTCTGTCCGGCGCGTATTTCTCGGTCGTCGCAGCCGCGGCTCGTCCGGCCAGCGCAGCCCTGCACCACCCCCGGGCCTCGGTGTATTACCGAGCGCAGGTAGCGCTCAGTTTGCTGGGCCCAATAGCACCGGGCCTGCTCGCGGCGTTGGCTCGGCTCGGCTTGACGTCCGCGGTTCTTCGTCCATTTCTCGCTCATCCTCGACGCGCGCTACCACGATTTCGTGCTTCCCTCTCGACCGACTTCCGAGGAAGATCGTTTCGCATGGCGGCTCGCAACGCCAAGAGTCATGACCCGCGAACGGACTGGCCACGCATTGCCGTTCCGGTATTCGGATTGTTCGGCGTTTGCGACCGGTTCACCGGCCGCGCCGACGTTGCGGAATTCCGCCGGGTGCTGCCCGGTGCGAACGTGACGTTATTCGACGAGGCCGGGCACTTTTCCCACATCGAGCAGCCAACCGCGACCTTCGACTGGATTCGGCGATCCCTGGCGTCGGCTCGCGTTATCCGGGAAGGGGAGCGGGCATGACAGAGCCCGAGATCGTCGAGATCCGGGTCCACGGCGTTTCCGGCACGCCGCCTGAGGACCTGCTTGACGTCCCGCTGGTCGCTCAGCAGGCCGGTGACGGAAAGGCCGGCTTCTACAAGCCCAGGTTGTCCGCTGAGCAGCGTGACCCGCGCACCATTGACGGCAAGCCCGCGACGACCGGTCCCCGGCTGGAGGGCTACGCCTGGGGCGGCCTGACGTCCGGAGCACCGAGCCGCGCGCTGTGGCTGCTGCTGCTTCCCTTCACGCTGCTCAACGTCGCGCCGCGACTGCGCCCGGGCGGCCGGTCAGAGCGCACGCTGCGGTTGCTGTGGTTCTTCAGCCGGCTGCTCGCGCTGGCGATGACCGTGCTGATCGTTGCCGCCGTCGCCGGCGTGACTGTCGACCTTTTCGCCTACCAGTGCGCGCCCGGAGTCCCGGCCGGACCGAGCTGTTCGTCGGCGCGGCCGGGCTGGCTGATGCATCCGCTCCTCGGTATGTCGAACGAGCATCGCGCGGCAGTCGGTGCGCTCGTCCCGCTCGCCGTCCTCGCTCTGCTCTGGCAGCTGAGCGGACGGACTATCAACAACTACGAGGGCATCCCGATCAAGACTGCGAAGGTGCCACGCGGTGCGTCCGACGGCACACGGCCAGCCACGCGTGACGGTGGGCCGGACGACGTCGAGCCCACCCTCGGATCACGGTGGATGTGGGAGAACGAGTACCAGGTGCGCCGACTGCGGCACCTGCACCTGCTCGCCGGATTCCTGACGATCCTCTGGATCGTGGCCTACCCGTTGTCGGGCGCATGGGACGGCTGGCGCAAGTGGGGCACGGCTGCCGTCGTGCTGTACATCGTGGTCATGTTGCTGTGGCCGGCGTACACCGGGCGTCGGCAGAGCGCCGTGCTGTTCGTGATCAGCTGGGCGGTGTGGGGGATTCTCGTCGCGTACGCCGCCGTGCTGGCCCACACCTTGATCTGGGGGCACCCGTTGCCGAACACGGGACATGGGGGACTGCCTGGCTACGCGGGGACGGCGAAGGCCATCTTCAGCGTGCTGATCGGTCTGTACTTGATCTTCAGTGCGTTGATCCTGTTCATGTCGTTCCGGTGGGCGAAGGTACGAGGTCACGACGACCCGCGATCGCTGTGGGACGGTTCGGCGATCGTGCTGGCGGCACTGGCGATCTTCCTCGGCGCGGTGTTCTCGTCCGGGGTGTACGTGTTCGCGGCAGCGTGGCTACATACGGGCAGTCTCAAACCCGGCTTCGGCGAGGTCACAACTGCGGCCAAGGACTTCCAGGTTCCAGACGTGATCCGCGACGCCACTCGTGCCTACGCCGTCTCGGTGGCCGCGCTTGCCGTCCTCGTGGTCGGAATCGCTCTGGCCTTCGTGGCGAACCGGATAGGCCGGCTGGTGCACCTGCGCAAGTCCCCCACGGAGGAGTACCAACAGATGCTCCGGGCTGCTTATCGCGGCGGCGACGTCGACTGGGACAGCAACGACGCCAAGGCCCGCGCGAAGCAGGTCGCGAAGACCTTCTGGCTCGCGCGCCGCGTCGACGTCGCGCACAAGTTCCTCGCCCTGGTGATCTCGGTCGGGGTGATCATCACGGGGTTCTTCACCTGGCTGCTGATCTTCGGTACCGACCGCGGCAGGTCGGCCAATCCATTCATCAACTGGCACAACTCGCTCAACACCCTGGCCGCGGGCAGTGATCGTCCGAAGAGCTGCACCGCGGAGACCTCGTGGACCTGGGCGCGGTGTGGGTTCTTGTCGGCGCGTTCGCTCGAGGGCACCGGGGCGTATCTCGCGGTCCTCACCATCGTGCTGCTCGTCGGATTGGGTGCCGCCGCGTTCCGGGTTGCGCGCACTCGCCGGTCCGTGGGCATCCTCTGGGATCTCGCCTCGTTCTGGCCGCGCTCGGCTCACCCGTTCGCGGCGCCGTGCTACGCCGAGCGTGCTGTACCGGACCTCGTCACGCGGGTGTACTGGCATGCGCGCGACGAGAAGGACGCGCCGCGCCGCATCGTGGTCGCGGCGCACAGCCAGGGGACTGTGATCAGCATGGCGACATTCTTCCAACTGAAGGCGATCGACGACGCGGAGGCGCCAAGCCGACCGGCTGGGACGGCTCCGGTCCTGTCGTGGGTCGCGTTCCTGTCGTTCGGATGCGTCCTGCGCCGGCTCTACGCCAAGTTCTTCCCCGCGTACTTCGGCGTGCCCGAGTTGGAGAAGCTGCGCGACGACGTGCTGTCGGTACGAGGACGCCCGCCACGTTGGCGCAACCTGTGGCGCTACAGCGACTACCTGGGTGGCCAGGTCACTGCGGGTCCGCCACCGGTTCATCCCAGTTCCGACCCGATCGAGGTCGAACTAGTCGATCCGGGCTGGGCGCGCCCGCCCGGAGATACCCAGTTGCCACGCGCCGACATGCATTCCAACTATTGGCGCGATCCGGTGTTCGCTGAGCAGGTCGGCGTGCTCGCTACGACGGTTCCCGCTGTCCCGACCGAAGCGCCGACTGACGAATCGGCCGACCCGCGGGTCGGCGCAGCGGCCGACGGGCCGGTGGACGCGGCGCCGAAGAGGGCCTAGCCGGCGGGTCGTGCTCAAGTGGACGATCGGTGTCGATGTACGCGCCAGGGTCGATGTGGTCGAGCAGTTCTTGTCCACGTTCGCTTCAGAACGGGCGGGGGCCCACGCCGAGTTTGGCGCGACTGATGATGGCTTCAGCGGCGGTGCGCAGGTCGCACGGGACGTCGCTCGCTCGACGCCACAGTTCGGCCAGCGCCTGCTCGCGGGTGCGGCCGCACGCGAGCAGCACGCCGATGGCCTGGTTGATCTGGGAAGCCTCGGCCAGACCGATGAGCTCCGGCCTCGAGCTGTGATCGGGCTGCTCGGCGAGGTGTTGGTCAAGGACGAATGTGGGCAGCGGTTCACCCAGTGCATAGCTCAGGTCCGCGGCCAGATCGACAAACGCTCCTGCCTGGGATGCGTGCAGGATCAGTGCGCTGCCTGGTGGGGTGGCGCAGATCAACGGCAGCGGGATCAGCAACGAACTGCCCACCGCCGCGCGGCCGGCGGCGTCGTGCCAGGTGCTCATGGTTACTGGCCCAGCGGTGCCGGTGATCGTGATGCTCAGGCCGAGATACGAGTCAACGACGCTGGCGAGCTCATCGCTGAGGCGGCGCAACTCGCCCTCAAGGTCTGCTCCTGGTCTATCGAGGCTGTCGGTGAGACGGGCTAAGCCCGCCGATAGTGAAATGATCTGGTCCACGGAAACCTGCTCCGAATGGACGTCCCCGAATGCGTCAGGTGTCGTTGTGCCAAAGGCCAGCACCGCTAGTCGCGATCGCATGGTGGCAAACGTCAGGCGCGGGGTCAGGAACCCCAATCCGACGCTCGATAAATGAGATTCTACGCCCGTCCTGAAGCTGAACGAACCAAACAAGGCTGCGCGAATTACCTCGACTGCGTGCGCGGGATAGTTCCGGGGCCGCCTAGCCCTGGACGTGCCGAGTCTGGGACTGCCTTGACACTCCTCGACGATCTGCCGCGCAACGGTCGCCAGATCGGTGTCTGCGCCCGACTGACTTCGCGCAGCGCCGCTCTGGACCAATCCGAGCGGGCGTAGCCGCCGCTGCGAGGTGTCCCCGGTGGGATGGCGTTCAGCAGCAGTCGCAGTCCTGTTGGTCGTTGCTGGTGGTGTGGGTGAGGTTGGGAATGGTGCAGCAGGCGTCACCGCCCCAGGCGTTGGCGCCTTCTCTGAGCGCGATGGCGGCGATGACGAGGCCGGCGGCTGGATCGGCCCAGGACCAGCCGAGCAGGGTGTTGGCGAGCAGTCCCACGAGCAGGACCGCCGACAGGTAGGTGCAGAGCAGGGTCTGTTTGGAGTCCGCCACCGCGGACGCGGAACCGAGTCGGCGTCCGGCGTGGCGCTGGGTGGCAGACAGAACTGGCATGACCAGCAGGGACAGCGCGGCCAGGGCTATGCCGATCACGGAGTGCCGTGCCTCGGCCGTGCCGGTCAGCGCCGTGAGGG
>JAOPWD010000200.1 GCA_025965875.1 Pseudonocardiales bacterium
ACCTCACCCGCCGTTTCTCCGAGGGGGTCCCGCAGGCTGACGGCCGGATTGTGCCGGAACCGACATTCGATCCGGAGCACGTTGCCCGCGCCGTGCTCTACATGGCCGAGCTACCGCTCGACACTAACGTCGGGTTCTTGACCATCACTGCGACCAAGATGCCGTTCATCGGTCGCGGCTAAACGATCGGCAAATTCGCAACACTCGATCGACGCGGCCATTTCGGCCTCTTCCGATACCCACCCCACCCGGGGATGATTGTCGCGTCAAGGCCTGGCCGCGCTCGGCGGCGATGCTAGCGAGCCGGCCAGTCGGGAACCTGCCACCATGTGTGGGTGGTCGACGTCCAGCGTGCTGGCCCCGCGAATTGGGAGACGGTGAAGCTGACGCGCCTTCGCGCTTTGGCCGACTCCCCACGCTCATTCGGCTCGACCCTGGCTCGCGAAGTGCGCTTCGATGACGAAGAGTGGCAGCGGCGGGTAGCCGCCGGAAACTGGTTTCTAGCTTGGTCGCGAGGATGCCCGATAGGCCTGGTTGCTGCGATCGCGGAGGACGGCCGGCCAGACGAGCGTCACCTCGTCGCCATGTGGGTCGAGCCCGAGCGCCGCGGTAGCGGCGCAGCGGCCGCGCTTATGAAGACCGTGTGCGAGTGGGCTCGCGTCGACGGGGCGGCGTCGGTCACGTTGTGGGTGGCCGACGGAAACCTGCGGGCCCGTCGGTTCTACGAACGGCTCGGCTTCCGCTCGACCGGTGAACGGCAACCACTGCCAAGCGCACCCGAGATCAGTGAAGAGCGCATGCATCGACCGCTGGCGCCGATGACCGGGCGCAGCGGAAGCGGCAGCGACCCTCGATGATCCTTAGCTGAGTCGCATCGATCCTCGGCGGCATTCTGGCGTGCTGAGGAGCGCATGGAATCTTGCGGCTAGACAGTCGGGACGGGGCGGGGCCGCATCTCGCGGCCCCGTCTCGATCAGCGCCCGGTTTACAGTTTCGCCCGGACCATCTCGACGGCGTTGCCCATCGCCCGCAGTTTGGCGTAGGCCGTCGTCCGGCTGAAATAGCCGAGGCCGCAATCGGGCGACACCAGGAGCCGATCGGCGGGAACGACCTCGAGCCGTGCATGGATCCGGTCTGCGATGACCTCAGGGGTTTCTACGATCGAGTTCTTGGCGTCGACGACGCCCAGCCCAAGGATCTTGTCGGTCGGGAAGTCGCGGAACGCTTCCAAGTCGCTGAATTCCGGACTGCAAGTCTCGACATGGATGACGTCTGCGGTGGACTCCTTGAACAACGGGATCATCTCGCGTGTCTTGGCTTCGAACACATCGCGCTGACCGTCGACGCTGCCGTAGCAAACGTGCCAGAACTTCGTCGCGTCGACGCCGTCGAACATGGCGTTCTGGACCTCGATCTGCCACATGTCCTGGGTGTAGGGCGCGAGCACGTCGATGAGCTGCACCGCCTCAAGACCGATACTCACCAGGTACTTCAGTTCCCGGTTCATGGCTACTGCGAGGTCACGGGCCACGTCGATCGGGTCATCGTAGAACTGGTTGTCGACGATGATGCTCTGTTGTGCCGGACCGAGGAACGCGACCTTGAAGGGCTTCTTCGTCGCGCCCTGCATCGCGGTGACGACGCTCGCGAAGATCGGCCGCTTCCATTCGATCTTGCTGGTCACCGCGGCCTTGTAGAACGGTGCGTACTTCGCGCCGTCGCCCGGGGGCCCGTATGGCTCGAACCCGCCAAGGTTCTCCGGGATGAAGTGGAAGATCGGCTCCAACTGGAAGCCGGGCGCTTCCCACTCGTAGTACTGCGCGCCGTCACAAAGGATGTCGAGACCGGCGTCCTCCTGTTCTTGCGCGCACAACTTGGTGGCGTCTTCGAAAGCCACCCGCAGGCTGTGGCTGCGGTAGACGGGCTCGTTCAGGGTCCCCAGCACCCGTCCTTGCAGCCAGTGCGGGCGCGGAAACGCCGATACCGCTGACGTCGGAAGGAGGACTTCCTCACCCCTGATTTGCATGTCCTGCTCCTTTCTGCGCCCTCACAGCGCTGGTTGTCGTCTGCTGGCCCTGCTGTCCAGCAAGCTCCCTACGGCGGAGACGACCCGCGCAGGGCTGATGTCGACTTCCGCTTCTAGTTCGCGAGCCACCGGCCACGGAACATTGCCGCCGCTGACTCGGGTGACCGGGGCCAGGAGGTCGCCAAACGCCTCCTCGGCAGCGATTGCGGCGATCGCTGCCCCCCAGCCGAGCTGACCGGGGTTCTCCTCGACGATCACCAAGCGGCCGGTCTTGGCGACCGAAGCGAGAACGGCTCGCGCGTCGAGCGGCACTAGCGATCGCAGGTCGATGACCTCTGCGCTCACGCCTTGGTGGGCAAGCTCGTCAGCGGCCTTCAGACAATGGCCGACCGCGATGGAGAGGCCCACGAGCGTTACATCCGATCCCTCGCGGACCACGTTTGCGACACCAAGTGGCAGGAACGCTTCGCCGTCGGGCACGTCCGCCTTGGTTCCATAGAGCCCTTTGTGCTCGAAGACGAGAACCGGGTCATTGTCGCGGATCGAAGCAGCAAGCAGCCCGGCCATCTCGGCAGGTGTGGACGGCGACACGATCTTCAACCCGGGCACCGTCATCGCCCAGTTCTCACACGATTGGCCGTGCTGGCTCCCGAAACCCATGCTCGCGAATCCGTTCGCTCCACGGAGGACGAGCGGCAGGATCACCTGCCCGCCGGTCATATATCGGGTCTTTGCGATCTCGTTGACGACCTGGTCCCAGCACGTCGCGTAGAAATCGGAGAACATGATCTCGGCGATGGGTCGCAGCCCAGCCATGGCCGCGCCCATCGCTGCGCCGACGATGGCCTGCTCTGAGATCGGTGTGTCCCAGACCCGGTCGGGGCCGAACTCATCGAGCAGTCCGGATGTCGTCTTGAAGACGCCGCCGGAGGCGACGTCTTCACCAAGGAGCACGACGTTGTCGTCCCGCCGCATCTCCTGGGCGATCGCCATTTGAACCGCGTTCCGAAATGTCAGTTCCGCCACTGCCAGCTCCCATCGCTCCAAACGTCGGTCCAGGCGTCTGCCGGATCGGCGCTGGGAGCGCTCAACACCTTCTCGGCGAGCGCGCTGATCTCCGAGCGCACTCGCGCGTCAATCTCGTCCAGAGTGGATTCCGCCACGCCGTGGGAGGTCAGCACCGCGCGCTGCCGAAGCAGCGGATCTCGCGCCTTCCACCTTTCGACTTCCTCAGCCGGCCGGTATGCCCCAGCATCGGCGACGGAGTGTCCTTTGAGTCGGTAGGTTTCGGCTTCGACGAGCGCCGGCCCGTCGCCACGTCGGGCCGCGGCCGCCACCTCACCGATCACCTCACGGACGGCGCCGACGTCGTTGCCGTCAACCGTTATCGCCGCGAGACCGTATGAGGAGGCCTTGTCCGCGGCCGGTCGATCGGTCGGAATCACGGCAGAGATCGGCGTGTACTCCATGTACTGGTTGTTCTCGCAGACGAAGACGATCGGCAACCGCCAGATAGCAGCAAGATTCACCGCTTCGTGGAATGCGCCGATGTTTACGGCTCCGTCGCCGAAAAAGCAGACGGTGACCTGGTCGGTCTTCTTGATTCGGCTGGCCCAAGCCAGTCCGACTGCAATGGGAAGGTGCGCACCCACGATGGCGTACGAGCCGTAGTAACCGTGCTCGACGCTCGTAATGTGCATCGAACCGCCCTTGCCGCCGCAGATGCCGCCAGCCCGGCCGAGTAGTTCACGCAGGATTGCTTCGGGCGAGGCCCCGCGAGCGAGTGCGTGCGCGTGACCGCGATAGGTACCGATCGAGTAGTCCTGGGCAGTGAGCACCGACCCCACCCCGACGGCGATCGCCTCTTGCCCGAGACCGAGGTGCGCGGGGCCGTGCACGTGGCCCTGGCGGTATAGCGTGTCGACGCGTTCGAGGAACCTGCGAACGAAGATCATGTCTTCGTACAGCTTGGCCGCGAGGTCGGGGATCCGATGGCAGGTTGGGTTCGCCATGTCCGGTATCAAGTGCGCACCTCGATGCCCCATCACGTTCGGCGAAGGGGAGGCTACGGACGGATCATCGCGCTTACTTCGTGCAGGCGGGGTGACCTGGTGCCCGCATAACTCCCTCCGACGCGGCGCGTTTGGGAGTGGTCTATTGTTCGTCGCCGCAAATGACCATAGCGGGCTGAAAGGCCGCCGTCGAGCACGAGCGCTGGCCCATGACGCAGAGCAGATGTGTAGCGGCGCCGTGTCGCTATCCAGCGGACACCGAGGCTCCGCAACGGTCAGGCCAAGATCGAACCAGCCACCAGGTCTCACTGACAGCGGGGCAGCTGTACAGATCATCTCGGCTCGTGTGGGCGGACATGTGCGCGAATTCATCGCCCTTCGCCGTCATTCGGGGCTGGTCGCAACGTCCGTCGGAAGCGGATTGCTGCGCGCAGGCGTTGACGGCGTCACGATCCCGGCCGGA
>JAOPWD010000208.1 GCA_025965875.1 Pseudonocardiales bacterium
ACCTTCCGAGGAAGCATTCTGGTCCGTCAGCGCATCTCGTTCAGTAGTGCCTCGGAGAGTAGATCGGCTAGTTGCGGCCTCCGGTGAGAAGAGTGCTGGCGCCGATGACACGTAACACCGCGCCGAAGATGAGAGTCCCAAGCCCAACGCACCGGCCCGAATCCGCAGCGACAGCAGGGTCAGCACTACCGTCACCGGTACCGCAATGAGCGCGTCCGCAGAATTAAGCCGGATTCGATTTGTGGTTCCGACACGTTGTGCCGGCCGTTGCTATTCATCAACAGTGCCCTCCGGGCGCGACAAATTCCCCCGACTAAACACCTCGCAACTGGATATCAAGGAGTGCGGAAATCGATTGTTCTGCGCGAGCTGGCAGGGTCCACCGGAATGCCACTGGGGTGTCGCAAAGCATGCATTTCGTCGATCAGCGCCTCGAACCCCGGCGCCGACTCTGTGCCCTTAGCATTGAGCAATCAGGGCCGGAACGAAATAGACGGACCATCCCGACTTAACACGGACATAACACGTCTTCCAGGGAAGCCATTTAGCCGGTCGATCGGCTGGCGCTAGCGGCGCCCGGTATCTGGGCGCGCGTCGCGAAACAGGTTGAACAACTCCTGTTGCGAAGTGACTCCGAGCTTGCCGAACACCGACGCCAGGTGGTTGCGAACGGTGCTTTGACTCAGGAACAGCCTCGTGGCGATGGCCGGCGCCCGGTCGCCGTCGAGCAGCCTGGTCACGATCTCCAGTTCTCGCGTCGTGAGCCTGCTCAGACCGGGCACGTCGCGCTCGGTGATGCCGCTGAATACGCCGCGCGCAAGCTGGGCGACCTCGGCCCCGCGGCCGAGCCGGCCCAGAATTGCCGATAGATCAGCGGAGATGCGGGTTCGAGACAGCCCGGTAGGTGTCGGCAGGAACACGAAAGCGCAACTGGGTGAGGGCTGCAGTGGCAGGATCAGCACCTCACAGGACAGCGCCCCGGCCTCCGGCGAATCCGTTGCCCCGTTACGGATATCGAGATACAGGGTGACCCCGTTCTGGCTGGCCGATGCTTCGCTGAGAGCGGCCAGGCAGCTCGGCACATCCTGCTCGGCGACCAGTCCGATCATTGAGTGACCGAGCAGGTCATCGACCGATCGGCCGAACAGGGCTTCGGCGTCGCTACTGATCCGTTCGATGAGCAGGCTCGCATCAGCCGTGCCCACCACGGCCGGCGCGTCCTGCCAGTTCGCCACACCAACAGCCCGCTCGGTCGGTTGGTCGGCGACGATCACGACCAGAACGAACCGTGATGCCGGCTGATGATCAAACGCGCGGATCCACATCCTGACTTTCAGATCGGCGCCGCGCGCCCGCCGCAGGACCCGGAAGGCTTCGAAGCCGTTCATCCGCCCACCGGCGAACAGGTCCTTGCCCGGCGCAGCGCGGTCGGCAGTGAAGTCTTCGAGGTGGCGGCCGACGACTGCACCGCCGTCAGGGTCTAGTAGCTGCTGGGCGCCCGGGCTCGAGGCGACGATGCGCTCCGAGGGCACCTCGAGCACCAAGGCGGGAAACGGGCTGTTGCCCAGGACATTGGCAGCTATTCGGGACAGGTCCGCCGCGCTCAGGTCATCGCTATCCTGCGGTGCGGGACCGGGACCTGCAGCCATAGGCTCGCCTAACTGCTTTAGACGATCTCAATCTAACATTCACACCGCTGGGTCAAGCGCCGCCGGCGTCGACCGGTGTTCGCCACACCGGCCACGAGAAGGCCGAATCTGGCCTCGAGGATGTCGCGCCGACATACTCGGCGTCGGCTTCGGTCGGTGAGTCCGGCGACCAGGGCTCAACCGGGAGTGGTGCGACGGGCCTGGTCCGGCAGCTGCGCAAGCCGAGGATCGCGGCGGTGACCGCCACGCTTTCAGCCAGCACCGACACCACGCCCAGTGGCTCGAACCAGTTCCCGACGTCATCGGCCAGTTGCGGGAAGGCAATCAACCGGGTGGCGACGTAGCCGACGACGGCCGAGCCACAGGTCACGATGCCAAGGCTGTAGACGACCGCGCTGTCACAGCTGATCGCGGCGACAGCCAGCAGCAGGCACGCCACCGTCAGCACGACGAACTCCTCACCCATGTACGGCGCCTCGGCCAGGTGCGGCCCGATCACTGGGAGGTGGGCAACCGCGGAGACCGTCGCCGCAAGAGCGAGCAGCCACCGCCACGGCCTGTCTCGGGGTGCCCAGAGAAACGCACTGCTCTTCTGGTCGTCGATACGACTCATGTCAGCCCTTCAGGTCAGCTGCGTAGGCGTGGGCGAGGTCGTTACCGGGCACGAAGAAGATGTGCATCATCAGCCCCTGGCCGCCGGACTTGTTGTGGTAGTGCCACCGGGTGATCGGGCCACCCGGGTCCGGCGGTGCCTGCGGGTAGGACTCCGCGGCCGTGTACATGACGCCCATGAGCATCCAGTGCCCATCACCTTCGTAGCCGTACATCAACGTCTCGGGTGCGCTCGGGTCGAGGACCTTGCCGTCGGACTTGTTCGCCTTGTTGCCGACGTGCATCATCGGCATATTCCTGTCCGCGGGAACGCCGTCCGCGTCGATGCGCTGCATCGCCTTGGTCAGACGCGGCATCTTCTTCTCTGCCGCTTTCACCTTCGCCAGCAGGTCATATCCCGCCGCACGGGCCCTGTCGACGTCGGCGTATTGGGCTGCCGCCGTCCTCGTGCGAACGAGCAGATCGGTAGCAGCGGCCTGCTGCTGCGCCGAGGCTGTCGACGCGGGCGCCAGGTCGGGCATCGTGGACCGGTCGAGGCCGTACTTGTGCGCCCACGCCTGCTTGGCCGGGTCGACGGCCTTCGCACCTGCCTTCTTCTTGCCCGACTCCTTTCTGCGCTTCTTGCCAACGCCCTGCGCCCCGGCCACGTTCTGGTCCGCGCTGTGCGAGCCCATGTTCATCTCGTCGGCGACCGGCGTACTGCCCACCGCCATCCCTACCCCGACGCCCGCGCCGACGACTACCAGCGCTGCCACGCAGATCGCCGACGCGCGTCCCCACCACCGCCGACTACGGGGGGGTCGCGGGGGCGGTGGCATCGGTGGCGCGGCAGGCGGCGGATAGACCGGCGGCAGTGGTTGGGTCATGCGGCTGAGTCTGTCCGCCCGAGATCAGGGCCGTGATCAGCGAATGTTCGGATCCGATCAAGTGTCGCAGCGCTGCCCGCTGGCTTTGTGCGCCGCCCAGGGTGACGCCGTGCCCGCCGCACCGAAGTAGTCGCCGCCCTTGGCCCGCACGTCGTCGGTACCCCAGTCGACGGGAGCGTCGGCTCGCGGGAAGTGCTTGCGGCAGTGGATATAACTGGATTCCAGCCGCATGATCACCCAGCGTTCCGGCGCTCGTCCGGTGCTCGGCCGGTTGGCGATGTCGGGATGATCGGCGACCATGACAGGCGCCTCGACGATCGTCGACTGGCCGCGCAGGTGCAGGCCGATGCGCTGCTCGGCATCGAGGAACATCAGATGCGTCCAGGCGTTCTTGACCAGATTGCCCAGGCTGGTCATCACGCCGTTGCCGCGCAGTTCCGGCCACGTCACCGTACGGTCGTCCAACGCCACGACGAACCCGGGCTCGCCGAATCGGACGGACGCGTCAGGGTGCCCGTCCGCGTCGGCGGTAGCGATGATCATCTGCGTCTGGCGGCCCAGAAACTCGATCATGCGTGGAGTCAGCGTGTCGAGCAGTTGCTCGGTGTAGAACTTCTCGGCACGGTCTTGGGTGCCGTACTTGTCCTGCAACAGGTGCTCACCCGCCGATCCGGGCTGCGGAGCGGCGTCGGTGCTCAAAATCTGTCCCCCAATTCGTGCGTTCCCGGGGCAAAGGCTGGCGCAGAAGCAGGCCCCACCAGGTAGGGTAAAGTGCACGTTTAGTTTAGCGACATCCGGGGGCTAACCCCAACATAACGGTTCTTTCCGCACTTTGGCACGAGTCCGACACGACGCCGGGACTGGAGGCTTGGGCTATGGGTCTTCGCCGCGCCCTCGTCAAGTGGCTCACACCGGCAGAGGACGCGCCGGTCAAGCATTCGCCAACACTGGGCGGGATGCCGCCGGCGAACACGCCGTACCAGCGGCCGCCGCAGGCAGCACCAGAGCCGATCGCCGGTGGGCTGGTCGTCGGCACGGCCGAGCGCAGGCTGCCGCCTGTCGAGCTGCCTGGCTTCTACGAGCCGGTGCCCGCACTGAACGGCGCACCGCCACCCGCACCGAACGGCGCACCGCCACCCGCACTGAACGGGTCGCCGCCAGTCGCACCGGCGGCACCGGAGCCGTCCACCCGAAGCGAGTTGGCCGCCAAGCCTTCGGCCCAAGACCGCCAGTTGGTGCGCGACGCCTTCGACATCGTCAGTGCCCGCGCCGATCAATTGGTGCTCAACTTCTACGCCGAGCTGTTCTACGCCCTGCCGGGTGAGGCGCTGAACATGTTCCCCTCGCACATGACGCAGCAGCGCCACGATTTCGGTCGGGCTCTCGTGCAATGGGTAGTCGCGGACGACCCGGAGGCCATGACCGCCCACCTGTCCCAGCTCGGCGCCGATCACCGCAAATTCGATGTCGAGCCGCGCCACTACGAGATCGCCGGGCAGGCATTGATCAGCGCATGGCAGAAGCTGGCCGGACCCGCATGGACGCCGGTGCATCAGGCGGCCATCGTCGGCAGCTACACCCGGCTGGCCTCGATCATGATCGACGGCGCGCTGCAGCACCGTCACGAGCCGACGTCATGGGGCGCCCAGGTCATCGCCCACCAGCGCATTCGTCGAGACTTCGCGGTCGTGCGGATCCAGCCCGATGCGCCGTACCCCTACAAGGCCGGGCAGTACCTCACCCTCGAACTGCCCCAGCACCGGCGGCAGTGGCGGCAAATGTCTATCGCCAGTGCGCCCCGGCCGGACAACACCTTCGACATTCACGTGCGTGCGATCGGTGCGGCCGGCGTCTCCGCCGCGCTCGTCATGCACACCAAGCCGGGTGACCGGCTTCGCCTCGGGCCACCGCGCGGCAACGACCTGGTCGTCGAACCCGGCACCGTGCCCGGGGGGCTGCTGTGCGTAGCCGCCGGGACGGGGGCCGCTCCGATCAGCGCGGTAGTCGAGTCGATCCTGGGTTGGCAGGAGCCCCCGCAGCTCTACGCCTTCGTCGGGGGACGGACCCGCGACGACATCTACCCCGTCGACCAGCTCAACCAGCTGATCCAGGCGGGCGGAAACTCTCGGCGGATCCAGGTCTACGGAGTGGTCTCCGACGATCCGAGCTACCACGGCTACCGCGGCAGGGTGGAGAGCCTCGTACCAACACTGCAGGACTGGGCCCGCTTGGGCGTCGACGTCCTGGTCGCCGGGCCGAACCCGATGATCGCCACGACGGTGACGAACCTGGCCGGCATCGGCATCCCGCTAGGGAAGATCCATTTCGACCAGTACGAAGCTGCTGCCTGATCGACAGCAAGTCACCGCCGGCTAGCGCCGACCCTCGTTCGCGTCCTCGGCCTGCCCTGCTGCGCTGCCGTTGACCGCCGCCTCTTGAGCCTCCGCTGCCTGCGGGGCTTCGTCGCTGATGTCGGGCAGGTCCTCGAGCTCGACCTTGCCGCCGACTGCCGCCCCGGACAGGGTGGCGAGCATGTGCCGCACGTTGGCCAGTTGCGCGTTGATGCTGTCCCGGCGCTGCGTCGCGGCCAGCAGTTCCCGCTCGGACTCCGACCGGATCCGGTCGGCGCGCGCGATCGCCTCGGCCACGATCTGCTCCGCCGTGGCCTTCGACTCGGCCGTCAACCGCTCCGCCTTGCGCGCTGCTTCGCTCGTCGACTGCTCGGTCTCGGCGCGAAGCTGTGCGACTTGCTCCTCGGCCATGGCCAGCTGCTGCTCGGCTAGCGCGGTGCGCTCCTGGAAGACTCGCTCTGCCTTGTCGCGGCGCCCCGCCAGCGTCTGCTCGAAGTCGGCCGCGGCCTTGGCTGCCTGCGCGCGCTGGTGCTCGTAGAGCGCCTCGGCCTCCTCACCTCGCGCGGTGGCCTGGCGGTCGGCGTCGTCCAGGAGCTGATCCGCCGTGCGCTTGGACTCCTCGACGATGCGGCCGGCTTCACGCTCGGCTGCGGCGCGCACCTCGCTGGCGTAGCGGTCGGCGTCGACCCGGAGCTTGACCGTAGACGATTCGATCTCGGCCAGCTTGCGGTCGACCTCGGCCGCGGCACTCGAGCGAATCTCCGTCGCCTCCTCCTCGGCCAGGACGAGGATCTGACCGACCCGCTCACCGAAGTCGGCGAACGTGACCGGCGGCGGCTCCTGCTCAGCCTGCAGGTGGGCATCCTCGGCGAGTGCGGTGAGCTGCCTGACCCGGTCGGCCATCTCGGTCGAGTGCTGGTGCGCGGCGTTCAGGGCGGCGGTGAGCTCAGCGATTCGGTAGTCGACCGCCGCCGGCTCGTAGCCGCGCATCGTGGTCCGGAACGTGGGGGCGTTTTCGGTCATTCGGATCTCATCATCTCATCGAGTAGGGACGTCGGCTTGTTGTGCTCATCGTCAGTCGTTTCAGGCCCGGAACGAGCGCGTTCGGTCTTGAGCGGCTCGACGCCATAGGGCCTGGGGCGGTGCGGGGGTGCGGGCGGGTCCGGCTCCGGCGCAACTGGCTGCGGCGGTGCAGTGTCGTGCGGCTTCGCGACAGCTGCATCAGGAGCGTCCGAGACGGCCAGCGCGTGGATGACGCCCGACAGATTACCCAGCTCGCCGGCAATGGCATCACGCTGGGCAGCCAGGGCGGCCACCTCTGCCTTCGCTTCGGCCAGCAGCCGGCGCGACGTGGCTCGCACGGCATCGGCCTCGGCCCGTGCCGCCTCGACCGCCTGACTCTCCTCTGCCTTGGCGGCTCGCCGGATTTCGTGAATCTCGCGTTGCGCCTTGGTGAGCTCGTCAGCCACCTGCTCGCGGATGGCACGGGCGCCGGCCTCGGCTTCGTGCAGGCGTCGCTCGGCGCGATCCAGGCGCGCGGCCGCGGTGTCCTGCGCCACGGCCACGGTCCGGCGGGCGTCGGCATTCGCTTCTTCGCGAATCTGGATGGCGTCCACTGCCGCCCGGTCGAGTGTCGTCGCCGCCTCGCGTGCGAGGGTGTCCGCCTTGGTCTCGGCCGCCGCCAATCGCGCCTCAATGCGCTGGCGGGCGGAGGCGAGGATCCTGGCCAGCCGGCCATGCGTACGCCGGATCGCTGCCGCGGCATCGAGGTGCGCGCTGCGGCGAACGTGTCGAGCGTCGAGGTCGGCGGCCTCGAGCAGGCCGACGATGATCTCCTGGGTCCACTTGGTCTGCTCGGCCGCCGCGGCAATCTCGCGCGCAGCGTCTGCGCGAGCCGTCTCGAGCAAATGTCTGGCCTCGGCCGCGACCTCGGACCGGGACGTGATCGCGTCGAGCCGGGCGTTCTCGAGCTCGCTCGTGGCCGCCTGCCTGATCGACTCAGCCGCCGCCGTGGCCTCGGACTGCTGCTGTGCGACGCGACCCTCGGCCTCGGCAGTAGTGCGGGCCAGCTCCGCCTCATGAGCGGCGAGTCGAACCTGGAGTTGGCTTTCGTGATCGGCCAGCTGCTGGCCGAGGTCCTCGGTCATCCGCTCGCGCAGGCGACGACTTGCGGTCGTGGCGTCGGCCATCATCACGTCAGCTTCGCGGCGAATCTTGGCAGCGGCGGCCTCGGCAGCGGCGGTCAACTCCGCGGCGTGCTGGCGCGCCTCGGTCAGCTGTTCCTGAGCGCCTTGGTCGGCTCTACTGGAGATCAGGCGCGCCTGCTCGACGGCGTCCTTGATGATCGACTGTGCCTCGTCGTGGGATTCGGCCAGGCGCGTCTCAGCGACTGCCAGCTTGGTGCGGGCGGCGAACAAGGCGTCGTCGATGGAGGCCAGGCCCTGCGTCGCGAGCAGTCCGGTGCTGGGCCCGGCGTCGTTCTGCTCGTCGGTGGTGGGGGGCGATTGCGCCGTCACGTCGGCGCTCGGGGGCTCGGTGCGGGCATTCGAACCGAACGGGGCGCCCCCCGGTCCATCCCCCGTAGCCTGCACTGCGATCTCGCCCGGCACCCCCCTATCGTCCCAGACGCGGCCTTAACGTATCCAGTCGCGTAGGGCTTGGCATTGCGAGACCTTGCGCAGATCCCCCGGATGGCCTAAGAGCGCACGAGTCGGGCAATAGCCTCAGACGCTTCCCGGACCTTGGCGTCGGCCGCCGGGCCACCCTCACGCGCGGCCTCGACGACGCAACTGCCCAGATGCTCCTCGAGCAGGCCGAGGGCGACGGATTGCAGCGCTTTCGTCGCGGCGCTGACCTGAGTAAGGATGTCGATGCAGTACTTGTCATCGTCGACCATCTTGGCGATACCGCGGACCTGGCCCTCGATGCGCCGCAACCGCTTGAGGTAGGCGTCCTTGTTCTCCGTGTACCCGTGCATGCCGGCTCCTCGTTGTTGCGGTGGTTCGGTTACTATACCCCCATAGGGTATCTACAATCGAAGGGAACGCCGTGGCACAGCAGGTCTACACCGTGTCCGGGATGACGTGCGAACACTGCGTCAGTGCGATCAGCAGCGAGGTCAGCGGTGTCGCCGGCGTCGAGGCCGTCGACGTGGACCTGGCCCGCGGACAGGTGACCGTGACCGGTGACGGCTACACCGACGACGAGATCCGTGCGGCCGTCGACGAGGCTGGCTACGAACTCGTCGAGGCCTGAACGTGAGTACCACGCCTGTCCGCTCGCAGACCGCGTCCCCGGCGAGGGTGGAGCTGAGCGTCGATGGCATGACCTGCACGTCGTGCGCAACGCGGATCGAGCGCAAGCTCAACAAGCTCGACGGCGTCACCGCGAGCGTCAACTACGCCACCGGCAAAGCTTCGGTGGGCTATGACCCGGGCCTGATCCGCCCCACCGACCTGGTGAGCACCGTCGAGGCAACCGGGTACGTCGCCCGACTGCCGCAGCGACCCACGGCCGACGACAGCGACGCCGCCACGCTGCGCGGACTGCGGATCCGGGTGGTCGTCTGCGCGGCGCTGACGCTGCCCGTGCTGGTGCTGGCCACGATCCCTGCTACCCAATTCGACTATTGGCAATGGTTGTCCCTGGTGCTGGCCACCCCGGTCGTCCTGTGGGGTGGCTGGCCGTTCCATCACGCCGCGTGGACCAACCTGCGCCACCGCGCCGCGACGATGGACACCCTCGTGTCGATGGGCACGCTGGCTGCCTACGGCTGGTCCCTGTACGCGCTGTTCTTCGGGACGGCCGGCGCGCGCGACATGCGGATGACCTTCGAGCTCGGCGCAAGCAGCGGCGCAGGCACCGGCGACATCTACCTCGAGATCGCAGCCGCCGTGGTGGTGTTCCTGCTCACCGGCCGCTATCTGGAGGCACGAGCCAAGCGAAGCTCCGGGGCCGCGGTGCGGGCACTGCTCCACCTTGGCGCGAAGGACGTCGCCGTGCTGCGCGACGGCGTCGAGTCGCGGATTGCGGTCGAGCAGCTAGCCGTGGGCGACACCTTCGTCGTCCGTCCCGGCGAGAAGCTCGCTACGGACGGGGTCGTGCTGGATGGTTCGTCGGCGATCGACGAGAGCCTGCTCACCGGCGAGTCCGTGCCTGTCGAGGTCTCCCCCGGCCACGCGGTGACCGGCGCGACGATCAACGCGGGCGGCCGGCTGGTGGTGCGCGCCACTCGGGTCGGCGCCGACACGCGGCTTGCCCAGATCACCCGGCTGGTGCTCGACGCGCAGTCCGGCAAGGCACCGGTGCAGCGGCTCGCTGACCGCATCAGCATGGTGTTCGTCCCAGCCGTCCTGCTGCTCGCGCTCGGGACGCTCCTGGCCACGTTGGCCACCGGGCACAGTGCGGCGCGGGCGTTCACCGCCGCGGTTGCGGTGTTGATCATCGCCTGCCCGTGCGCACTCGGCCTGGCCACCCCGACCGCCCTGCTCGTCGGCACTGGCCGCGGGGCCCAGCTCGGCCTGCTGATCAAAGGCCCGCAGGTACTCGAGAGCACCCGCCGCGTCGACACTGTCGTGCTCGACAAGACCGGCACCGTCACCACCGGCCGGATGACCCTGCATGCCGTGCTGCCCGCCGAGGGCGAGGCCGCCGAGACGGTGCTGCTGCTGGCCGGCGCGCTCGAGGCAGGCAGCGAGCACCCGGTAGCCGCTGCGATCAGCGCGGTGGCACGGGCCGAGCTCGGTGCGCTGCCGGCGGTTGCCGACTTCATGAGCTCGCCGGGCCTGGGCGTCACGGGAACGGTCGCGTCGGGCGGCGGCGGCCAGGCGGTCGTCGTCGGTCGCGAGGTGTTCCTGGCCGAGCGTGGCCTACATCTCGACGCGTCCCTCGCCTGCGCGCGAGACGACGCCGAGGCCGCGGGGCGGACCCCGGTCCTCGTCGGGTGGGGCGGTCGGGTGCGCGGCGTCCTCGTCGTCGGCGACACCGTGAAGGGCACCAGTCCGCGAGCCGTGGCGGATCTGCGTCGGCTCGGGCTGCGACCTGTGTTGCTGACCGGCGACAACCGTCGCGCTGCCACGGCGATCGCCGCCGCGGTGGGCATCGACGAGGCCGATGTGCTCGCCGAGGTGCTGCCCGAGGACAAGGTCGCGGCGGTTCGCGAACTGCAACGGCAGGGCCGGGTCGTCGCGATGGTCGGCGACGGCGTCAACGACGCCGCGGCGCTGGCGCAGGCCGATCTCGGCCTGGCCATGGGCACCGGCACCGACGTCGCCATCGAGGCCGCCGACCTGACGTTGGTCCGCGGCGACCTGCGCGCAGCAGGCGACGCCATTCGGTTGGCGCGGCGGACCCTGCGCACGATCAAGGGCAATCTGTTCTGGGCGTTCGCCTACAACGTGGTCCTCATCCCAGTCGCCGCCTTCGGGTTGCTCAGCCCCTTGATCGCCGGCGCGGCGATGGCGTTCTCGTCCGTGTTCGTGGTGACGAACTCGCTGCGGCTGCGACGCTTCAACCCCACCAAATGATCCCCGCTCAGAAGTTGATGAGCTCGAAGCCGACCGCGAATGTGGTGCCCAGGCGAGCGCCGGTGGCACGGGCGAAGGATTCGAGAAACTCCTCGGGGTCGCCCATCGCGTTATCGCCGAGACCGGACAGATAGGCCGCGTGCGCCTCGAGCGACGCGACTCCGGTGGCGAAATGGTCGGTGACATCGACGCCGTGAGTCGAATGCATGCCGGCGGAGACAAGCACCCGTCGCACCTGCCAGGGCTCCAGGCCCTCGTCGAGCAACTCCCGGAACACCCATCGGTTGCCCGCGTCGCGGACGCCGTCGAGCACCGCCCGACCCAACGCGATGTGGTCGGCCTGGTTGAGCGGCGCGCCCGGCCCCCACGTCTCGTGGTAGTTGCCGGTGATAACGACGTCGGGTCGGTGCCGGCGTACCGCCCGCGCGATGTCGCGACGCAGCGGCAGGCCGTACTCGAGCACGCCGTCGGGATAGCCGAGGAACTCGACCTCGTCGACCCCGACGATCGCCGCCGACGCGCGCTGCTCCTGCTCGCGCAGCGGCCCGGCTTCCTCAGGCGACATGCTGTCGATGCCGGCCTCGCCACTCGTGGCCAGGCAGTAGACGATGTGCTTGCCCTGCGCGGTCCACCGCGCGATCGCGGCGGCTGTGCCGTACTCGAGGTCGTCCGGGT
>JAOPWD010000226.1 GCA_025965875.1 Pseudonocardiales bacterium
CGGCGCAAGGGTCCTCGGCACGCCGCCTGACCGATCCGCCCGACCGATCTTGCACCGGATGTTCATCGTCGGCGACCCGGGTGAGCCGATCCTCACCACCCTTGGCGAGTGCCTTTAGCGCAACGCCGCGGTGCGGTCAGCGGTGCTCGCCGTTGCCCGCGCGGACGGCACGGTCAGAGCGGGCTCCGACCGTGCCGTCCGGTGGCGAATGAATCAGTCGTGCGCGGTCACGGCGAGATACGCGTTCACGATGCCGTGCCCGTAGAAGCCGTTCTTGCTGGCGGACCCGTCGCAGAGCGCATCGGCCTGGGCGATCGAGCCATCGCCACGGATCCGGGTGTAATGGAACAACCGCGGCTGCGGGCAGGCGTGCTGCACGGCGGTGTCGAACAGCAACGACCGGGTGCGCGACGCGGCGAGGCCGAGCCCGCCGTGTGCACGGTCACGCTTGCCGAAGTGGCTGACGATCAGTGCCGCGACGCCGACGGCGTGCGGTGCGGCCATCGACGTGCCTTGCAGGTACTGGTAGTACCCGCAGGTGGTTCCCTTGCAGTCGCGCACCACGAACGGGGTGTTCGGCGTGCCGTCCGGATTGAGGACACCCTCGGCCTGTGCGACGTTCAGCGGCATGGCAGCCAGCACCAGGCCGCGCACATCCAGGGTGTTGTCCGGCGAGTCGTACGCGTCGCCACCCGGAGCCGCGACATCGGTGTGCTCCGTTCCGTAGTTGGAGTAGTACGCCTTGCGCGTGCTGGGCCCGGTCGAGCTGATCACGACGACGCCGTTGGACTCGGTCGGCACGGTGATGCACGAGTTGTTCACGTCGCGGTGGTAGCTCGCGCCCGCTGGGAAGTCCGGGCTGGTGTTATCGACGGTGGGGTTGTTCAGGTCCGTGGCTTCATTGCCCTCAGCCGCGACGGGGAGCACACCGTGGCGGGTCGCGTAGTCCAGTGCGCGCTGGGTAGCCATTCTGATGACGCGCTGCTCGGTCTGCTGCGCCGGTGTGTCGGCCGGGTTGTTCAGGCAGTTGAACAGCCACGGGTCAGTGAAGAAGCTCATGTTCACCACGTCGACACCGATGTCGCCCGCGTAGGTCAACGCGTCCAGGGTGGCCTGCAGGAAGAAGAAACCCGCGTCCTGGCCCGCCCTCAGGTTGACCAGAGTCACGTTCGGCGCGACGCCCGCGATCCCCAGGCCGTTGATCGGCGAGGCGATGGTGCTGGCCACGTGCGTGCCGTGCCCGTTGTCGTCCTCGTTCGCCGGGTCGACGCAGGACGGGTGCTCACATGGCCCGTCGATGGATGGAACGTCGGTGACGAAGTTGCGGCTGCGCCCGGTGTCGAAGTTCGGGCTGATGTCCGGGTGTGTGCCGTCGATTCCGGTGTCGATCACGCCCACGAGGACGCCCTTCTTGCCGGGGTTCTTCGCGTACGAACCGGCGGCCGTCGCGCCGATCTGGCGCATGTCCCATTGCTTGTTGGCCAACGGCTCCGGCGTCACGGGCGCGGCGGTGCCCGCCGCGGCCGGGGCGTCGGCAATCCCGCCGGTTCCGCGCAACGTGGCACGCTCGGCGCTCAGCCGCTCCACGTCCTTTACCTGCGTGCGCTGCAGCGGCTGCACGCCCCCGATGACCCGGTTGCGGGCCGCACCCAGGACCGCAGTCGAGCCATCGATCGTGGCGGCAAACCCGGGGTCGGCGGTCCTGACCACTGCATATCCGAGTTTGGTGTTCTCACGCACCACTGATCCGCCGGCCCGGGTGATCGCCGCCCGTGCGGCGGTGCTGGTCCCGGCGCCCTTGTACAGCACCACGAAGTCGGAGTTCGCCGACTTCGCGGCAGGGCCTGCCTCAGGCATGGCCGCGCTGGGACTCGAAGCCACGGCGACGGCCATGGACAGCACCATGGTTGACGAGGCGACAACGCCGAGGAGAAGTTTCCGACTTCGCATGAGGGCTCCTTTGCCACAGGGCGATACGGGACCCCCCACGCTAAACCTGGGCATTGCATGTGAGAAGCCCTTCGGCCGCCTAAACCGGGCCTAAGGGATGCGAGCGCGGTATCAGCCGCGGGCCTGGACCTCCTGGACCGCCCAGCCGTTGCCGTCCGGGTCGCTGAAGAACACGAACCGGCCCCACGGGAAGTCCTGGACCTCGCTGACCTCGACGCCGCGCCCGGTCAACTCAGCGTGTACGGCCTCGACGTCGGACACGACCAACTGCAGCCCCTGGAGTGAGCCGGGTGGCGACTTCGAGATCCCGTCGCCGATGACGATCGAGCAGGCCGAGCCCGGTGGGGTCAGTTGGATGAAGCGCAGTTCGGGGCTGACCTGATGGTCGTGGTCGGCGGTGAACCCGGCCTTCTCGGTGTAGAACGCCTTCGCCTCATCGGCGTCGGACACAGGTACCGGGATCACTTCGAGCTTCATGTCCATGAGACGGAGCACCCTTTCGCGTTATTTCGGAGGATGGACCGTATCGCGCGGCGACGACATTGCTCGGACCGGCTCAGCGCATCGAGTCGATGATCAGCGCGAGGTCGTCGACGGTCGTCAGCGGATTGACGATCGCGAAGCGGGTACACACCCGGCCGTCGTGCCGGGTCGGCGTCACGAACGCGATCTGGTCGGCGAGCAGCTCCGAACCCCAGCGTGCGTAGTCGTCGACATCCCACCCGATCCGTTCGAACAGCAACACGGTGAGGTCGGGCTCGATCAGCAACTGCACGTGCTCGGCCGCTCGGATCAGGTCCGCGCCCGCGCGGGCGACGGTCAGCGTCTGCTCGACCGCGTCACGGTAGGCGTCGGCGCCGTGGACGGCGAGGGAGAACCAGAACGGCAGCCCACGGGCCCGCCGGGTGAGCTGGATCGCGAAGTCCGATGGGTTCCACTCGCCCTCGACGGTGACCGGGTCCAGGTAGCTGGCGTGCTGGGTGTGCGCGACCCGCGCCTGCACCGGGTCGCGGTAGATCAGGGCGCACGAGTCGAACGGCGCGAACAGCCACTTGTGCGGGTCGACGATGAACGAGTCGGCCCGCTCGACACCCGCGAACAGCCCGCGCACGCTGGGTGCGGCCAGCCCGGCGCCGCCGTAGGCGCCGTCGACGTGCAGCCACCAGCCGTGCTCGTCGGCGACGTCGGCAATGCCGGCGATGTCGTCGACCACGCCCAGGTTCGTGGTCCCGGCAGTCGCCACGACCGCGAAGATGCTGTCGCGCGCCTCGTCGCCCAGCGCGGCGACGGTGTCGCGCAGCGCCGTGCCGAGCATCCGGCCGCGCGCGTCGCCAGGCACCTCGATGACGTCGACGTCCATGACGACGGCCAGGGCGTGCTTGACCGACGAATGGGTCTCCTCGGTGACGCACACCGCCCACCGCCGCGGCCGGCCACCGCGCTTGTGCGACGCGGACTCGCGGGCGGCGACCAGCGCCGACAGGTTGCCGATCGTCCCGCCCTGCACGAACGCGCCGCCGGCTTCGGCGGGCAGCCCGGCCAGGTCGGAGATCCAGCGCAGCGCCTGGTTCTCGGCGTAGACGGCGCCGGAACCCTCCAGCCACGATCCGCCGTACACGCTGGAGGCGCCGACGAGCATGTCGAAGCTCGCTGCCGCCTTGGTGGGTGCGCTCGGGATGAACGACAGATAGCGCGGATGGTCGACCGACAGGCACGCCGGGCCCAGCACATCGGCCCACAGCCGCAGAGCCTCATCCGGGCCGATCCCGCCCGGCGTGACGGTCTGGCCGGCCAGGTCCTCGAGTTCGGCGGGGCTCAGCGGACGGTCGAGCGGAGCCTCCATCGCCAGTCGGTCGAGGCAGTAGTCGGCTATGGCGCGCAGCGCGCGGTCGTCGGCAGGGGTATATCGGTGCACGAGTGCGAGACTAGGGCCACCCTCCCAGGAACATGAGCGGGTGCTGAGGCGTTCGGCTAATGAACAGGGATCGCTGGTTGTGTCGTGGGGAAGTCAATCCCGCAGCGGCATTGAGGTGAGGGAACGTGACGGTCGAGACAAGCGCGTGGGTTCCGCCCACATGGGACGAAGTGGTGCGCGAGCATGCTGACCGCGTCTACCGCTTGGCCTTCCGGCTGTCCGGCAACCGGGCCGATGCCGAGGATTTGACCCAGGAAACCTTCGTCCGCGTCTTCAGATCCCTGGCCGAGTACACGCCGGGAACCTTCGAAGGCTGGCTGCACCGCATCACCACGAACCTCTTCCTCGACATGGTCCGCCGTCGGCAGCGGATCCGCTTCGACGCGCTGCCCGAGGACGCCGGCGACCGACTCGCCTCCCGCGAATCAGGTCCCGAGCAGACGTTTGACGAGATGCACCTCGACCCCGAGATCCAGCGCGCACTCGACGAGATGCCCGCCGACTTCCGGGTAGCCGTCGTGCTGTGCGATCTCGAGCAGTTGTCCTACGAGGAGATCGCCGCGACGCTGGGCATCAAGGTCGGCACCGTAAGGTCCCGCATCCACCGTGGCCGGGTATTGCTGCGGCAGGCTCTGGCCCACCGCGCACCCGGGCTGCGTCCGGAAGAGCCGGGCGCCGCC
>JAOPWD010000270.1 GCA_025965875.1 Pseudonocardiales bacterium
AAACGGCGTAGGCCTAGATTGCCGGTGTCTGCTAACCGCCAGCGAAGTCCGGTGTGAACCCGGCGCTGTCCCGCAACTGTGGTCCTCCCTCGCGGAGGCAAGCCAGGTCGCCTGCCGGTCGGCGTGACGAACCAGCCTCGAGGGCGGGCATCGGTTCGCGCGATGGGTCTCCCGTCGTCGATTCGTCCCATCTTCGACGACAAGGAGGTCCTGCAAACCGTGATATTCAAGTCAGCCGCTGTCCTGGCGGCCCTGGCCCTGATCAGCGCATGCGGCAGCAACGCCGCCTCGCCGGGCGGCCCGGCCACTGGCACAAGGAGCACGGCGCCTGCTTCCGCCGCCGGGCCGCAGCGCATCGTTTCGTTGTCCTCAACGGCGACCGAGACGTTGTTTGCCGTCGGCGCCGGCAAGCAAGTCGTGGCGGTAGACAAGTATTCCAATTACCCGGCGAGCGCCCCGAAGACGCAGCTCGACGGCCTCCAACCGAACGCCGAGGCGATCGCGCGCTATGCGCCGGATCTGGTCGTTGCCGCGGACGACACAGGCAACCTGAAAGCGCAGTTGGCGAAGCTGAAGATTCCGGTGCGGATCGAGCCGGCGGCTCAGACGCTGGCGGACGCGTACGGCGAGATCGACTCCCTCGGGACTTTGACCGGCCACGGCGACCAGGCGGTGAAACTGGTGGCGTCGATGCGCCAGCAAATTAGCGGACTGATCAAGGGTCTGCCGCACCGTTCACAGCCGCTCACCTACTTCCACGAGTTGGACGACACGCTGTACACCGCCACATCCAAGACGTTCATCGGAGCGCTGTACTCACTAGTCGGGCTACGCAACATCGCCGACGCCACGGCCAAGAGCGGCAACCAGTATCCGCAGTTGTCCGCCGAGTACCTGGTGAAAGCAGATCCGGACTTGGTGTTTCTCGCCGACACCAAGTGCTGCGCTCAGTCGCAGGAAACCTTCGGTGCGCGACCGGGCTTTGCCCACCTCAAAGCGGTTCTGGACCGCCATGTGATCCCACTCGACGACGACGTCGCCAGCCGCTGGGGTCCGCGCATCGTGGACTTCCTCCGGCGGATCGTGGCCGTGATCACGTCGATACCCGCGCAATGACGCCTGCGCAATGACATCCACCAGGCGACGGGCCACGACCGCGAGCACCGCCGCGTCGCGGGTCGTCCCGGCGCGGCTTCGGCCGGTGTGGCTGATCATCAGCCTCGCCGCGGTCGCCGTCGCCGCGGTGGCCGGGCTGGTGGTCGGGCCGGTTGACATCTCGGGCGTCGAGGTGGTGCGGCAGGTCGTCGGCATGCACACCGACCTCAGCACGCAACAGGCCGCGATCATCGAGCAGATCAGGCTCCCGCGGGTACTGCTCGCCCTGCTCGTCGGAGGAACCCTTTCCCTTTCCGGCGCCGGATACCAGGGCGTATTCAACAATCCTCTCGCCGACCCTTACCTGCTCGGCGCGGCGGCCGGAGCGGGGCTGGGCGTGACCATCGTCATCGCCGGCACGGCCAGCACGGGCTCGACACCGGTGGGAGCCCCGGTCGCGGCCTTCGCCGGAGCTCTGGGAGCCGTCGCGTTGGCCTACGCGTTGGGCGCGGCGGGTCGCGGACGAACCTCGACGGCATCGCTCATCCTTTCCGGCGTAGCGGTGGCGAGCTTTCTCACCGCGATGCAGACGTACTTGCTCCAACGCAATCAGGACACGATCCGCGAGGTCTACTCGTGGCTGCTCGGCCGGCTGTCGGGCGCGGGCTGGCACGAGGTCCTGCTGATGCTGCCGTACTGCGCTGTCTCCTGGGTTGCCCTGCTCGCCCACCGGCGGGTGCTCGATGTGATGGCGCTAGGCGATGACGAGGCAGCCACGCTCGGACTGCACCCCGGCCGCAGTCGGATAATTGTGATCGTCGCCGCGTCGCTGGGGACGGCGGCCGCCGTGTCGGTATCGGGCCTGATCGGCTTCGTCGGCATCATCGTCCCGCATTTCGTCCGCATGGTGGCGGGGCGAAGTAACAGGGTGGTGCTCCCGTTGTCGCTGATCTTCGGGGCGGCATTCCTGTGTGCGGCCGACCTGCTGGCCCGGACGTTGTCGGCTCCGGCGGAGATCCCTATCGGTGTGGTGACGGCGTTCTTCGGCGCGCCCTTCTTCGTGATCGTGCTCCGTGCGTCGAGACGGACCGGGATCACCTCGTGATCGAGTGCGCCGGGGTCACCGTGTCATTGGGCAACCGCGATGTCTTGGCCGGCGTCGACCTGAAGGTGGCACGCGGCGAGTGGGTCTCGATCGTCGGGCGCAACGGTGCCGGGAAATCGACACTGCTGCGCTACCTGGCTGGGCTCGTTTCCGGTACCGGCGAAGTACACCTGGACGGCCGACCCGCAGCCGCGTTGTCCCGGCGTCAGCGGTCACAACTGGTCGCGCTGGTGTCGCAGTCGCCCGTCGTGCCTGACGGTGCGCGCGTCCTGGACTATGTCCTACTCGGGCGGTCACCGCACATCCGGACGCTCGGCTTCGAGGGCGCGCAAGATCTCGCGGCTGTGTACGACGCGCTCGAGCGCCTCGACCTGCTCGACTTCGCCGACCGACAGGTGACGACGCTGTCCGGCGGTGAGCGGCAGCGGGTGTTCATTGCCCGCACCCTGGCCCAAGGCGCGCCCATCGTGCTGCTGGACGAGCCGACGACGGCCATGGACGTCGGCCACCAGCAGCAGGTTCTGGAACTCGTCGACTCGCTGCGGCGTCAGCACGACCTCACCGTGCTGATGACCATGCACGACCTCACCCTGGCCGGGCAGTACGCCGAGCGACTGGCGCTGATCGACGACGGACGCATCGTCGTGGAAGGGGCCCCAGCCCACGTCCTGACCGAGGACAACCTCGCCCGCCACTACGGCGCGCGGGTCCGCATCATCCACGATGGCGGCCGCCTCGGCGTGCTGCCGTTCCGGGAAGAAGGAATCCGTGACTGATCTGGACGAGTCGCTCCCGGCCGACGAGCCTGGCGGCGGCCACACCGACGTTCCGACCGAGCATCACAACCCACCCCGGCGCAAGGTCGACAGCCTGGTCCTGGTGAACACCGGTGACGGCAAGGGCAAGTCGACGGCCGCGTTCGGTCTGATCGTCCGCGCCGTCGCCCGGGACTGGCAGGTCGCTGTCGTGCAGTTCGTCAAGTCCGGCAAGTGGCGGGTCGGCGAGGAGGTGGTGTGCCGCGATCGACTCGGCGTCGACTGGTGGACCGTCGGACAGGGTTTCACCTGGAACTCCAAGGACCTGACCCGCGACGAAGCTGTGGCGCGGGCCGGATGGGAGCACGCCTGCGCGGTCATCGCGGCGGGCGAGCACCGACTCGTCGTACTCGACGAGATCACCTACCCGATCAACTGGGGCTGGCTCGAGGCGACCGAGGTGGTCGGGGTGATCAGGGACCGGCCGGCCCATGTGACCGTCGTGTGTACCGGCCGCGATGCGCCCGAAGGGCTGGTCGACGTTGCGGACACCGTGACCGAGATGCGCAAGGTCAAGCACGTCTACGACACCGGTGTCTTCGCCATGAAGGGCGTCGACTTCTGACGTGGCGGGACTTCTGATGCAACGCAGCACCCATTCCGACGACGGAGCTGGGCAGCCTCGGCCGGTGCTGGTGTGGCGGTTTGAGCCGGCCCTGCGGGTGGTCTCGACCGCCGTGCTAGGCGGCGGCCTCGGTCACCGGTCGTGGGCGATCAACGCGGAGGTCACGCGTGACTACCGCCGCGACGATCCGGCCGAGCACGCCGCGGCGATCGCCGCGGAGCTCGGGCTGGTGCCCGGCACAGGCGTCGGGTTGCTCACCGCGGCGTCGGTACTGGACGTCGCGTCCTGCGACGACGGTGGCGTGCACTGTGACGCGACGGTCGGCGTGTCGGTGCCAACCTGGGCCGCGAGCGAGACCTCGGCCGAGGGCGAATGGGTGCCTGGGACGATCAACCTGGTCTGCTACGTCCCGGCCCCGCTCAGCGATGCCGCGCTGGTGAATGCCGTAGTGACCGCGACCGAGGCGAAGACGCAGGCCCTGTCCGAGCTTGGCGTACCCGGCACCGGTACGGCGTCGGACGCCGTGCTCGTCTGCTGCCCATCGGGTGCCGCCGAATGCTACGGCGGTCCCCGCTCCACGTGGGGAGCGCGACTGGCCCGAGCGGTACACGCCGCCGTCGGCGAGGGCACCGAGCGGTATCTGGTCGGCCGACGGTGATCACGCTGGTGCTCGGCGGCGCCCGGTCCGGGAAGTCCCGGGTAGCTGAGCAACTCGTCCTCCGGCTGCCGCCGCCGGTGGCCTACCTGGCCACGGCCGTGGTAGCCGATAACGACCACGCCGCCCGGGTTGCAGTCCACCGCGCGCGTCGCGACCCGGCCTGGGCCACGATCGAGACCGGCGCCGGGCTCGTCGCCGCGCTCGGCACGGTGACTGGCTCCGTGCTGATCGACTCACTGGGCACCTGGGTGGCGGCGCACGACGATTTCGCCGTCGACGTGCCGTCGCTCGTCGCCGCGCTCACCGAGCGGGAGGGCAACACTGTCGTGGTGTCCGAGGAGGTCGGACTCGGCGTGCATCCCTCTTCGGAAGCCGGGCGACGATTCCGCGATGCCCTTGGGATTGTCAACGCCGAAGTCGCTGCGGTCTGCGACGACGTCGTCCTGGTCGTGGCCGGCCGGATGCTGCCGTTGGGACGCACGGAATGAGGCGCGCAATCGCGTTCCTCACGCCGCTCGGAGGTGCCGCAGTCCCCGACCGGCACACCTTGTCGTGGTTCCCGCTCACCGGGGCGGCGATCGGCGCCGTGATCGGCGGAGTGTGGTGGGCCACGTCGCAGGTCTGGCCCGCAGTCGTTGCTGCCGCGCTGACCGTCGTCGCGGACCTGGCGATCACGGGCTTGCTGCATTTCGACGGACTGGTCGACAGCGCCGACGGGCTGCTGCCGCACCTGCCGAGGCAGCGGCGGCTCGAGGTGATGGCCGAGCCGACGGTAGGCGCATTCGGCGTCGCGGCCGCAATGGCCGTGATCTTGCTCCGCCTTACCGCGCTGGCGTCGATGGTGCCGAGCGTGCTGCTCATCGCCGGTGTCTGGTGCGGGTCACGCAGTGTGATGGCCGTGGGGGCTCGGGCGCTGCCCTACGCGCGCCCGGGCGGTGGCCTGGCCACCGCGATGCTCGGCGGTGACTGGCGTCCGGTCGCTGGCTACGGGGTGGCCGGCGCGCTCGCTCTTGCCTGCCTGGGCGATGGCCTGCGCGGCGCGGTCGCGGTAGCCGCCGGGATCGTGGCCGGTACCGGCGTAGTCCTGCTCGGGTGGCGGCGGCTCGGCGGCTTCACCGGGGACGTCCTGGGAGCGGCTGGCGTGATCGGCGAGACGGTCTCACTCGTCGTGGCGGCAGCGACGTGGTGAGCCGCCCACTCGCTGCCGCGGCCGGGATCGCCGCTGACCGACTGATCGGCGAGCCGCCGATAGGACCACACCCGGTCGCCCTGCTCGGCACGCTGCTGCAGCAGATCGAGCGGAGGCTCTACGCCGATCGCAGGTCGGCCGGCATCGTCCACGCGGCGATCGGTGTCGCAATCGGGACCGCTGCGGGTGCGCTCTGCCGCTCGACCTGCCTGGCGACCTACGTCGCCGTCGCCGGTCGGGCCTTGGGCGACGCGGCGGGTGCGATCGACACGGCGCTGTCAGCCGGTGACCTCGATCGGGCCCGCGCACTGCTGCCGACCCTGGTCGGTCGGGACCCCGATGGCCTCAACGAGGCCGAGGTGTGCCGGGCCGTGGTGGAGTCGGTGGCGGAGAACACCGTCGACGCCGTGGTCGCACCCGCCCTGTGGGCTGCGGTTGCTGGGGCGCCGGGCGCGTTGGTGCACCGCACCGTCAACACGATGGACGCGATGGTCGGCCACCGTGATGAGCGCTATTCCCGCTACGGCTGGGCATCGGCCCGACTCGACGACGCCGCGGCGTGGGTGCCCGCGCGCCTCACCGCGGCCCTGGTCCTCGGCTGTCGGCCGCGCGCCGCCCGGCGCGTCGTCGGCGTGGTGCGACGCGATGCACCGGGCCATCCCTCCCCCAACAGCGGGGTCGCTGAGGCGGCGTTCGCCGCAGCTCTCGGACTGCGGCTCGGCGGCGAGAGCTCCTATGGCGGTCAGGTAGAGGTGCGGGCCACGCTGGGTGACGGCCGGCCGGCCGGGCGAGACGACATCGGCCGGGCCGTGCGGCTGTCTCGCGACGTCTCGGTCGCTCTCGCATGCTTGCTCGCCGTCGCCGGACTCGCACCGGCGGTGCCTCGATGATCCCCGCCCCCGGCAGACACGGTGGCGACGGGCCGGCCGTCGCGCGGCACCTGGGCCTGGACCCGGACCGGATCGTCGACCTGTCGATGACGCTCAACCCGTTCGCGCCCGACATCGCCGCGCTCGCGCGCCGTCACCTCAGCGCGCTGCGCCAGTACCCCGATGTCACACACGCGACCGCGGCACTCGCGCACGCAATCGGGATCGACCCGGCGCGGTTGCTGCTCACCAACGGCGGCAGCGAGGCGATCACCCTGGTCAGCCACGTGCTCGGCGGCACCGTCGCTGCCGAACCAGAGTTTTCCCTCCACCCCCGCGGCGACGACGGACCGCGCTGGCGCAGCAACCCCAACAACCCGACCGGTCGACTGGCCGGACCGGATGAGCACGCTGACGTTTGGGACGAGGCGTTCTTTCCCCTGGCGACCGGCCGCTGGACCCGCGGCGACGACGACGGCGCTGTCGTCGTGGGATCGCTGACGAAACTGTTCGCCTGCCCAGGGCTGCGATTGGGCTACGCGTTGTCCGACGACGTCGAACGCTTCGCCGTCGCGCAGCCGGCCTGGTCGGTCAACGGGCTCGCCCTCGCCCTTCTGCCCGAGCTACTCGACGCGGCCGACCTCGACGGCTGGCGGGCGGCGATCGCCGTACGCCGCGAGCAGCTGGCCGCGCTGCTGCGCCAGCACGACATCGACCCGCAACCGTCGGACGCACCATGGCTGATCGCCGAGGCACCCGGTCTGCGGGAGCGCCTCGCGCCGTCCGGCGTCATCGTCCGGGACTGCGCGAGCTTCGGCCTGCCCGGACATGTTCGGATCGGCGTGCCCGACGATGACGGCTTGGCGCGACTGGCGGAGGCTCTGTCGTGCGCGGGGCCTTGATGGTCTGCGGTACTTCGAGCGACGCGGGCAAGAGCGCGGTGGTCGCCGGCCTGTGCCGCGCGCTGCACCGGCGGGGCGTGCGGGTCGCGCCGTTCAAGGCGCAGAACATGTCGCTGAATTCTGTTGTCACGGCCGACGGGCACGAGATCGGCCGCGCCCAGGCGATGCAGGCGGCGGCGGCCGGCGTCGAGCCCGAGGCGGCGATGAATCCGGTCCTGCTGAAGCCGAGCAGTGAAACCGAGTGCCAGGTCATCGTCCTGGGCCGGCCTGTCGGGCACCTTTCCGCGGCGGCGTACCACGCCAAGAAACCCGAACTGTTCGGCACCGTGCTCGACGCCTTAGCCGACCTGCGCGCTCGCTATGACGTCGTCCTGCTCGAAGGAGCCGGCAGCCCGGCGGAGATCAACCTGCTCGACCGCGACATCGTCAATCTGCCTCTCGCGGTGGCCGCGGGCATAAAGGCGATCGTGATCGGCGACATCGATCGCGGCGGGGTTTTCGCCGCGCTCTACGGGACGGTCGCGTTGCTGCCCGCCGACCAACGGGCGTGCGTCGGGGGATTCGTCGTCAACAAGATGCGCGGTGACTCGGCGCTGCTGTTCGACGGCACTGAGCAGCTCGCCAGGAGGACGGGTGTTCCCACGCTCGGCGTGCTGCCCTACGTCACCGGCATCGCGCTGGATGCCGAGGACTCGCTGGCGCTCGCCGGCGCGCCGCCTCGCCCAGCCACCTCCCGTCAGACCGTGCTCGACGTCGCCGCCATCCGTTGGCCGCACCTGGCCAACGCCACCGATCTGGATCCACTCGCCATCGAGCCGGGCGTCGGGGTGCGCTGGGTCGACCACGCGGCGGCACTCGGTCAGCCGGACCTGGTGGTGCTGCCCGGCACGAAGACCACCATCGCCGACCTGGCGTGGCTCAACGCCAACGGGCTGGGCGACAGCATTGCCCGCACCGATGCCGTTGTGCTCGGCATCTGCGGCGGCTACCAGGCCCTCGGCCGGACGATCAGCGACCCTGACGGCGCGGAGACGACCGCCGGCACACGGGTCGCCGGCCTGGGCTGGCTGGACGTTGAGACAACCTTCAGCCGCGACAAGACCCTGCACCGACGGCGCGGCACGGCCTACGGCGTCCCGGTCTCGGGCTACGAGATCCACCACGGCCAAACTGTTCCAGCGCCCGGTGTGCGGCCGTGGCTTGCCCTCGACACTCCGGCCGGTGGTCCGGGAAACGAGGGCGCGACGACATCCGGCAATCGCGCTGTCTTCGGCACGAACCTGCACGGCCTGTTCGAGGCCGACGATTTCCGTCGGGCCATGCTCTCCGAGGTCGCCCGGCTGCGCGGCGTGCCGTTCACTCCGTCGCCGACATCGTTCGCCGCCTCCCGAGAGAGCCAACTCGACCGGCTCGGCGACCTCGTCGAAGAGCACCTCGACATGCCCGCGATCTGCCGCCTCATTCTGGAAGTCCGTTGATTGCGAGGACAGCATCATGATTACGACCATCCTCTTCGGCACGACACTGGTGCACGCCGCGCGACCGGTCGACGGAGCGGCTCGATCGTTGCGCGCGCTGGCGGGCCGGTATCGGCTCGGCGTCGTCGCCGACGCTGCGGTCATGACGGGCACACAGGTACGCGACGCGCTGGCCGCCACCGGACTCACGGATCTAGTCGAGGTAATCGCCCGCTCCTCTGACGTCGGGGCCGCCAAGCCCGACCCGCACGGCATTCGTCACGCGCTCGCCCAACTCGGCGCCGAGCCCGGTGAGGCGTTGTTCGTCGGCGACACCACCGCCGACGACGAGGCGGCGCAGGCGGCCGGGGTGCGCTTCGCCTACACCCAGCCCGACCGTGACCCAGGCATCGCGGTCCGCGCGGCCCTTACCCTGGACGTCGGCGCCTACGCTGCGGCGGCCGCCCTTCTCGCGCCGATCGACCCCGCCGCCGCGGCAGGCGCACGAGCCCACCTCGAGCGACTCACCAAACCCAGCGGATCACTCGGTCGCCTGGAAATCCTCGGCATCCAACTCGCCGCGATCAGCGGCGTCGACCCCCCGCCCCTACCGTCGCCAGCCGCGGTCGCCATATTCGCCGCCGACCACGGCGTAGTAGCCGAGGGCGTGACACCGTGGCCCAGGGAGGTCACGGCCGCGATGGTGGCGAACTTCGTAGCCGGCGGCGCGGCGATCAACGTCCTCGCCCGTCAGGTCGGCGCCACCGTGACGGTCATCGACGTCGGGATCGCCACGGACCTCGACGCGATGGGAGTCATCGGTGCACCGGCCCTGCTACGCCGGGCCGTCCGTGCCGGTACTGCAAACCTCGCTGCCGGTCCGGCAATGTCGTTGGCCGAGGCACGAATCGCCCGCGACATCGGCGCCGAAATCGCCACCACATTGGTCAGCGCCGGTGCCCGTGCGCTGGTCACCGGTGACATGGGCATCGGCAACACGACCGCCGCCGCCGCCGTCATCGCCGCCCTGACCGGCCAAGCTGCCGATACCGTCACTGGACGCGGCACGGGCATCGACGACGAGGGGCTGCGCCGTAAGACCGATGTCGTCGGCGCGGCCCTGCGTAGGCTGCCGTCGGACGCCGACCCGCTGACAGTGCTCTCGCATGTCGGTGGCCTGGAGATCGCTGCGCTGGCCGGGTTCATCGTCGGAGCCGCGTCCCACCGAGTGCCGGTCATTGTCGACGGCGTCGTCTCGGGCGCCGCCCTGCTCGCCGCGCACGCCGACCGCCCGGACGTGCTGCCCTACGTCATTGCCGGTCACCGATCCACTGAGCCGGGCGCGACGGCTGTCCTCGACCGCCTCGGCCTGGACCCGGTGCTCGACCTGGGCATGCGACTCGGCGAAGGCACCGGCGGCTGCCTCGCCCTCAACATCCTCGACGCCGCGGCGCGCATCCTGCACGACATGGCGACGTTCGAGGCCGCCCGAATCACGCCGGTCAACGACGCGACGTCATGACTCGCCTACGCCCGTCAGAGCTGAGCTGAACTCCCGGCTCACCCGTCGTCAACGTAGACGCGACGTAAGTGCCCACTGGGTCATCGGCGCCACGGTCGAGTTCGCGTCCGCGGCCGACCCGCATACTTACCCGATGCAGGCTCCTACCGAGATCAGCGACCTCGTGACACTGGGCGCCGACGTCGAATGGCCCGACAGCGACGCCGCCACGGCCATGCAGAAGACACTCGCCGCGTCGAGCGACGAGCTGGGCCGCCTGGGTGAGCTGGCCGAGTGGATCGCCGGCGTCCAGGGCCGCTGCCCACCGCACGACTTCGCCCGCATACGCACGATCGTGTTCGGCGCGTCAGCGACGGCGGGCGACTCCGCATCGCTCGCGGCGATCGCTGACCTGGTCGGGTCAGGCGTGCGCCCGGTGCCGCGGCGCGACGGCTCGGTAGCCGAGGCGTTCGCCGCCGGCGCGGCACTGGCCGACGAGGAGGTCGACAGTGGCGCGGACCTGCTGGTCGTGGCCCTGCAGGGCCCCGACGCGGGGACGCCGTCGCTGACGCTGGTATCGGTCCTGACCAACACCGAGCCGGTGAAGGTGCTGTCGCGCGGCGGCGGGCTGGCGCCGGACGTGTGGATGGAACGCGCCGTCGCTGTTCGCGACGCCCGCCGTCGGGGTATGCCCCATCGGGCCCAGCCGGCCGAACTGCTCGAGGAGGTCGGAGGCGTCGATGTCGCTGCAACTGCCGGGTTCCTGTTGCGGGCGGCCGCGCGCCGAACCCCGGTCCTGCTCGACGGGCTGCCCGCGGCGACGGCGGCCCTGGCCGCCTACGAGGCACAGCCGCGCGCAGTGCGGTGGTGGCGATCGGCTGACCTGTCCCCCGAGCCCGCGCACGAACTCGCGCTTACCAAGCTCGGCCAGCGCTCGGTGCTCGACCTGGGGACCGGCCTGGGCGACGGGACGGCCGGGCTGCTCGCCGCGCTCGTGCTGCGGGCCGCCATCCGCACGGTGGCCGAACTCGCCGCTCCCGTCGAGGCGGCTACCGACCTGCCGACCTAGCCGGCCGCCCGTCGGCGCGCGCAAGCCCGAGGAGCCCCCTGGACCTATATCGTTTTTTCGGCAGGCCCCTTCGACCGACTGGACGCACCTGTGAGTACGCCCGAAGTCCCGCCCGAGCCGACCACCCCGCCACTGTCGGATACCAGCCACGACGCCCTCGAAGCCGTGACCTGGCAGGTCCGCGTCGCCGCCGCCTGGAGCTGGCGGCTGATCGTCATCGGGGCGGCCCTGTACCTCCTAACGAAGATCTTCGTCAAGGTCGAACTGGTCGCGTTCTCGTTCATCCTGGCGCTGTTCCTCACCGCAGTGCTGCACCCAATCGAACGCAGCTTGCGCAAGATGCTGCCCGGCCCGAAGTCGTTGCCCGCGGCGCTGGCCCTGCTTATCGGCATTGCCGCGCTTGGCGGCGTCGGTTGGTTCGTCGTCTGGCAGATCTCGACGCACTCCACCCAGCTCGGCGACCAGATCACCCACTTCGTCGACCAGACCAAGAATTGGCTGCAGACCGGCCCGCTGCACCTGAAATCGGCCGACCTGGACAAGCTGTCCCAGAACATCACCGACACCATCAAGTCGCACCAGGGACAGCTGATCAGCGGCGCCATCGCGACCCTGCGCACCGCCGCCGAGGGCCTCGCCGCGCTGCTGCTCATCCTGCTGTCGACCTTCTTCCTGCTGCGCGACGGCGAGCTCATCTGGGGTTTCGTACTGAAGATGTTCCCGTCCCGGGCGCAGCCGCGGCTGAACGTCGCCGGCCGGGCCGGTTGGCGCACGCTTGGGGGATACATGCGCGGGCAGACGCTCATCGCGCTAATTCATGGAGTCTCGATCGCGGCGGTGTTGCTCGTCCTTCGGGTGCCACTCGCTGCCGCCCTCGGCGTGTTGATCTTCCTTGGCTCGTTCATCCCCATCATCGGCCTGACGGTGACCGGCGCTCTGTGCGTCGTCATAACCTTGCTCGAGCACGGAGTGACCGCGGCGATCGTCGTCGCCGTCGCAATCGTCGTTCTCGCCCAGCTCGAAGCGCACCTGCTGCAGCCGATCATCATGAGCCGCAGCGTCGAGGTCCACCCGCTGGCCATCGCCCTGGCGGTGATCACCGGGACCACCCTCGGCGGCATTCCGGGTGCGCTGATCGCCGTGCCGTTCGTTGCGTTCCTCAACACCACGGTGCGGGCGCTGCGCCAAGCCCCCGTAGGCCCCGATGCACGGAAAGATCCCAAGGAACCAGATCCGAAGGCCAACGCGCCGCTGACCGAACCCCCAGAGTTGGGCGACAAACCCACGGTCGGCAAGGCCGGCCCCGGCTCTCGTTGATCATTGGTGGGTTCCGTCAGGCGTCAGGTCGCCCAGGCCAGCACCGTGTCGACGGCGCTGGGCAGGTCGGGCAGATGGGGCACGTTGCGCGGCAGCCGTGAGCGCCGCCAGCCCACCCCGGCCGCGCAGACCACCGGAGCGCGGGTGAGCAGACCCCGCAGCAGCGCCGAATCGGTCGTCTGACCCGAGCGGGCCCACAGCACCACGACCGACGGCGCGGTGTCCTCGATGGCGGTGTGCAGGGCGAGTTCGGGCAGCGAGCCGACGACGCAGGCGCGGACACGCGACTCGGCCAGTGCGGCGGCCAGCGCGTCGAGCGGCAGGGTGTGCTGCTCGGCGGGTGTCGCGGCGACGAGGACGTGCGGGCGGTCGCGCGGATCCCGGCGGGTTTGCCTGCGAGTGTGGCGCGCGAGGCTGGTCTGCAGGACAAGGACGGCCACGTGTTCGCGCTCCACACCGAGCCCGGTGGCTTCCCACCGCTGGCCCAGCGCCTGCAACTGCGGCATGAAGACGTCCGTCCAAGCCGACACCGCGCCACGATCGGTGAGCACGACGTCGGCGGCGCGGGCGATCCGATCCGGGTCCAACGAGTCGACGGCCGCCGCGAATCGTTCGGTCAACCGGTCGCCGTGCGCAATCGCCGCTGCGGCATCGGGAGCGGTGACTGCACCGCCAGAGTCGTCGCGACCGATCATGTCGAAGGCGAGCAAGGCTGCGCTGCCCGTGGGCATGCCGGCGCGGATCAGCCGCTGGAGTCGTTGGAGCGCGGCGACATCGGCATTCGAGTAGCGACGGTGACCGCCGGTGGTCCGGGCGCTGGGTCCGATTCCGTAGCGGCGCTCCCACGCGCGCAGCGTGGCCGCAGCGACGCCGACCCGTTCGGCCACATCGGTGACCGACAGCCCGCGCACGCTCGACGGCCCGACATCAACGTCGCCGCCGGGTTCGGCTGGAGTTCGTGGGGTCGGCGGCACGCCTGAGTGTCTCGCGAAAAGGATCAGGCCGACGTAACGGTCCGGGCACCTTTCTGCGGAATTTTCCCGCTTTGATGTACAACTTCCGTCCATGTTTAGCCTGTGGACTCGATGGGCAGGTTGCTGGCGCAGGCGCCTGGCTCAATCAGTCAGCCGGCGCCGAGATAGTTCGCACACGGTGGCGCGACCGGTGTGCCGCCGACCCACAAGCACGAGGAGAAGACAAGTGATTGTCCCGTCGACCCCGGAGGAATCATGACCGAGTACCCGCCAGTGACTGCGGCCTACCCCATGGCGTCCGATGACAGTCCGCAGTTGAAAGACAAGGCAACAGACGCAGCGGAGGCGGCCAAGCAGGCCGGAGCCGAGGTGGCGCAGACCGCCACCGAGAAGGCGAAGGACGTCGCCCACGAGACGAGCAAACAAGCCCGCGACCTCGTTGGTGAGGCGCGCGCGCAGGTCCGCCAGCAGGCCGGGACGCAGCACCGCAACCTGGTCGACAACCTGCGTTCGCTCGGTGACGAACTCGGTGGGATGACCGCCGGCAGTGAGCAATCCGGGGTGGCGACGGAGGCGGTCGGTCAGATCCGCGACCGCGTGCACGGCGCAGCCGATTGGCTCGAGCGCCGCGAGCCCGGCGACCTGGTCGACGAGCTTCGCTCGTTCGCCCGCCGTCGTCCCGGCGCGTTCCTGCTGGGCGCGGTTGCGGTCGGCGTCGTGGCCGGGCGGCTGACGCGCGGCGTGGTCGCCGTGCATGCTGACGATGCGACTGCGACGAAGTCAGAGTTCGCGTCACCGACGTCGCAGAACGACCCCGCTATGCGGCCGGCCATTGCGCCGGCGACCACGCCCCAGGCCGCCGGTGGATACCCGGCGGACGGCCCTGGCTACGCGATGCCGGGCGGCTACGGCGCCCCGCCCGACTACGGCAGGCAGCCTGGCTACGGCACGCAGCCCCGCTATGGCACGCAGCCCACCTACGGCGCCCAGCCCGTCAATGGCGATCAGTTCGGCGCTCCCCCTGCCACCGGCTATCCGCAGGCGGGCTCTCCCGAGAACGGGGAGGGGTGGCGGTGAGTGCTCGAGGCGCCGACCCGACAGTCGGCAACCACCGGCACGCTGACGTGGGGTCGGCATCGGTCGGCGAGCTCATCACCGACGTGAGCCGCGACCTGTCGACGTTGATGCGTCAAGAACTCGAACTGGCCAAGGCAGAGATGAAGGCCGAAGTCACCAAGACCGGCAAGGCCGCCGGGATGCTCGGCGGCGCCGGGTTCGCGGGCTACATGGTGCTGCTGTTTCTCTCCATCGCCCTGTGGTGGGGGCTGGCCAATGTCATCGACCAGGGCTGGGCCGCGTTCATCGTCGCGCTCATCTGGGCCGTGATCGGTGGCGTCCTGTTCGTGACCGGGCGCAGCACTCTGCGCACCGTCAACCCGAAACCGGAACGGACCGTCGACACGGTCAAGCAGGTTCCCGAAGCCTTGAAAGGTCAGTGAAACATCATGAGCAGTCCCGAGGAGATTCAGCGCGACATCGAACGGACCCGGGTGTCGTTGAGCGCCGACGTGAACCGGCTCAACGAGAAGGTGTCGCCGGCCAAGGTGGTCGGGCGGCGAGTTGATCGGGTCAAGGGCACCGCGACGTCGGTCAAGGACCGGGTCATGGGCTCGGCCGACGACGGAACCGGGCTGCGCGCCGCCGGCGACACGGTCAGTTCGGGAGCGTCGTCGGCGAAGGACGCCGTGAGCTCGGCGGCGTCCGGCGTGGGCGACGCGGCGGCGGCAGCACCGCAGACAGTCCGCCGGCAGACGCAGGGCAACCCGCTGGCCGCGGGCGTCATCGCGTTCGGCATCGGTTGGCTGCTGTCCTCCCTGCCGCCGGCGACCCAGCGCGAGCAGGACGTAGCCGAGCTGGCTGAAGAGAAAGCCAAGGAGCTGGCCGAGCCGCTGAAGGACACGGCGCAGGAGGTCGCGGGCAACCTCCAGGAGCCGCTGCAGCACTCAGTGGAGCAGGTCAAGTCCGCAGCCACCGACGCGGCTGCGCAAACGGCAGAGCACGCGAAGTCCGCGGCGGCGGACGTCAAGGAGCCGCTGCAGCAGTAGGTCGTCAGACCACTGCCGTAGTAAGGGGTCGGGGGGACACGCGGCCGGTCAAGAGGTTTTTGGCCGGCCGCGTGCCTGCGCCCTTGGCCATCTCGAAAGGAGTGTCATGACGAAAACCCATACGCAAGCGGATCGTGCGGCTGGGCCAGCAGCTCCCAGCGACATTCCGAGATCGGGGTGGGGAAGCATCCTGCGGCGCACGCTCAGGGAGTTCAAGCACGACGATGTGACCGATCGGGCGGCAGCTCTCACCTACTACGGAGTGCTCGCGATCTTCCCTGGCGTCCTGGTGTTGATCTCGATACTCGGACTGCTTGGAAAGGCGACCGTCCAGAAACTGCTCGACAACCTCGGCCAGGTAGCGCCCGGCGGCGTCAACAGCTTCCTGCGCACAGTCATCGAACAGGTGCAGGGCCGGAGCGGCGCGGCGAGCATCGGCGCGGTCGCGGGACTGGCCCTGGCCCTGTGGGCGGCATCCGGTTACGTGGCCGCGTTCATGCGTGCGTCGAATGCGATCTACGACGTCGACGAGGGCCGTCCGATTTGGAAGACGGCTCCGGTGCGCTTGGGCGTGACACTGCTGCTGGTCATCATGCTCGTGGCCAGCGCCATCATGGTCGTCGTCAGCGGCCCGATCGCCAGTCAGATCGGACACGCGATCGGCATCGGGGACACCGCGGTGACGGTCTGGAACATCGCCAAGTGGCCAGTGCTGCTGGTTCTGGTCAGCCTCATGTTCTCGCTGCTTTATTGGGCCTGCCCCAACGTCAAGCAGCCCGGCTTCAGGTGGATCACTCCCGGCGGCGTGCTCGCGGTAGTCGTCTGGCTGCTCGCCTCAGGCCTGTTTGCGGTGTACGTGGCGTTGTCGGGGTCCTACAACAAGACCTACGGAACCCTGGCCACCGTCATCGTCTTCCTGGTCTGGCTGTGGATCACGAACATCGCGATCCTGCTGGGCGCCGAGTTCAATGCCGAGACCCAACGACAGCGAGCGATTGAGGCCGGCCTGCCCGACGACGTCGAACCGTTCGCCGAACTGCGCGACACTCGCAAGCTCGACGAGGCTCAGACGGAGCGGGTCGAGCACGCCGACCAGGCCCGGCAGACTGCGCTTGACCCGGACGGCCGCGGCTAGCGGACGTGCGACTCGACGAACGGCGGCTTGACCACCCGTACCGCGCGGCGCCGCCCGCGCACGTCGATCGCGACCTCGTCGCCCTCGCCCGCTCCGACGTCGGTCGCGATAAGCGCGAGGCCGATGCCGACCTTGCGCGTAGGCGAGAACGTCCCGCTGGTGACCTCTCCTATTGCCGCGCCGTCACCGGCCAGCATCGTCATGTGCGCGCGAGGGATGCCCCGGTCGAGGGCCTCGATCCCCCACAGCAGCCGGGCCGGGCCTGCGGCCTTCTCGGCAGTGAGCGCGTCGCGGCCCCAGAACACGTCCTTCTTCCAGCCGACGGCCCAGCCCGAGCGCGCCTGCAGTGGGGAGATGTCGAGAGACAGGTCCTGCCCGTGCAACGGATAACCCATCTCGGTGCGCAGCGTGTCGCGGGCACCGAGCGCCGCGGGCATCCCGCCCAGTTCGCGGGCCGCGTCGACGATCGCGTCCCACAGGGCGACCGTGTCGTCCCAGCCCGGAATGAGCTCGTAGCCGTGCTCGCCGGTGTAGCCGGTACGGCAGATGCGCACCGGCCGCCCGCCGAACGAGGCGTCGGCGTAGGCCATGTAGTCCTGGTCCGTCGGCAGTCCGAGGCGGCCGAGCACGTCCGACGATCGGGGTCCCTGCACCGCAAGCACGCCGAAGCGCTCGTGCTCGCCGGTGACCGCGACGCCCTCCGGCGCGGCTGCCGTGAGCCGGCGCACGACTTCGGCGGTGTTCGCGGCGTTCGGCACGAGAAACACCTCGTCGTCGCTGACGAGGTAGGCGATGAGGTCGTCCACGACGCCGCCGGACTCATCGCAGCACAACGTGTACTGCGCCTTCCCGGGTTCGATCCGGCCGAGGTCGTTGGACAGGCAGGCGTTGACGAACGCGCGCGCGCCGGGTCCGCGCACGGTGGCCTTGCCGAGGTGCGAGACGTCGAAGACACCTACGGTCTCGCGGACCGCCGTGTGCTCCTTCAGCACGCCGCCGCCGCTGGCCGCGTATTCGATAGGCATCTCCCAGCCGCCGAAGTCGGCGAGCTTCGCCCCCAGGTCGACGTGGCGTTCGTAGAGCGGTGATCGCTTCAAACTCATAGCCGCACCGTATCGACACCGGCCGACGCGCCCGGGTGGGGACCGGCACCGCGGGCACGTCCGCATACGATCCCTGCCATGACTGCCGTCTCCCTCGCCGACCCGTCCGCCCAGATCGCTGCCGATGCGGTCGTCGTCGGAGTCGTCTCCAGCTCGGACGGCCCACAGCTGGCACCGGGCGCCAAACCGGTCGACGCGGCCCTCGGCACGCGACTGGTGACGGCGCTCAAGGCCGCCGGCGCGTCCGGCAAGCCCGACGAAGTGACCAAGATCCCGACCCTCGGGCTCGCGCCGTTCGGCCTCGTCGTGGCGACCGGTCTCGGCCCGGACGCCAAGCAGAGCGAGCAGGTCCGCCGCGGAGTCGGCGCGGCGCTGCGCGCCCTCACCGGCAAGAAGCACGTCCACATCGCCATCGACGCACCACTCGACGCCGTCGCCGAAGGCGCACTGCTCGGCACGTACGCCTTCACCACGTACAAGTCCTCGGCCACGAAGCCCGCGCTGCGCAAGATCACCATCGCGGCGAAGTCGGCCCCGGCGGCCACGGCCGCGTTGCGCCGCGCCCGAATCGTCGCCGAGGCGGTCTTCGCGGCGCGCGATTTCATCAACACGCCGCCGAACGACCTCTACCCCGAGTCGTTCGCCGCGCGGGCGAGCGAGCACGCGGCCACCCAGAAGCTGAGCGTCGAAGTGCTCGACCCTCGCGCGCTCGCCCGCGGCAAGTTCGGCGGCATCCTCGCCGTCGGGTCCGGTTCGACCCGCCTGCCCCGCCTGGTGCGTATCACCTACCGGCCGACCAACCCGAAGGCGCGTATCGCCCTGGTGGGCAAGGGCATCACCTTCGACTCGGGCGGCCTCAACATCAAGACCGCGAACATGGCGGCGATGACGTCAGACATGAGCGGCGCGGCCGCGGTTGTCGCCGCGGTCGTCGCCATCGCCGCGCTCAAGCTGCCGGTCGAGGTCACCGCCACCGTGCCGATGGCCGAGAACCTGCCGTCCGGGTCCGCGTACCGTCCCTCGGACGTGCTGACGATGCGCAACGGCCAGACGGTCGAGGTCTCCGACACCGATGCCGAGGGGCGCCTCGTCCTGGCCGACGGCATCGCGCGTGCGCTCGAGGACGATCCCGACTACCTCATCGAGGCGTCGACCCTCACCGGCGCCCAGGTCGTCGCGTTGGGGACGCGGGTGATCGGCGCCATGGGCGAGGCCGGACTGCGCGACCGGGTCGCCGCCGCGGGCAACGCCGCCGGGGAGTTGGTGTGGGCCATGCCGTTGCCCGACGAAATGCGCTCCGGGCTGGACTCCCCCTTCGCCGACATCTCCAGTCTCAGCAGTGAAAAGGGTGGCGGCATGCTCGTCGCCGGCCTGTTCCTCGCCGACTTCATGCCCGAAGGGCAGCCCTGGGTGCACCTCGACATCGCCGGGCCGGCGTGGAACTCCGGTGGCGCGCGGGACTACACCCCCAAGGGAGCTACCGGCGCCGCGGTACGCACGATCATCGCGGCGGCGGAGGATCTGGCGGGTCGCTGACCGACTGACCCGCGCCGCCGGACGGATTGCGGGCTGACTCGACTGCCCGTTCCCAGGGCATGCGCAAGCTGAGGTAGGCCCGCGCCTGAACCCGTTCGGCGTTGAAGGCCACCCACGCACAGACGATGGCTAGTGGGATCTCTGCGAGCACGGCCGAGAGAATGGCGAACATCAACTGCCGTGGCTTGTCGGTCGTGACGATGTCGAACCATGCATCGATCACGAGCATGGTCGCCAACACCGCGGCGACCGCCCCGGTAGCCGGCTTGCGGCGCAAGGCGCAATACGCGAGTGCCGCCAGCACGACCGCCATCGCCGCGTCGTAACCGATCCAGGCGATGTCGTAGTCAACGGCCCGCTGGCGCGAGGGCAACGTCTTCGCGAGGTAGATCATCCACGGGATGAGGCCGAGTGCGCACAACAGTGCGAGCGGGCCCAGCCATCGGGGTAGGGGCAGCGTGAGCTGCTGGGGCAGCCGGCCTGTCGCACCCCGGGCGGAGTCCATCGGCGATCCGGCCGGCAGTTCCTGCCCGGCCCGAGGGCCCACCTCGGGCGAGGTCGCGTCGTCAGGGCGCCCGGGCCCCGGGCTGGTGTCCTGGGGGCTCACACCGACGGGCCCGCGCGCGGCGGCCCGTTCTGTCCGTTTTGCTTGCGCAGCGCAGTCCACTCCCGCATCCGCTTGGGATAGCCGACGACGCCGGCGTCATAGAGCGGGATCGCGTGCTTCTTGCTGAACGAGCGCGCCGCCTCGGCACCGTCGATCCGGCGTCGCGTCCATTCACCGGTGCTCGCGACCAGGACGACGGTTGCCTCGGTGACCGCCGTCCGGGGCTCGATGTAGGCCTCGACGCCGGTGCGTGACTTGACGAACTGGGATAGGTGATCGACATCGTCGGACGTCGCCGTACGCAGCGTGCCGGCACGGTCCTTCTTCCTTCGAGGTAACCAACGCACCGGGTTTCTCCACTGCTCGTCGACCAGATGACCGGCTGTCGCGGTCTGAGCCCATGATTCCACCGCAGACGGCTATCGGCCCGTCAATCCGGCGCATCGCCCACTGTCACATCCCTGGCGGGTTGGTGCCAAGATGGAGGACGCGCGTCCCTTCAACGAAGCAGGAGCAGCAGTGAGCGACAACCAGTCCGATCTCGTCATCCTCGGCGGCGGCAGTGGCGGGTACGCCGCGGCGCTGCGGGCGGCCGAACTCGGCAAGTCAGTCGTCCTGATCGAGAGGGACAAGGTCGGCGGTACCTGCCTGCACCGGGGCTGCATCCCGACCAAGGCCCTCCTGCACGCGGGCGAGATCGCCGACCAGGCCCGCGAGAGCTCGCAGTTCGGCGTCAACGCCACCTTCGAAGGCATCGACATGGCCGGCGTCCACAAGTACAAGGACGGCGTCGTCAACAAGAACCACAAGGGGCTCGTCGGGCTGATCAAGAGCCGCGGGATCCAGATCGTCGAGGGCGAGGGGCGCCTGACCGGCCCCAAGACGGTCACCGTCAATGAAGACACGTACACCGGCGCGAACCTGATCCTGGCCACCGGCTCGTACTCGCGCAC
>JAOPWD010000293.1 GCA_025965875.1 Pseudonocardiales bacterium
CGAATACCGCCGAACCCGCCACGAAGACATCGGCGCCGGCCTCGGCCGCGGCCTCGATCGTGTCGGTGGTGATCCCGCCGTCGACCTCGATGAACAGCCGCAGGTGGCCCGCCTGCACCTGTTTGCGAGCCAGCCGCACCTTGGGCAGCACCTCGGCCATGAAGGCCCGGCCGCCGAAACCCGGCTCGACCGTCATGACCAGCAGGGTGTCGAACTCCCTGAGGATCTCGAGGTACGGCTCCAGGGCGGTGCCTGGCTTCACCGACAGCCCGGCGAGCGCACCCGCGGCCCGGATCGCCCGGGCCGTCTGCACCGCGTCGCGTGCCGCCTCGACATGGAACGTGACGTTGGCCGCGCCACCCTCGGCGTACCCCGGCGCCCACCGGTCCGGGTCGTCGATCATGAGATGGCAGTCGAGGGGCAGCGCAGTGGCGCGGTGCAGGCTCTCGACGACCGGCAGGCCGATCGTCAGGTTCGGTACGAAGTGGGCGTCCATGACGTCGACGTGCAGCCAGTCCGCGTTGGCGACCGCCTCGGCCTCCTCGCCGAGCCTGGCGAAATCGGCGGACAGGATGCTGGGAGCGATCATCGGCTCAGGTGCTCCGGGGCGCGACACGCCCGCAGTCTATGACCCGGCCACCCGCGGGCCGATTCGACTCACGCGCGTTCGCCACCGTGGAGGAGCGCGCAGAACATGGCGTCGGTGCCCTGGCGGTGCGGCCAGAGCTGGACGGTCGGACCGCCGCCGAGCGTGTCGACGCCCTCGAAGCCGGCGCGGGCGTCAATCAGCTCGCGGCCGGCCACGACGTCACGCGTCTCGGCCAGGTGCGGCGAGCAGGCCACATAGGCGACGACGCCGCCGGGTCGGACGAGGCGTAGCGCCGCGGCGAGCAGTTCCCCCTGCAGGGCGGCCAGCGGGGCGACGTCGTCAGGAGTGCGCCGCCAGCGCGCTTCGGGACGACGGCGCAGCGCCCCGAGTCCGGTGCACGGTGCGTCGACGAGGACGCGGTCGTACCCGCCCTCGATGCCCGGCATGGACCGTGCGTCGCCCACGCTCACCTCGACGTTCCACGCGGCGGTGGCCTGCCGCACGAGCTCGGCCCGGTGCGGGTGCAGCTCGTTGGCGTGAACCGTCGCGCCGCGTTGCGCGGCCACGGCGGCCAGCAGGGCCGCCTTACCGCCCGGCCCGGCGCACAGGTCGAGCCAGCGCTCGTCGCGCCCCGTCAGCGGTGCGTGGGCCAGCGCCAGCGCGCACAGCTGGCTGCCTTCGTCCTGGACGCCGGCCCGGTGATCGCGCACCGCGGCCAGCCCGCCGGGATCGCCGGCAGACAGCCGCACGGCGTAGGGCGAGTACGGCCCCGGCTCGCCACCGGACACGGCCAGGAGCTCATCGCGCCCGATTCGCCCAGGCCAGCCCACCAGGTGGGTCTGCGGCCGCACGTCGTCGGCGGCCAGCGCCAACTCGGTCTCGGCCAGATCACCACCCAGCGCGTCGGCGAATGCCACGGCGATCCACTCCGGATGCGCCGTGCGCAGCGCGAGGCGGCCCAAGGCGCAGCGATCGGCGCCCAGCCTGTCGGTCCAGTCATCCCAGCTAGAGGTGACGACCCGGCGCAGCACGGCGTTTATGAAGCCGGCCGCCCGTCCGTTGCCGGTGGCGCGGGCGAGATCGACGGACGTGGCCACGGCGGCGTGGGCCGGGATGCGGGTGCGCAGGGCCTGATAGGCGCCGAGCCGGAGCAGGTCGCGCACGGGCGCGTCGACGCTGGCCAGGGGTCGGTCGAGACAGGCGGTAAGGATCTCGTCGATGGTGCCGGAGGCGCGCAGCGTCCCGTAGCCGAGCTCGGTGGCCAGCGCGGCGTCGCGTTGGCCGAGGCCGCCGTCGGTGATCAGCCCCGGCAACACCAGGTTCGCGTACGCGCCCTCGCCCGAGACGGCCCGCAGCAGGTCGTAGGCGACCAGCCGCGGCTGGTCGGCGGCGGCGTCGTTGCGGGTGGGCCGGCGTCCGCGGCGCTCAGTCAAGGCGCTCGCCCGGCTCGAGACGCGCTCCCCGGGCCCAGTCAGCGGCCGGGACCGCGCGCTTGCCCGGCGCCTGCACGGTGCCGAGTTCGAGGTCGACGGTTGCCGTGCCCACCGCCACCCCGGACTTCTCGACGAGCAGCTCGCCCGGCGCCAGTGCGGTCGTATCCCGGAGACGGACCGGACCGAGCTTGAGTCGCTGCCCGTGCAGTTCGGTCCAGGCGCCGGGACCCGGCGTGCAGGCGCGGATCAGCCGGTCGATGTGCTGGGCCGGCGCGGACCAGTCGATGTGCGCGTCGGCGACGGTGATCTTGCCTGCGACCGACACGCCATCGGCCGACTGCGGCTGAGCCACCAGTGATCCGTCCGCGATGCCGTCCATCGTCGCGCTCAACAGCGTCGCTCCACTCACGGATAGCCGCCGGAGCAGGTCGCCGGCGGTGTCGTCCGGGCGGATCGCTTCGGTGACCACGCCGTACACCGGACCGGTGTCCAGGCCCGCCTCGATCTGGAACGTCGACGCGCCAGTGATCTCGTCGCCGTGCAGGATGGCGTGCTGCACCGGCGCCGCGCCCCGCCAGGCGGGCAGCAGGGAGAAGTGCAGGTTCACCCACCCGTGCTCCGGCACAGCCAGCGCGGCAGGTGGCAGCAGTGCCCCGTACGCGACGACCGGGCAGCACTCGACGCCCAGGTCACCCAGCTGCGCCAGAAAGTCCGGGTCGCCCGGGCGCCGGGGTGTGAGCACCGGCACACCGGCCGCCGCAGCGACGGCCGCGATGGGTGATTCGGTCGGTTGCCGCCCGCGCCCGGCACGGGCAGCCGGCCGGGTGATGACGGCGACGACGTCGTGCCGGGGTGAGTCGAGCAGCGCCCGCAACGACGGCACAGCGGCCTCCGGCGTCCCGGCGAAGGCCAACCTCAACGGACGGACAACGTCGGGTGCGGGCTGAGCTTGATGGTGGGCGGCGCCAGGCCCGCCCACGGCGCCTCGCGGATCGCTCTCATGGCGGCCTTGCGGGTCTCGGCATCCAGCCGCTGGACGAACAGCACGCCGTCCAGGTGATCGGTCTCGTGCTGGATCGCCCGGGAGAGCTTCGCCATGCCCTCGACCGTGATCGGGTCGCCGTACATGTTCTGGCCGTGCGCCACGACGTGTTCGCGGCGCCGGCAGTCGAACGTGAGGCCGGGGATGGACAGGCAGCCTTCGGGGCCGTCCTGCTCCTCGTCGCTCGGGAAGTGCAGCACCGGGTTGATCAGATGGCCGGATTGGCTGTCGTCGATGTGGAAGGTGAACACCCGCAGCCCGACCCCGATCTGGGGCGCGGCCAGTCCGGCGCCTGGTGCGGCCAGCATCGTCTCGGCCAGGTCGGCGACGAGCGTGCGGAGTTCCTTGTCGAAGGTGGTGACGACCTCGGCAGGGGTGCGCAGCACCGGGTCGCCGAAGAGTCGGATGGGTTGGACGGTCACCCGGACCAGTTTACGGACTCCCGGCCTCGCGTACGTCCAGACAATTAGTTAGCATGGCTAACGAACGAAAGGTCCTGCCGTGCCGCACTCCGAAGTACACGCCCGCCGAGTGGCGCTGTCCGTCACCACCGTCGGCATCCTGGCTGCCACGCTCAACTCCTCGATCCTGCTGATCTCGCTGCCCGCCATCTTCAACGGGCTGGGCCTGGACCCACTTGCGCCGTCGAACATCTCCTACCTCTTGTGGATGTTGATGGGCTACCTGCTCGTCACCGCGGTACTCGTCGTGACGTTCGGCCGGCTCGGCGACCAGTACGGGCGAGCCAGGCTGTTCAACCTCGGCTTCCTCATCTTCACGATCGGTTCGGTGGCCTGCGCGCTCGTGCCGAGCAGCGGCGCGGCCGGGGCGATCGAGATCATCGCCATGCGGGTCGTGCAGGGCGTGGGTGGCGCGATGCTCACCGCCAACTCGACCGCGATCATCACTGACGCCTTCCCGCCGGACCGGCGCGGCTTCGCCCTCGGCGTCAACCAGGTCGCCGCGCTGGCCGGATCGTTCATCGGCCTCATCGCCGGCGGCCTGCTGTCCGAGTGGCACTGGCGGGCGGTGTTCTGGGTGAGCGTCCCGGTCGGCATCTGGGGTACCTGGGTGGGCTACCGCACGCTGCACGACAAGCCGCGCGACACGTCGAAGCGGATCGTTGTCGACTGGTGGGGCAATGTAGCGTTCGGCGTCGGCCTGACTGGCTTGCTCGTCGCGATCACGTACGGCCTGCAGCCCTACGGCGGGCACACCATGGGGTGGACCTCCCCGCTCGTGCTCTCCGGCGGCATCGGCGGCGTCCTGCTGCTGGTCGCATTCTGTTTCATCGAGAACCACGTCGCCGAGCCGATGATCAACCTGAGGCTGTTCAAGGTCCGGGCCTTCGCGGCCGGGCAGACGGTGAACCTGCTGGCGGCGATGTCGCGGGGCGGCCTGCAGTTCATGCTCATCATCTGGCTGCAGGGCATCTGGCTGCCGTTGCACGGCTATGACTACGCGAGCACGCCGCTGTGGGCGGGTATCTACATGCTGCCGCTGACGATCGGCTTCCTGATCGCGGGGCCGGCGTCCGGTGCGGTGTCAGACCGGTTCGGTGCCAGGGCATTCGCGACCGGTGGGCTGCTGCTGACGGCAGCCACCTTCGCCGGCCTGATTCTCATCCCGGCGAACTTCAACTACGTCCAGTTCGCCGCACTGCTTGCGCTCAACGGCATCGGCATGGGGCTGATGTCGGCGCCCAACTCGGCCGCGATCATGAACGCCGTGCCCGCGTCCCAGCGCGGCGCCGCGTCGGGCGTGCGGGCCACCGGCATGAACGCCGGCATGGTGCTCTCGATGGGCGGGTTCTTCACGCTCATGGCGATCGGGCTGGCCAGCCGGCTGCCCGCCTCTCTGTACAGCGGGCTTACCGGCGCGGGGGTGACGCCCGAGGCGGCGCACACCATCTCGCACGTGCCGCCGGTGGGCACGCTGTTCGCGGCCTTTCTCGGCGACAACCCGATCAAGGCGCTGATGCAGCAGGTCGACCCGGCCCAGTTGCAGCCTGGATCCGGCGTCGATGTGCAGCGGCTGACGGGCCAGACGTTCTTCCCGAACCTGATCTCCGGCCCGTTCATGCACGGGTTGCTGATCGCCTTCGGCGCCTCGATCGTGATGTTGCTGGTTGCGGCCTGGGCTTCGCTGATGCGCGGTGCGCGTTATGTGCACGCCGACGCTCACGATGAGCCACACCGCGACACGATCGGCGAGGAGCTGGCCCGGGAAGGCGCGGACGCTTCCGTGCCGACGGTGCTGGGCGCCGAGGCCGCGTACGCCGACGCGCTCGGCCGGGACCAGCGAACCTGACCTACCCGCTTGCCCGGGCCGACAATGCGATCGGGCTTAGCGCTCGGGATCGCTGCGCGATCTTGCTGCCGACGTCGACCTATGACTCGATTTCGCCCATCAAGTCAGCTGGCGCGGGGTGATCAGAACAGCTCGAGTGGGTCGAGCACGAGCTTGACCGGGTCGACTGCCTTGCGCGCCGAGCGCGACGCGGCCGCCACCTTCAACGCGGTGGCCAGATCGGCGCCGTGTGCTCGCGACACGCGAACCAGCATCCGCTCGGTGTCGCCGTCGGCGCCGTGGGCCGCCGGGACGGGACCGACGACCTCGGCCCCGTCGGGCAAGGTGGCGGCAGCGAGCAGCTCATCGACCGCAGCGCGCGCTCCGGTCAGGGCAGCCATCCGGGTGGCCGGCGGAAAGCCCAGCTCGACCCGTTCGGCCAACTCGCGCGCGGCGAAGCCGGCGGGGTCCCAGCGCACGAGGGCCTGCACCGCCGGGATGCTCGCGTCGGCACCCACCACGACCCGGCCGTCGGCGCGCACCAGCGCGGCCGCATTCAGCCAGCGCCGCAGCGTCTCCTCCCCCGCCCGCAGGTCGGCACGCGAGAGCAGCGCCCAGCCGTCGAGCAGCAGGGCGGCGCCGTAACCCCCCTCGGTGACAGGTTCGGCACCTGGGGTGGCGATGACGAGGGCCGGCTGCGCGCCGACCGAAGCCAGCACCCGCTCCCTGCCGCTGATATGGACCGGCACGCCCGGAAAGGCCCGGCCGAGCTCCTCGGCCGTGCGCCCCGCGCCCACGACCACCGCCCGCAGTCGGCGTCCGCCGCAGACCGGGCAGGCCCAGTCACCAGCCGGGCGGCCACACCATCGGCAGGTGGGGATCGCTTGGTCGGAGGCCGCGGCCAACGGTCCCGAACAGATCGGACAGCGTGCCGGGGTGCGGTCGGTGACGCAGGCGAGGGACGGCACATAGCCGCGTCGGGGCACCTGCACGAGCACGGGGTGGCCGGCGGCGAGGGCGTCGTGCGTGGTCCGCCACGCCAGGCTGGGCAGCCGGGCCGCGGCCGCCGCGGGATCGCGGGCGAGTTCGGCGTCATCGCCGGTCGCCGCGACGCGGGGAGCGGCCTGGCGCAGGACGTCGCGGTCGGCCACCACCTCGTGCGCCCACCCTGACTCGACCAGTTGCTGGGCCTCGGCCGTGCGCGCGTGCCCGGCCACCAGCAGGGCGGCACCGGTGAGCGAGGAGCGCAGGATCAGGACGTCGCGGGCGTGTGCGTAGGGCGCGCGGGGTTCGTCGTAGAGGTCGTCGCCGTCGTCCCAGATGGCGAGCAGCCCGAGGTCGGCGACGGGCGCGTAGGCCGCGGCCCGGACACCGATCACCGCGCGGACCGCACCACGCCGCGCGGCCAGCCAGCGGCGGTACCGCTCGGCCGGGCCTAGGTCGGCGGAGAGCGCCACGTGCTGCCCTTCGCCCAGGACGGACGTCATGGCCACGTCGAGACGGGCCAGGTCGCGGGCGTCGGGGACGACGACGATCGCGCCCCGACCGGCCGCGAGTGAGACCCGCACGGCCTCGGCCAGCCGGTCCGGCCACGACTCCCCCGGCAGCGCCGTCCACACCGCGCGCGCCGCGCGTCCGGTGGCCAGGGCGGACAGAAACGCCGGCCCGGCCCGGTAGCGCTCGAAGCCGGTCTGCTCCGGGGGTGGCGGGACGGGTGCCGGCTCACGGGCCGAGGTCTCAGCACCAGCGTGGCGCGACGGCACGCCCAGGCGCACGACGTCGACGAAGTTGCCTACCCACCGGTCGGCGACGGCACGGACCAAGGCGGAGGTCTCGGGGGTGAGCACCGGCTCGGTGCCCACTGCTCGCTCGATGAAGGCCAGCTTGCCCTCGTGGTCGCTGGCCGGGCGTCGCTCCAGCACGTACGCGTCGACCAGCCGGCCGGAAAAGCGCACCCGCACCCGCGATCCGGGACCGATGTCGGCAGCGAGCGCCGCCGGGACGAGGTAGTCGAAGGGGCGGTCCAGGTGGGCCAATGGCACGTCGACCATCAGCCGGGCCACCGGATCGACTGCCGCGGGCTCCCGCACTGCACGCGGCGGGGCGGCGCGTCGAGTGCTCACCGGACCACTCCTACCAGCAGTCGGCGACGGTCCGGTCCAGACACGGCTTGGCCCCGTAGCAAGGACCTGCCATGCGAGTCCCTGCTACGGGGCGAAGTTCGCCGGGCTCAGCCGTTGGCGAGCTTGGCCAGCTGCTCGGCGCGGTCGGTGCGCTCCCAGGTGAAGTCCTCGAGCTCGCGGCCGAAGTGGCCGTACGCCGCGGTCTGCGCGTAGATCGGCCGCAGCAGATCCAGATCGCGGATGATTGCGGCCGGGCGCAGGTCGAATGTCTGCTGGATGGCCTCAGTGATGCGCTCGGCGTCGACGGTCTCGGTGCCGAACGTCTCGATGAACAGCCCGACCGGCTCGGCCTTGCCGATGGCGTAGGCGATCTGTACCTCGCACTTGGTGGCGAGCTTCGCGGCCACGACGTTCTTGGCCACCCAGCGCATCGCGTAGGCAGCGGATCGGTCGACCTTCGACGGGTCCTTGCCCGAGAACGCGCCGCCGCCGTGGCGGGCGTAGCCACCGTAGGTGTCGACGATGATCTTGCGTCCGGTCAGGCCGGCGTCGCCCATCGGGCCGCCGATCTCGAAGCGGCCGGTCGGGTTGACCAGCAACCGGTAGCCCTCGGTGTCGATCCCGAGGTCGGCGATCATCGGCCGGACGACGTGCTCCTCGATGTCAGGCTTGAGCAGCGTGTCGAGGTCGATGTCGGCCGCGTGCTGGCTGGACACGACGACCGTGTCGAGGCGCACCGGCTTGCCGTCGACGTATTCGATGGTGACCTGCGTCTTGCCGTCCGGACGCAGATAGGGAACCGTGCCGTCCTTGCGCACCGCGGTGAGGCGCTCGGCCAGCCGGTGCGCGAGCGCGATCGGCAGCGGCATCAGCTCAGGCGTCTCGTCGCACGCGAAGCCGAACATCAGGCCCTGGTCGCCGGCGCCCTGGCGCTCCAGCGGGTCCTCGACGTTCTCACCGGTGCGCGCCTCGTAGGCGTTGTCGACGCCCTGGGCGATGTCCGGGGACTGCGAGCCGATCGAGACGTTGACGCCGCAGGACGCGCCGTCGAAGCCCTTGCGGGAGGAGTCGTAGCCGATCTCGAGAATGCACTCGCGGACGATCGTCGGGATGTCGGCGTACGCCTCCGTGGTGACCTCACCTGCGACGTGCACCTGGCCGGTGGTGATCAGGGTCTCGACGGCGACGCGGCTGGCCGGGTCCTGCGCGAGCAGCGCGTCGAGGATCGAATCGCTGATCTGGTCGGCGATCTTGTCGGGATGTCCCTCGGTGACGGACTCAGAGGTGAACAGACGGCGGGTCACAAGCACTCCGAAGCTAGGGTTGGCAGAATCCGGACGAGTCTAACGGGGCACCCTTTGGGTACCTATTTCTGACGGTGTGACGTGGTCGCCACAGCGTCCCAGACGCTCGCGGCCAGCAATGCCTTCGGCCCGAACTCGACGGTGCGCTCGGTGCCGTCGCAGCCCAGGATGACGGCCGCGTTGTCGGCCTGGCCGAATGCCCTGCCCTCGCCGACGGCGTTGACGACGAGCAGATCGCAGCCCTTGCGGGCCAGCTTCGCGCGGCCGTGCTCGAGTACCGAACCCGAGGCGTCGCCGGTCTCGGCCGCGAAGCCGACCAACAGCTGACCGGGGCGGCGCGCGGCGACCAGTTCGGCCAGCACGTCCGCGTTCTCGGCCAGGGTGATCGGCGCCGGCCCGGCACCGGACTTCTTGATCTTGTGCCCGGCCGGGGTCGTGGGGCGGAAGTCAGCCACGGCCGCGGCCATGACCACGACGTCGGCGTCCTGGGCTGCCTTGTGCACGGCGTCGCGCAGTTCGGCGGTCGTCACCACCCGCACGACCTCGGTGTTGGCCGGGTCGGGCAGCTCGACGTTGGCGGCCACCAGCGTGACCCGCGCGCCACGCGCTGCGGCGACGGTAGCCAGCGCGTAGCCCTGCTTGCCCGACGACGAGTTACCGAGGAAGCGCACGGGATCGAGCGGTTCCCGGGTGCCGCCGGCGCTGATGACGACGTGCTGCCCGGTCAGGTCGGCCGGCAGCGCATCGGGGCGGCGCAACAGCAGCTCGGCCAGCTGGGCGATCTCGGCCGGCTCGGGCAGCCGGCCCTTACCGGTGTCGGCGCCGGTCAACCGTCCGGTGGCGGGTTCGAGCACGATCGAGCCGCGGCGGCGCAACGTGGCGACGTTCTCGACGGTGGCCGCGTGCTCCCACATCTCGGTGTGCATGGCCGGGACGAACAGCACCGGACACCGTGCCGTCAGCAAGGTGTTGGTGAGCAGGTCATCGGCCAGTCCGTGCGCGGCTCGCGCCAGCAGGTCAGCGGTGGCCGGTGCGACGACGACCAGCTCAGCCTCGCGGCCGAGGCGCACATGCGGCACGTCCTCGGCTGCGTCCCACACCTGCGCCGAGACCGGATGATGCGACAGCGCCGCCCAGGTGGCCGCACCCACGAACTTCAGAGCAGCGGCGGTCGGCACGACAGTGACGTCGTGGCCCGCCTCGACGAGCTTGCGCAGCAGATCAGCAGCCTTGTACGCCGCGATGCCACCCGACACACCCAGCACCACTCGACTCAAGGCGAACACCTCACCGGGTTGAAACGCGACCCTAGACGCGATGAACTCCCCCACCCGAGCGCCGGCGAGCGGTGGCGACGGAGTGACACGTCAGCGCAGATCAGGCTTCGCTGGGCTTGAACTCGATCAGGTCGCTGTTGATCTCGCGCAGCGCGATGGACAGCGGCTTCTCCTGGGGCGCGGTCTCGACGAGCGGGCCGACGTACTCGAGCAGGCCCTCGCCGAGCTGGCTGTAGTAGGCGTTGATCTGACGTGCCCGCTTGGCGGCGATGATCACCAGTGCGTACTTCGACTGGGTGCGCTCGAGCAGTTCGTCGATCGGCGGGTTGGTGATCCCCTCAGGGGCGGACAGCATTCCGGACACGTGGGAACTCTCTTGTCGATTGGCTGGCAGGCGCGCAAATACGTCACATTGACAGCGGGCCCGTTACTTGGGGCAGACGGCCTCGATCAATCCTACCAACTGGGCGGCCGCGCGGCCGACATCGTCGTTGACGATGACTTCGTCGAACTCGGTCTCGGCGGCCAATTCCACCTCGGCGCGGGCCAGTCGGGCCGCGATGACGTCGGCAGATTCCGTACCGCGGCCCGCGAGTCGCCGTTCCAGCTCGGCCCAGGACGGCGGGGTCAGGAACACCAGATTCGCGTCCGGCATCGACGCCTTGACCTGCCGGGCGCCCTGCAATTCGATCTCCAACAAGGTGGGGCTGCCCGCGGCCAGGCGCTCGAGCACGGGCGCCTTGGGCGTCCCGTACAGGTTTCCGGCGAACTCGGCATGTTCGAGCAACTCTCCCGCGGCGACCAGACCGGCGAACTGCTCGCGCGACACGAACCGGTACTCGACGCCGTCGCGCTCCCCCGGCCGCGGTCTGCGGGTCGTGCACGACACCGAGACCCAAATGTGCGGATAGGCCGTGCGGATGGCAGCCACGACAGTCCCCTTGCCGACCCCAGACGGCCCGGACAACACGGTGAGACGGGACGCAGATCCGTTCGCCACCATGTCCGGCAACCTACCGACCGCGGTAGACACGGTGAGCGACGGCACACTGGTACGCGGCGCCAACGCCCGCTGGTCTAGATTTCGACGAACCAGCCCGCGCTGGGCGCTGACCGTGCAAGGCGCGGATGATCCCGCCTACGAAGCGTTGTGTGACGGATATGTTCCGGCGAACAAGGAGGTCAGCGAATGGCTGCGCTGCGAGTCGGAGTGGTGAAAGAGGTCGCCACTGGTGAGCGGCGGGTCGCGCTGACGCCGGACGTGGTGGTCAAGCTGAAGGACGCGGGGCTCGAGGTCCTGGTCGAGGCCGATGCCGGTGCCGGTGCATGGTTCCCGGACGAGCGTTACGAGCAGGCGGGCGCCACGATCGTCGACACCGCGAAGCTGTACGCCGACGCCGACGTGCTCCTCGCGGTCGGGCGCCCGGACACGACCCAGCTGCGCTCCGGCCAGACGGTCATCGCGTTGATGGCGCCGTTGCTCAATGCCGAGCTCATGGCCGAGCTCGCCCAGCGCGGTATCACGGTCGTCAGCCTCGACGGGCTGCCCCGGACGCTGACGCGCGCGCAGGGCATGGACGCCTTGTCATCGCAGGCGAACGTCGCGGGTTACAAGGCCGTGCTCGTCGCCGCCGACAACTTCCACCGGTTCTTCCCACTGCTGATGACGGCGGCCGGCACCACGCGGCCAGCCGAGGTGCTGGTGCTTGGCGCGGGCGTGGCCGGGCTGCAGGCGATCGGCACGGCCAAGCGCCTGGGTGCGATCGTGCGGGGCTACGACGTGCGCCCGGCCAGCCGCGAGGAGGTCAAGTCGCTCGGCGGGCAGTTCGTCGAGCTGACCTCCGTCGCGTCCGGGGCGGGCGAGGGCGGTTACGCGCGGGCACTCACCGCGGAGGAGCAGGTCGCGCAGCAGGCCGAGCTCACCGACCACATCGTCAAGCACGACATCGTGATCACCACGGCCCAGGTGCCGGGTCGGCGCCCGCCGTTGATGGTCACCGCCGACGCGGTGGCCCGGATGAAGGCCGGCTCGGTGATCGTCGACATGGCGGCCTCGGACCTCGGCGGCAACGTTGAGATCTCCAAGCCAGGTGAGACGTTCGTGACCGACAACGGGGTGACGGTCATCGGCGCCGGGACGCTGCCTTCGCAGCTGGCGACATCGGCGTCGAACACCTACTCGCGAAACATCAGCTCGTTGCTGCTGCACCTGGTGGCCGACGGCGCGCTCGCGATCGACACGCTGGTGAGCGACGGTGACGAGATCGCCGCCGGGGTCGTGATCACGCACGACGGTTCGGTCGTCCAGCCCGCGACCGCCGCGCTGCTCGAGAAGGAGTCCGCCCAGTGACCGGTTCGTTCGTCGGAGACATGACGATCTTCATCCTGGCCTTGCTGGTCGGCTTCGAGGTGATCAGCAAGGTGCCGGCGACGCTGCACACGCCGCTGATGTCAGGCGCCAACTCGATCCACGGCGTCGTGCTGGTCGGCGTGATCATCCTCGCGGGCTACGTGCACGGCGTCCTCGGCTACGTGCTGACTTTCATCGCGGCCGCGTTCGGTGCCGCCAACGTCGTGGGCGGCTACGCGGTCACCGACCGAATGCTGCAGATGTTCCGCAGGCGTCCCGTCCCGGCGGCGGCGGCGAAGGAGGACGTGAAGTGAGCAAGGTCGAGATCGCGATCCGCTTCGCCTCCCTGTTCGGCGCGGCGTGCTTCGTGCTGGGCCTGCACTTCATGAACTCGCCGGCCACCGCGCGTCGGGGCAACCAGCTGTCGGCGTTCGGGATGTTCGTCGCGATCGTCGCAGTGCTCATCGGCGTCGGCGACGGCCAGGGTGCGGCACACATGAACGCGACCCGGTGGGGTGTGCTGGCCGCCGGCATCCTCATCGGCGGCGCCTACGGCCTGTACTCCGCGCGCACCGTGCAGATGACGAACATGCCGCAACTGGTGTCGCTGTTCAACGCCGTCGGCGGTGGTGCCGCGGCGCTGATCGCGATCACCGACTACCACCTGGATTCCCACCTGCCCGCCGGCACGGCCACCGCCACGGTGCTGGACATCGTCATCGGCGGGGTGACGTTCTCGGGCTCGGTGCTGGCTGCGCTGAAGCTGCAGGGGTATCTGTCCAAGCCGGTGTCGTTCCCCGGCTCGCGGCTCGCCTCGGGCATCGTGGCCATCGCCGCGGTGGGCGGCAGCATCTGGATCGTGGCCGGTGCGCACAACCAGGTGGTGCTGCTCGGTGTCGTCGTAGCTGCAGTGCTGTTCGGCGTGCTGATGGTGCTGCCGATCGGCGGCGCCGACATGCCCGTCGTCATCTCGCTGCTCAACGCATTCACGGGGACCGCGGTGGCGATGGCCGGCTTCGTACTCGGCAACGCGACCCTGGTCATCGCCGGCGCGCTCGTCGGGGCCTCGGGCAGCATCCTCACCAAGCTGATGGCGGATGCGATGAACCGTTCCGTCGTCAACATCATCGCGGGCGGCTTCGGCACGGGCGCGGTCGGCACCGATGCCGTCGAAGGCGCGGGCGGACCGGTGAAGTCGATCGCGGTCGACGACGCCGCGCTACAGCTGGCCTACGCGTCGAAGGTGATCATCGTGCCGGGCTACGGCCTAGCCGCTGCGCAGGCCCAGCACGAGCTGCGCGAGCTCGGTGAGGTGCTGGAGTCCCGTGGTGTGGAGGTCTCCTACGCGATCCACCCGGTCGCGGGACGGATGCCCGGGCACATGAATGTGCTACTCGCGGAGGCGAACGTGCCCTACGACCAGCTCAAGGAGATGGACGAGATCAACTCGGAGTTCGAGCGCACCGACGTCGCGCTCGTGGTCGGCGCGAACGACGTCACCAACCCCGCCGCACGGCGACCGGGAAACGCCGTCTCGGGCATGCCCATTCTCAACGTCGACCACGCCAAGTCGATCATCGTGGTGAAGCGCTCGATGGCCTCTGGCTATGCCGGGATCGACAACGAGCTCTACACCGACCCGAAGACGTCGATGTTCTTCACCGACGCGAAGAAGGGGCTGGCCTCGCTCGTTGCGGCCACCAAGACCCTCGTCGGCTGAGCGTCGCGCCTGCCCATCAGTAGGGTCGGCGCATGGAATTTCGACGCCTCGGTGAGTCCGGGCTGGTGGTATCGGTCGTGGGTTTGGGCACCAACAACCTCGGCATGAAGCTGGACGACGAGCAGAGCCGCGCGGTGGTCGACGCCGCGATCGGGGAGGGCATCACGCTGTTCGACACGTCGGACTCCTACGGCGCCTCGGAGGAACGGCTCGGCGCGCTGCTGGAGGGACGCCGTGACGACGTTGTGCTCGCCACCAAGTTCGGCAGCGACGTCCGCCGCCGCGGTGGCGACAACGGCGAGGACTGGGAGGCACGCGGCTCGCGTCGCTACATCCGCCGGGCCGTCGAGTCGTCGCTGACTCGGCTGCGCACCGACTGGATAGACCTGTACCAACTGCACCGACCGGACCCGGCCACACCCATCGACGAGACGCTTTCAGCGCTGTCGGACCTCGTGCGCGAAGGCAAGGTGCGCTACATCGGCAGTTCGAACTTCACCGGCTGGCAGGTCGCCGATGCGGAGTGGACGTCGCGTACTCGCGGCCACGAGCGCTTCGTCAGCGCCCAGAACGAGTACAACCTGCTCAAGCGCGACGTCGAAGACGACCTGGTGCCTGCGCTGGAGGAGTACGGCATCGGCCTGTTGCCGTTCTTCCCGCTGGCCAGCGGGCTGCTGACCGGCAAGTACCGGCGCGGCGAGGCGCCGCCGAAGGGCAGTCGCATCGAGGCCTGGGGCCGCGAGTCGTTGCTCACCGACGCTGTCTTCGACGTCGTGGAGGGGCTCGAAGCGTTCGCTGCGGCGCGCGGGATCTCGGTGCTCGACGTGGCGATCGGCGGGCTGGCCGCCCAGCCGGGCGTGGCGAGTGTGATTGCCGGCGCGACATCGCGCGCCCAGGTCAGCGCGAATGTCGCGGCGGGCGCCTGGCCGCCGACTCTGGACGACCTGGCTGAGCTCGACGAGCTCACGGCGTAGTGAGCGGCTCGCCAGCCGGCTCGGCGACGGGTCCGGGGCCGATCACGGCAGACGGCTGCGCGGTCGATCTCTATCTGCAACTGCCGCCGATGGGCGAGGCGGACATTGTGCATGCTGCCGTCGCGCCCGATGCGTCGGTGCTGGACCTCGGCTGCGGGACGGGCCGGGTGGCGCACGGGTTGATCGATCTGGGCCACGAGGTCGTCGCCGTCGACCAGTCGGCGGAAATGCTCGCCCAGGTCCGCGGTGCCGAGACGGTGTGCGGGGCGATTGCCGGCCTGCAGTTGGGCCGGCGTTTCGGCGCGGTCCTGTTGGCCAGCCACCTGATCAACACCCCCGACCGGGCCGAGCGGCAGGCCCTGCTGGCCACGGCCGCGCTGCACGTGGCGGCAACCGGCCGGGTGATCCTCGAGTGGCATCCGCCGGAGTGGTTCGACCGCGTCGGTGATGGGGCGGGCGGCCGGGTCGGCGAGGTCGAGGTCGATCTGGTCGACGTCACCCGGTCCGGCGAGCTGCTCAGCGCAACCGTCCGTTATCGGACCGACACCGCGCAGTGGACTCAGCCCTTCACCGCCCGGCGGCTCACCGACGACGCCCTCCTCGGTGAGCTGTCCGCTGCCGATCTGCGCTTCGACGGGTGGCTGACCGACGACCACACGTGGCTCGCGGCGCGGCGCTAACGCGACGCGGCAAGCCGCGTCCTGGCCCACCGTATGCTCCGGGCGGAGGGCGGCGTTGCCAATGAGACCGACCAGGCCGACGATAGTGGCTGCCGCGACAGCCGTGGTCCTGGCCGGCGTCGCGGCCGGTTACGTCCTGCAGCGCAGCTCGCCGCAGCCCCAACACCCCTCAGCGGCGCGACCCGCGATCAGCATTCGGCCACCCGCCGCCGTCGTGGCACCCGTGCGTCCGGTGCACCGCGCGCCGGCTCAGCCGCACGACCGCGTCGCCGCCGCCGCACCCACCGCGTTCCGCATCAAGGGCGCCGGGTTCGACATCAAGGCAAACGTCTGCCAGATGGAGAACGTGCGCCCGCTCGATCCGCCGGGCGACCAACTGCACACGGTGTGCTGGGTCCGCAGCGGGTTCGGCGTCGCGCCCGGCAGCGCGTCCGGCGGCACCAGCTACATCCTCGGGCACGCCTGGGCCGAAGCGAAGCTGGTGTTCAACCCGCTGTCGGAACTGGCGTCCAAGGAGATCAACCAGCATCCGCCACAGGTGAACAAGGGCGTCGCAACCATCCCGGTGAAACGTCTCGACGGCTACCGAATAACGCTGCGAACCGCGAAGGGCACGTTGACGTACGTGGTGCGGAAAGCCTTCGCCGTGCGCAAGATGCAGGCCGCCGACGTCCACTCCTTGATGGCCAACTCCCCCGACCGGGTCGTGCTCATCACCTGCGCTGTGGCAGGCGGCGTGGACCTCGACTACAACATCGTGGTGTACGCCTACCTGATCTCCTCCGTCGCCACGATGTGAGCGCCGGCGCGGCTCAAGCGCGCAGGAAGGCGAATGCCTCGACCTGTCGGGCAACGGCGTCACGCAGCGCGGCGACGTTCGGGCCGTGCCGAAGCACCTCACGGGACACGCTCGGCACCGCGTTGGGCAGGGCGTCACCGAAGATGCGCCGGACGTCGTCCGCGGTGCCGCCCTGGGCGCCGATGCCGGGCACCAGGAACGGCCCGTTCAGCTTGCTCAGGTCGACGTCGGCACCACCGATCGTCGCGCCGACGACCACGCCCAGCGACCCGAACGGTTCGGCGCCGGCGTTGCGGGCAGCCAGTTCGTCCAGCACCACCTGGGCCACCGGACGCCCGTCGTCGCCGCGCGCGTGCTGGACCTGCGGCCCCTCGGGGTTGGACGTGAGCGCGAGAACGAAGGCGCCCGCACCGTGCTGCTCGGCCGCGTCGAAAGCGGGCTGCAGCGAGCCGACACCGAGATACGGCGACAGCGTGACGGCGTCGACGGCCAGTGGCGACGACGGGTCGAGGTAGGCGCGTGCGTAGGCCGCCATCGTGGTGCCGATGTCGCCGCGCTTGACGTCGAGCAGCACCAGGGCCCCGGCCGCACGAGCGCCGGCGATGGTCCGTTCCAGCACGGCGATCCCCCGCGAGCCGTAAGCCTCGAAGAACGCTGACTGGGGCTTGACCACCGCTGCTGCGGGCCCGAACGCCTCGACGCAGGCGTCAGCGAATCCGCGCAAGCCGTCGACGTCGTCACCCAGGCCCCAGGCGGCCAGCAGCGCCGGGTGTGGGTCGATCCCGACGCACAACGACCCGCGGGTGGCGAGCGCGCCGTCGAGTCGCGCGCCGAACGTCATGACGCGGCTGCCTCGGGCGCAGCCGGGACCAATCGCTGCGCGGGCGCCCGGTGGGCATAGCCAACGGCATCGGCCAGCGACGCGAAGCCGCGTTCCTCGAGCGCGACCTCCAGTTCGGCCAGCACCCGCACCGGTGCCGTCGGGTCGCCGAAGACCGCCGTGCCGACCGACACCGCGGACGCCCCGGCCAGGATGAACTGCAGCGCGTCCAGGCCGGAGCGGATCCCACCCATGCCCAGGATCGGTAGGTGCGGCAGGACACGTTTCACCTGCCACACGCAGCGCACCGCGACGGGCCGGATCGCGGGACCGGACAGCCCGCCGGTGATCCCGCCGAGGGCCGGCGCCATCGTGTCGGTGTCGATGACCATTCCCAGCAGCGTGTTGATCAGCGAGAAGCCGTCGGCGCCGGCGTCGGCGCAGGCCCGGGCGATGAGCGTGATGTCGGTGACGTCCGGCGACAACTTGGCGAACACCGGCACGTCCGGGTCGGCGGCGCGGCGCACCGCGCCGATCACCCGCGACGAGGCCAGCACGTCGCAGGCGAAGACCTGGCCGCGGTTCTCGACGTTCGGACAGGAAATGTTCACCTCGAGCATCGACACTGCCGGATTTCCGTTGAGCTTGCGGGTGATCTCGACGTACTCGTCGGTGTGGCCGCCCGCGATCGAGACGACGGTGCGCGCGCCGTGCGCGGCCAGCCACGCCAGGTCGTTCTCGATGAACGAGTCGATGCCCGGCCCCTGCAGCCCGATCGAGTTGAGCATGCCGCTGGGCGTCTCGGCCATCCGTGGGGTGGCCCGGCCCGAGCGCGGCCTGGACATGATCGACTTGGTGACGACCGCGCCGAGGGTGCCAACATCGAAGAACTGATGCAGCTCACGCCCGGCCGCAGCGCAGCCCGAGGCGGTCAGCACTGGGTTGGGCAGCGTGAGGGTGCCGAGGGTCGCCGTCAGGTCTGTCATGTCAGTGCCCTGCCATCGCGTCGGCGCCGACCAGGTCGTCGGGCAGCGTGCCGACATCGGCCCAGCGCACCCGGTCGGCGTCGAACACCGGGCCCTCGACGCAGGACCGCACGAAGCGCGAGGCTCCGTCGGCCCCTCGAACCGGCAGCACGCACGTCATGCACACCCCGATGCCGCAGGCCATCGCCTCTTCGACCGCGACCTGCGCGTGGATCGCATGCGCCCGCGCCACGTCACCGACCGCGCGCAGCATGGGCATCGGTCCGCAGGCGTACACGACCTCGGCGTTGATTCGCTCGATCGCGGCGGGCAGTACGTCGGTGACCCGGCCCTGGATCCCGGCCGACCCGTCGTCGGTGGTGACGGTGACCCCGCCGACCAGGCGTTTGGCCACGAGCTCGCCGAACAGCTTCGCGGCGCTCGCCGCCCCCACGATCATCTCGACCGTCGAGCCGGCGGACAGCAGGGCCTCGGTCAGCGGGATCAGGGGCGCCGTGCCGTAGCCGCCGCCGACCAGGACGGCCGGGGCGGGCCCGGACGGCATCGGGAACGGCGTGCCCAGAGGTCCGACGAGGTCGAGCAGCTCGCCCGGCCGGCGCTGGACCAGCCAGCGGGTGCCGGGGCCGTGCGCCGCGACGACGAACTGCACGGTGCCGGCGAACTTCCCCGACGGGGTGGCGCCGTAGAGCGCGAACGCCCGCCGCAGCACCATCGAGGTGTTCTCGCCACCGACTGCGACCGCCACGAAGTGGCCCGGCTGGAACCCGGCCGCCACGCCCGGCGCGATAACCGTGAACTGGTAGTACTCCCCCACGCGAGCGACGGCAAAGATCTCGCCCAGCTCTTGAACCGGCCGCGATTGCGCAACTCTGATCGCCGCAGACGTGGTGGAGGTCGCACGATCGGGAGTGCGGGCGGTCATGTCGATCCTCCGCGCCAGGCGGCGAGTTGGGTGTGCAGATCCTGCAGGGAACGGACGGCGACCTCGCCGCGGGTGAGTTCCTCGATGCCCTGCACCGCGGCGGCGGCTGCCTGCACCGTGGTCAGGCACGGGATGCCGGCCGACACCGCGGCCGTGCGGATCTCGTAGCCGTCGACGCGCGGGCCGGAATTGCCGGGCGATCCCCACGGAGTGTTGAGCACCAGGTCCACCTCACCGGCCAGGATCTTCTCGACGACGTTGCCCGGGCCGTCACTGAACTTGCCGACCACCTCGGCCGCGACGCCGTTGCGCCGCAAAACCTGCGCGGTACCCGCCGTGGCCAGCACCCGGAAGCCGAGATCGTAGAGCCGCTTCACCGGGAAGATCGCCGCGCGCTTGTCGCGGTTGGCGACGCTCACGAACACCGTGCCCTTGACCGGCAGCGAGCCGTACGCGGCGGCCTGGCTCTTCGCGAACGCGCTGCCGAAGGTCTGGTCGAAGCCCATCACCTCGCCGGTGGACTTCATCTCCGGCCCGAGGATCGAGTCGACCTGGTCACCGCCGGGCGTGCGGAAGCGGTGGAAGGGAAGCACCGCCTCCTTGACCGCGATCGGCGCGTCGTCGGGCAGGTCCCCTCCGTCGCCGGTCCTGGGCAGCAGCCCCTCGGCCCGCAGTTCGGCGATCGTCGAACCGACCGCGATGCGGGCTGCGGCCTTGGCCAGCGGCACCGCTGTCGCTTTCGACACGAACGGCACCGTACGGCTGGCCCGCGGGTTGGCCTCGAGCACGTAGAGGATGTCGCCAACCAGGGCGTACTGCACGTTGATCAGCCCGTGCACGCCGATGCCCTGCGCCAGCGCGAGGGTGGAGGCGCGCACCGCGGCGATGTCGCCGGTGCCGAGGGTGATCGGCGGCAGCGCGCAGGCCGAGTCCCCGGAGTGGATGCCGGCCTCCTCGATGTGCTCCATCACGCCGCCGAGGTAGAGGTCCGTGCCGTCGTAGAGGGCGTCGACGTCGATCTCGATCGCATCGTCGAGGAACCGGTCGACCAGCACCGGGTGCTCGGGCGTGATCTCGGTGGCCCGGGAGATGTAGTCCGACAGGTGGCGCTCGTCGTAGACGATCTCCATACCGCGCCCACCGAGCACGTAGGACGGCCGAACGAGCACCGGATAGCCGATCTCGTCGGCCACCGCCTTGGCCTGCTCGAAGGAGAACGCGGTGCCGTGCTTCGGCGCGGGCAGGCCGGCGGCGGTGAGCACGCGGGAGAACGAACCACGGTGCTCGGCCAGGTCGATGGCTTCGGGCTGCGTCCCGAGGACGGACACCCCGGCGTCCTTGAGCCGCTGGGCCAGGCCGAGCGGCGTCTGCCCGCCGAGCGTGCAGATGACTCCGGCGACGGTGCCCGACTGCTGCTCGGCGTGCACGACCTCGAGCACGTCCTCGAAGGTCAGCGGCTCGAAGTACAGGCGGTCGGCGGTGTCGTAGTCCGTCGACACCGTCTCGGGATTGCAGTTGATCATGACTGTCTCGTAGCCCGCCTCGCGCAGCGCCATGGCCGCGTGCACGCACGAGTAGTCGAACTCGATGCCTTGGCCGATGCGGTTGGGCCCGCTGCCGAGGATGAGCACCTTCGGCCGGTCCGGCTGCGGCGCGACCTCGGTCTCGTCGTCGTAGGACGAGTAGTAGTACGGCGTCGTCGCCGCGAACTCGGCCGCACAGGTGTCGACGGTCTTGTAGACGGGGCGGATGCCTGCCCGCAGCCGCAGTAGCCGCACGCCGTCCTCGCCGGCCAGTTCCGGGCGCAGGGCGGCAAGCTGTCGGTCGGACAGCCCGTGCCGTTTTGCCTTACGCAGCAAGGCGGGCGTGAGCGCGGGAGCGTCGACGACCTCGGTGCGCAACTCGACGATCTGGGCTATTTGATCAATGAACCACGGGTCGATGCCCGTGGCAGCGGACACCTCGTCGACGGTGGCCCCGGCCCGCAGGGCCCGCTCGACGAAATACAGCCGGCCGTCGGTCGGGATCGCGGCCTGCGCCAGCAGTTCGGCCACCGGCAGGTCGTCCTCGTGCGCCGTCCAGAAACCCGTGGCCTTGGTCTCCATCGAACGCAGTGCCTTGCCCAGCGCCTCGGTGAAGTTGCGGCCGATCGCCATCGCCTCGCCCACGCTCTTCATGTGCGTCGTCAGCACCGGGTCGGCGCCGGGGAACTTCTCGAACGCGAAGCGGGGCACCTTGACGACGACGTAGTCCAGCGTCGGCTCGAAGGCGGCCGGTGTCATCTTGGTGATGTCGTTGGGGATCTCGTCGAGGGTGTAGCCGACGGCGAGCTTGGCCGCGATCTTCGCGATCGGGAAGCCGGTGGCCTTCGACGCCAGCGCACTCGAGCGGGAGACGCGCGGGTTCATCTCGATCACGATCATCCGCCCGGTGCGTGGGTCTATCGCGAACTGGATGTTGCAGCCGCCGGTGTCGACGCCGACCTCGCGCAGCACGGCGATCCCGACGTCGCGCATGTGCTGGTACTCGCGGTCGGTCAGTGTCATGGCGGGGGCAACGGTGATCGAGTCGCCGGTGTGCACGCCCATCGGGTCGACGTTCTCGATGGAGCAGACGACGACCACGTTGTCGTTCTTGTCGCGCATCAGCTCGAGTTCGAACTCCTTCCAACCGGTGACCGACTGCTCGACCAGCACCTCGTGCATCGGGCTGGCGGCCAGGCCGCGGGACACCATCGTCCGCACCTCGGCGGCGTCCGCGGCCATCCCCGAACCGAGACCACCCATCGTGAACGAGGGCCGGATCACGACCTGGTTGCCGACCGTCGAGGCGAACGCGGTCGCCTCGTCGAGCGTGTGGCAGACCAGCGACTCGGGTACCTCACCACCGACGGCACGCACGATCTCCTTGAACCGCTGGCGGTCCTCGCCCCGCTGGATGGCCTCGATGTCGGCGCCGATGAGCTCGACGCCGTAGCGCTCCAGCACGCCGCCCTCGTGCAGAGACACCGCGAGGTTCAGCGCCGTCTGCCCGCCGAGGGTGGGCAGGCACGCGTCGATCGGATGCCCGGCGGCCAGTTCGGCAGCGATGACCCGCTCGACGAACTCGGTCGTCAGCGGCTCGATGTAGGTGGCGTCGGCGAATTCCGGGTCGGTCATGATCGTGGCCGGATTGGAGTTGATCAGGCTGACCCGAAAGCCCTCGTCACGCAGCACCCGGCAGGCCTGGGTACCGGAGTAGTCGAACTCGCACGCCTGGCCGATGACGATCGGCCCCGACCCGATCACCAGGATGTGGTGGATGTCGTCACGCCTGGGCATCTAGCGCCACACCCTTCGCGATCTTCCTGCGCGTGGTCCGCTATGCCGACCGACACGCAGGAAGATCAACGAGCTGGCCGCGGTAAGGATGGACCTTCCTGCGCTCGTTGCGCCGTGCCGATCTAGACGCAGGAAGATCGACGAGCTCGTTCGTGCGGTCACTTTCCACCTTCCAGCAACTCGACGAAGCGGTCGAACAGGTAGGCCGCATCGTGCGGGCCGGCCGCGGCCTCGGGGTGGTACTGGACGCTGAACGCTCGGGCGTCACGCGCCTTCAGTCCCTCGACCACATTGTCGTTGAGGCAGACGTGGCTGACCTCGACGGCGCCGAACTCGGTGTCGCTGACGCGGTCCAGCGGCGCGTCGACTGCGAAGCCGTGGTTGTGCGCAGTGATCTCGACCTTGCCGGTGGCTCGATCCTGCACGGGCTGGTTGATGCCGCGGTGACCGTAGCCGAGCTTGTAGGTGCCGAATCCGTAGGCCCGGCCGAGGATCTGGTTACCGAAGCAGATGCCGAAGATCGGCAGGTCGCGGCGCAGCAGGTCGCGCACCGTCTCGACGGCGGCGTCGGCGGTGGCCGGGTCGCCCGGACCGTTGGCGAGGAACACCGCGTCGGCACCGGTGGCCAGCACGTCGGCGGCCGAGGACGTGGACGGCAGGACGTGGGTGGTGATGCCCCGCTCGGCCATCCGGTACGGGGTCATGGCCTTGATGCCGTAGTCGAGTGCCGCGACGGTGAACCGGTGCTCGCCCAGCGCATCGACCCGGTAGGGCTCGGCGGTGGTGACCTGCGCGGACAGGTCAGCGCCGGCCATCTGCGGAGAGTCGATCACCTTGCGCAGCAGGGCCTGTGGATCGGCGTCGATGCTCGAGACGCCGCAGCGCATGGCACCGCGCTCGCGCAGGTGCCGGGTCAGGGCGCGGGTGTCGATGCCGCTGATGCCGACGATCCCGTTGGCCAGCAGTTCGTCGTCGAGTGAGCGGCGGGCACGCCAGTTCGACGGCCGGCGGGCCGGGTCGCGAACCACGTAGCCGGCCACCCAGATGCGCCGCGACTCCGCGTCCTCGTCGTTCACGCCGGTGTTGCCGATGTGCGGTGCGGTCTGTACGACGACCTGGCGGTGGTAGGACGGATCGGTGAGCGTCTCCTGGTAGCCGGTCATCCCGGTGGCGAAGACGGCCTCGCCGAACGTCTCCCCCGCCGCGCCGTACGCCTCGCCGGCGAACGTGCGGCCGTCCTCCAGAACCAGGATCGCGCTGCTCACACCGTCCATCCTTCCGTTGAGTGGCGTATCTCGATGATCAGAGACGGCGAAATCTCCGTCTCTGATCTTGGGGATACGTCACTCGACGTGGGGTGCGGGGTCATGCCGGCACCACCTCGACCAATGCGGCGTCCAGCACGGTCGGCCGGCCGCGCAGGAACGTCGCCACCACTGCGGCCGGGAACGTGCGGCCGGCGAAGGGCGTGTTGCGCGATCGCGAGGCCAGCGTGTCCACGTCGACAAGGTACGAGCCGGCCGGGTCGACGAGGGTCAGGTTGGCCGGCTCACCTACCTCGATGGGGCGCCCATGGCCGCCCACCCGGCCGATGGCGGCGGGACGCACACTCATCCGGTCCGCCACGCCGGCCCAGTCCAGCAGACCGGTGGCGACCATCGTCTCGGCCACGACGCCGATCGCGGTCTGCAGCCCGAGCATGCCGAACGCCGCGTCGCCGAACGCGTGGTCCTTGTCGTGCGCGGCATGCGGAGCGTGATCGGTGGCGACCGCGTCGATGGTGCCGTCGGCCAGGCCGGCCTGCAGGGCCGCGACGTCCTCAGCCGGGCGCAGCGGTGGGTTCACCTTGTAGATCGGGTCGTAGCCGGCGAGCAGATCGCAGGTCAGCAGCAGGTGATGCGGCGTGACCTCGGCGCTCACCGCGATGCCACGTGCCTTCGCCCAGCGGATCACCTCGACGCTGCCTGCCGTCGAGACGTGACACACATGCAGGCGCGAGCCGGTGTGCTCGGTGAGCATGACGTCGCGGGCGACGATGCTTTCCTCGGCGACGGCGGGCCAGCCGGGCAGCCCCAGCCGGCCGGAGACCTCGCCTTCGTGCGCGCAACTGCCCTCGCCGGCCAGGCGGGGGTCCTGTGCGTGCTGGGCCAGCACGGCGTCGAACGGCTTGAGGTACTCCAGCGCGCGGCGCATCAGCAGCGCGTCGTGCACGCAGTGCCCGTCGTCGCTGAACACTCGCACCGCCGCGGCCGAGCGCGCCATGTTGCCGATCTCGGCCAGCCGCTCGCCGGCCAGCCCTCTGGACACCGCGCCGACGGGGCGCACGTCGACCAGGCCGGCCAGTTGGCCCAGCCGGTACACCTGCTCGACCATCTCGGCGGTATCGGCGATCGGGTCGGTGTTGGCCATCGCGTGCACCGCGGTGAAGCCACCCAGCGCGGCGGCGGCCGACCCCGTGGCGATGGTCTCGGCGTCCTCGCGACCGGGCTCGCGCAGGTGGGTGTGCAGGTCGACGAAGCCCGGGAGCAGCACCAGGCCTGCGGCATCGATCACCTCGGCGTCGGCGGGAGCGGCCAGGCTGGCGCCGATCTCGGCGATCACGCCGCCCTCGAGCAGCACGTCGACGGCAGGGCCGCCCAGCGGAGCGACCCCGCGCAGCAGCACACTCATGCCGACGCCACCGCAACAATCATCGTGGTCCGCATGGGGGTGAGCGGCTTGCTTCGGGTTCTCATGCCGAGGCCTCCGCGAGAGCGGGCGCGTCCACGCCGGCGAGCATCCGGTACAGCACAGCCATCCGCACGGCAACTCCTGCTTGCACCTGGTCGAGCACCATCGAGCGGGCGCTGTCGGCCGCGACGGAGGAGATCTCCAGGCCGCGGTTCATCGGCCCCGGATGCAGGATCGGCGCATGCTCGGCGAGCAGGTCCAGCCGGGCCGGGCTCAGTCCGTACCCGATCGCGTACTCCCGCTCGGTCGGGACGAACACACCGCCGGGGTCGCGAGCTCCCCCGGGCAACCCGCCGCCCATCCGCTCGCGCTGAACTCGCAGCATCATCACTGCGTCGACGTCGCCCGCGGCCTTGCCGGTCAGCACGGCGTCCAGATCCCAGCTCGTCGCGCATTCCCACGCGCCCACCCCGGCCGGCAGCAGCGTCGGCGGGGCGACCAGTGTCACTCGCGCGCCGAGCGTGGTCAGCAGCAGCACGTTGGACCGGGCGACCCGGCTGTGCGTGATGTCGCCGACGATGACCACGTGCCGGTCGGTCAGGTCGCCGAGGCGCTCGCGCAGGGAGTACGCGTCGAGCAGCGCCTGGGTGGGGTGCTCGTGCGTCCCGTCACCGGCGTTGATGACCGGGCAGGACACCCAACCGGCGATGCGCTGCACCGCGCCGGAGGCGTTGTGGCGCACGACGAGGGCGTCGACGCCGAGCGCCGCGACGGTCAGCACGGTGTCGCGCAGGCTCTCACCCTTGCTCATGCTCGATCCCTTGGCGCTGACGTTGATGACGTCCGCGGAGAGCCACTTGCCGGCGATCTCGAAGGACGAACGGGTTCTCGTGGAGTCCTCGAAGAAGAGGTTGACGATCGTCCGGCCCCGCAGCGGCGGCAGTTTCTTCACCTCGCGGGTCTGGATGGCGTGCATCTGCTTGGCCGCGTCGAGGATAGCGATCGCCTCGTCGCTGCTCAGGTCCCCCGCGGACAGCAGGTGGCGGCTCATGCGTCTGCCCCTTCGGTCACGCTGACAGCGTCGGCGCCGTCGGTCTCGGCCAGCGACACGCGCACGCTCTCGCGCGGCGAGGTCGGCAGGTTCTTGCCGACGTAGTCGGCCCGGATCGGCAGTTCCCGGTGACCACGGTCGACGAGCACCGCGAGTTGCACCGCGCGTGGCCGGCCGAGGTCGGCCAGCGCGTCCAGGGCGGCGCGGATCGTGCGGCCGGAGAAGAGCACGTCGTCGACAAGGATGACGGTCTTACCCGTGATGCCGCCCTCGGGCTCGACGGTCTCGCCCAGCGGGCGTACGCCACGCAGCCGCAGATCGTCGCGGTAGAGGGTGACGTCGACCGATCCGACCGGGACGGCCACGTCGGCGAACACCTTGATCCGGTCGGACAGTCGGTGGGCCAGTGGTACGCCACGGGTCGGGATGCCCAGCAGGGCGGCATCGAAGCCGAATTTGGCGATGCTCTCGATGATCTGGTGGGCCATGCGGTCGACTATGCGAGCCACGTCAGGTGCGCCGAGTGTGGTCTCGGCGGGTGTGCGGGCACGACCGTTCACAGGACCTCCTTGTCCGCCTCACGGGACGGGCCTTTAAAGGACGTCGATCGCCGTCACTGTAACAGCGCAGCACTGGACGATCTGTCTTGGACGCGCCGTTTACTTGGACCGAACGCCCTCAGCGGGTTATCTTCTTAGGAAGAGACTTATCCGCCGGTGTACAGAGAGTGACCACGTGAGCGTTCAGCGTGACATCGAGGCACCTGCCTTCACCGATTTCGCAACCGCGCTCGGCGGGCGACTGCGGGCGGTCCGGGCCCAACAGCAACTCTCCCTGCGCGGCGTCGAGCGGACGTCCGAGGGGCGCTGGAAAGCGGTCGTGGTCGGTTCCTACGAACGCGGCGAGCGCGCGATCTCGGTGCAACGGCTGGCTGAGCTCGCCGAGTTCTACGGCGTGTCGGTCGGCGAGCTGTTGCCGGTCGAGGAAGCCCCGGCGTTCGGCACCCCGAGCGCGGCGCCACTGGCGCGGATCGTGCTCAACGCCGAGCGGGTGGCAGCGCTGAACGATCCCGACGCCGAGCCGCTGACCCGCTTCGCGGCCGCGATCCAACGGCAACGTGGGCACTTTCGGGGAACTTCGTTGTCGATTCGGCGCGAGGACCTGCAGACCCTCGCGCTCATGTACGACACGAGCGTCGCGGGCATCACCGATCGTCTCGTTCAGTGGCAGGTGTTGACGCCGGAGTCCCTGATCCTCGACGGCGCTCCTTAGTGCCCTCACCCGCCCGGGTCAGGACGTCTCGACCGCAACCGGCGGGCGATCGCGCAGCACCCGCGCAAGTACCCCGTTCACGAACCGCGGCGACTCGTCGGTGGACAGCGTCTTGGCCAGCTCGACGGCTTCGTCGATGACGACCGCCTCGGGCACGTCGGCTCGCCACAGCAGCTCGTAGACGCCCAGGCGCAGGACCGCCCGGTCGACGCCGGGCATCCGCGCCACAGTCCAGCCCTCGGCATAGTCGGCGAGGATCTCGTCGATCCGGTCGAGGTTGGCCTGCACCCCCTCGACGAGCTCGATCGTGAAGTCGTTCACCGGCGGGTCGGCCATAGCCACCCGCTCGGCGAGAGTGGTGACCGGACCGACGCCCCGCGCGTCGGACTCGTAGAGCACGTCGACGGCGCGTTTGCGGGCCTTGCTTCGAGCTGCCACGTCAGGAGCTGACGCGGCCCAGGTAGCGGCCGTCGCGGGTGTCGACCTTGACCTTCTCGCCGGTGGTCACGAACAGCGGTACCGCGATCTCGGCACCTGTCTCCAGGGTCGCCGGCTTGGTACCGCCGGTGGAGCGGTCGCCCTGCACCCCGGGATCGGTGTGGCTGATCACGAGTTCGACGCTGGTGGGCAGTTCGATGAACAGCGGGATGCTCTCGTGCACCGCGATGACGACCTCGGCGTTGTCGAGCAGGTAGTTCGCGTTCTCGCCGACCGTCTCGGTGGGCACGTGCACCTGGTCGTAGGTGTCGCTGTCCATGAAGACGAAGTCGGTGCCCTCCTTGTAGAGGTAGGTCATCGTGCGCTTGTCGACCGTGGCCGTCTCGACCTTGGTGCCCGCGTTGAAGGTGCGGTCGACGACCTTGCCAGACATCACGTTCTTGAGGGTCGTGCGCACGAATGCGCCGCCCTTGCCGGGCTTGACGTGCTGAAACTCGACGATCGTCCAGAGTTGGCCGTCGATGTTGAGGACCAGGCCGTTCTTGAGGTCATTGGTGGTAGCCACGACTGGACACTCTAGTTGACCGTCCGCAGCCGGCCGGCGGTGCGCGGCGGGAACCCTCGCCGTCCTAGACGGCCTTCTCCGGCGTGTAGGTGAGGATGACTGTGCCGGTGCTGTGCACATCGGTGCCGGTGAGGGTGAACTTGGTCTGGGCGAAGTCGCGGTAGAGCAGGTCGTCCGGCTTGGCCTTGCCGGAGAGCACCGGGTGCAGCCAGATCCGGAACTCGTCGAGCAGCCCGTTCTCCAGCAGCAGCCGGGTCACCGGGCCGTAGCCGTACTGCAGGATGTTCGTCCCGTCCTGCTCCTTCAGCTTCTGAACCTGGGCCACGACGTCGCCGCTGATGACGGCGGTGTTGGTCCAGGTCGGGTCTTGGAGCGTGGACGAGACGACGTACTTCTGCATGCTGTTCATCCGATCGGAGAACTCGTCCGCGCCGGCCCGCTCGGGCCACGCCACGGAGAAGCCGTCGTAGGTCTTGCGGCCCATGATCAGGGCGTCACTGCTCATGAGCTGATCGGCGGCGGTCTTCGTGGCGTCCTCGCCGAAGTACTCGAAGTGCCAGTCCTGCATGTTCTGGATGTCGCCGTCGAGGGTCATGTACGTGGCGTTGACGATCTTGCGCATGGTGGGTTCGCTCCTCGGTTGGTGGTGTCAATTGCTTAGACGCGGACGGCGACCGAAAATCATCGGCCGCCGGACGGTAACGGTCGTACGACCTTCCGACCCAACCGGCTCAGGGTCGTACGACCTGCGACCCATCTGCTTCATCACACCCCGAGGTCGCACGCTTGCCCCGTTCCCCAGCCGACCAACCGCTCTTGCCGGTCGGGGATCGAGGAGGCGACCAGGCCCGGGCGCCTCACAATCGGGGGAAGAGATGAATCATCATGAAGGTCAACCAGATCAAGCGACCGGATAGGGTCGCTGTTCCACGTCGTTCCCGCCTAGCGCGCGCTCGACTGCGTCGCGTCGGCTCGATCCTCGTGCCGCTCGCGGCGCTCAGCGTGCTCGTCCTGCCGTTCGGGAACAACGCCGTCGGCCAGGGCGGCACCGCGAAACAGCCAAAGGCCGCGGTGGCGCCGTTTGTGACGGCCAACTTGCCTGACCCGGTGACTTCGGTCAATCCCGCGCTGATCCACGGTTTCGATGACACCGGCTTCATCCAGAACGCCACGGTGGATGCCACCAACGCCAACTGTCCGAACACCACCGATCCGCACCGCTTCGGTGGCACCCTGACGCTGAACAACGGACCGATCGTGGTGCCGTGCAACCTGGTGATCCAGATGCCGGCCAACACGTTCACCTGGGCCGACTTCGTCCAGGGCGGGCCCTCGTTGGACCTCGGCGGTGGCTACCCGTCCTTCGAGATGCGCGCGGTGGGCAACATCGTCGGCTCCCGGCGCATCGCGGGTCTGCTGTACGCCGCCCAGCAGTCGTTGAACACCAGCACCGGTGTGATCACCGGCATCGACTACGCCACCGGCAACCTGAAGGTCGACACCGGCGACCCGGCGAACCCGGCGATCGTGCAGATCAACGACCCCAACGGTCGCTTCGGGCGGGCCCAGAGCCCCGACCCGCGCTTCAGTGTCGATGACGCGAACCCCACCATCCACTCCGGCACCGGCTACCCGATGTGCGTCCCGCGCACCGACCCCGCCGTCACCGACGACGCCCTGTGCCCGCAGCAGAACCGCCCCAACCTCGTCGCGGTCACCGTCAACGGAGCAGTCGT
>JAOPWD010000373.1 GCA_025965875.1 Pseudonocardiales bacterium
GCCCACGGTGTTTCGGATCCCGGCATATCGGGCAGGCTCGGAGTACGGGACAAACAATCCGGGAGGCCGATTGGTATGCGAGGTGCCTTGATGGTGCGGCACGAGGCGGCTAGCGCCGCGATCGTCCGGCGCCAACTCGCTCGCGACCTCGCCTCCTACGACCTGCCCGCCGGCGCCATCGACGACGCCGTGCTCGTGGCCAGCGAACTGGTCGGCAACGCGGTACTCCACACCAGCTCAGCCGATTGCGCCACCCTCGACGTCAGCTGGGACGTCGACACCTCGGGCGTTCGCGTGTGTGTCGGCGACCCGAGCGACCAGGAGCCCGAGCCCCGGATCGCCGGCGAGGACGAGCCCGGCGGGCGCGGCCTGAAGATCGTCGATGCCATATCCGACGAGTGGGGCGTCGAACGCGGCGACCGTGGCAAGACCGTGTGGGCGCACGTCCCGATACATCGCGCCGTGCCAGTCCGCTAGGCCGACCTCAGCCGGGCAGTCCGCGCATCACCCGCAGTGCCACCGAGAGCGTGGCCAGGTCCACGACTTCGCGACTCAGGGCGGCCTGCACCGTCGCGCGCGCCCGCTCCACCCGTTCGGCGTTGGCCTGCATCCACGCCGCGATCCGCTCCTCGCCGGTCAACGTGTCGTCGGTACTGCGCAGAACCGCCGACGTGATCGACGACAACGCCGCGTACACGTCGTGGCGCACGGCGGCCCGCGCCAGCGTCGACCAGCGGTCGTCGCGGGGCAGCAAGGTGATCGCGGTGAGCAGGTCGTCGACGCTGAACTGCGCCGAGAGGGCGAAATGCAGTTCGGCGATCTCCTCGGCGGAGTCCTCACTGGCGTTGGCGATCTCGACGACGTCGAGCAGCAGGAACGCGTTGAGCAGTTCGCCGAGGCGCAGCGCGAGCTCGCGGGGCAGACCGAGTCCGACGAGGCGGTCGACCTCGGAGTAGAGGTTGGACAGTTCCGCCCCGTGCAGCAGCCCGGTGATGCGCGAGCTCATCGTCCGGATCGTCGGTTCGAAGCGCTCGATCTCGGCGGCGACGTCGGTGAGCGGGAACCGCACGTCGACGAGCCAGCGGGTCGCCCGGTCGATGAGCCGGCGGATCTCCTGATAGCCCGCGTGCTGCGCGTCGGTGGGGACGATGTTGTCGAGCGCTTCGATGTCGGCCCACAGGCCGGGCAGGCCGAAGACCTCGCGCACGATGCCGTACGCCCGCGTGATCTGGGCGATGTCGGCGCCGGTCTCCTCGATCGCCCGGTGCATGAACGTGGTGCCGCTGCGGTTGATCATGTCGTTGACGACCACCGTGGTGATGATCTCGCGGCGCAGCGGGTGGTTGGCCAGGTCAGCGGCGAACCGCTCGGAGATCGCGGCCGGGAAGTAGTCGGCCAGCGCCCGTTGGAACCATGGTTCGTCCGGGAGCGTGGAGTCCTCGATGTGGTCGGTGAGGGTCATCTTGGAGTAGGCGACGAGCACCGAGTTCTCGGGTGACGACAGCCCGACGCCGTCGGCGTCGCGCTGGGCAATCTCTTTGTCCGACGGGAGAAACTCGATAGCGCGGTCGAGCTCGCCGGCCTTCTCGAGCTCCTGGATGAACCGCTGGTGGACGCTGATCAACGCTGGGCTCAGCTTGCGGGCCATCCCGAGCAGCACGTTCTGCTCGTAGTTGTCGCGCAGCACGAGCGCGGCGACGTCGTCAGTGACCGACGCGAGCAGGTCGTTGCGCTCGTCGCGCGAGATCGAGCCCGACGCGACCGAGCGGTCGAGCAGGATCTTCAGGTTGACCTCGTGGTCGGACGTGTCGACGCCGGCCGAGTTGTCGATCGCGTCGGTGTTGATGTGCCCGCCGTTGCGGGCGTACTCGATGCGGCCCAGCTGGGTGAAGCCCAGGTTGCCGCCCTCGCCGACCACGCGAGCACGCAGGTCGATGCCGTCGGCGCGCAGGGTGTCGTTGGCCTTGTCGCCGGCCGCGGACTGCGGCTCGGCCGAGGACTTCACGTAGGTACCGATGCCGCCGTTCCACAGCAGGTCGACCGGCGCGAGCAGGATCGCGTGGATCAGTTCGGTCGGCGTCATGCTGACGATGTCCTCGGCGATGTCGAGGGCGTCGCGGACCTGGGGGCTGATCGGGATCGACTTGAGGATGCGCGGATAGATGCCGCCGCCGGGCGAGATGAGCGATGTGTCGTACTCGCCCCAGGACGAGCGCGGCAGGTCGAAGATCCGGCGTCGCTCCGCGAAGCTGCGCGCGGCGTTCGGGTCGGGGTCGAGGAAGACGTGCCGGTGGTCGAACGCGGCGACCAGCCGGATGTGCTCGGAAAGCAGCATCCCGTTGCCGAACACGTCCCCGGACATGTCGCCGATGCCGACCACCGTGAAGTCCTGTGACTGGGTGTCCAGGCCCAGTTCCCGGAAGTGGTACTTGACCGACTCCCACGCGCCGCGGGCGGTGATGCCCATCGCCTTGTGGTCGTAGCCGACCGAGCCGCCGGAGGCGAACGCATCGCCGAGCCAGAAGCCGTAGTCCATCGCGATCTCGTTGGCGATGTCGCTGAACTTCGCGGTGCCCTTGTCGGCCGCGACCACCAGATAGGGATCGTCACCGTCGTAGCGGCGGGTCTGCGGCGGCGCGACGATCCGCTGCACCCCGGCGGCGTCCCCCTCGGTGTCGGTGACGTAGTTGTCGGTGAGATCCAGCAGGCTGGAGATAAAGGTGCGGTAGCAGGCGATGCCCTCGGCCAGCCAGGCGTCGCGGTCCTCGGACAGCGGCTTGCGGGAGGAGATCTGCAGGCCGCCGGTGTCGCCGGAGGCCTTGACGACGAAGCCGCCCTTGGCGCCGGTGGGCACGATGACCGCGTTTTTCACCATCTGCGCCTTGACCAGGCCGAGGACCTCGGTGCGGAAGTCCTCGCGGCGGTCCGACCAGCGCAAGCCACCGCGGGCCACCGAGCCGAAGCGCAGGTGGACGCCTTCGACACGGGGCGAATACACCCAGATCTCGTAGCGCGGGCGCGGCTCGGGCAGGTCGGCGATCCGCCGCGGGTCGAGCTTCACGGCCAGGGCGGTGCGCCGGTTTCCCGCATCGTCCGTGCGGTAGGCGTTCGTGCGCAGCGTCGCGCCGACGAGCCCGAGCAGCGAACGCAGGATGCGGTCCTGGTCGAGGCTGGCGACGCCGGCCAGTTGGGCCTCGATGGCCTCGACCACGCTCGTCTCGCCCTCGCCCACGCCCACCGGCGCCTCACCCTCGCGGGCCGGGTCGAACCTCGACTCGAACAGGGTCACGAGCGACAGCGCGATCGACGGATTGTCGACGAGTGCCTGCTCGATGTAGCCCTGGCTGAACGTGGTGCCGGCCTGGCGCAGGTACTTCGCGTACAGCCGCAGGATGTTGGCCTGCCACCACGTCATTCCGGTGCGCACGACCAGCGCGTTGAAGCCGTCCTGCTCGATCTGGTCACGCCACAGCAGGCCCAGCGCATCGATGACGTGCTCGGCGCGCTGGTCGTCGAACTCGATGCCGACGGGAAGCCGCAGCCCGAAGTCGTAGATCCACGCGTCGTCGCCGCCCCCGAGCTCGAGCTGGTACGGACGCTCGTCGAGGACCTCGATGCCCATCTGGGTGAAGATCGGCAGCGCACGGGCGAGCGACACGGACTGCCCGGTGCGGAAGACCTTCAACCGGCGGTCTGCCACGTCGTCCTCGTGGGGGACGTAGAGGTCGAAGCCCAGCCCGTCCTCGACGGGCAGGTTCTCGAGACGCTCCAGGTCGCGCGCGGCGGTGTCAGCCGCGAAGTCCTCCTTGTACGCCTCGGGCAGGGCGGTGGCGTACTTGCGCAGCGCGCGCTCGGCGCCGTCTTCACCCAAGCGCAGGGTGAGCAGGTCGGCCAGGTCGTCGGTCCACCGGCGGGTCACCTTGGCCACTTCGGCCTCGACCATCGGGCGGGCGGGCGAGGGCGGCTGGGTGCCGGGGCGCACGGCGATCAGATACTGCATGCGGGCCAGGTTCAGCTCGACGATGCGGTCGTCGCGGCCGATGATCTCGCCCGGCCAGTGCTTGTTGATGACGGCGGTGACCCGGCGCCGCGTCTCGGGGCCGAACCGGTCGGCCGGGAAGTACACGAGCACGCTGACGAAGTCCCGATTGAGGTGGATGCGGCCGAACACGCCGACGGTGCCGCTCTCGGCGCGGTCGACGACGAGCTGGGCCAGCCGCAGCAGGTCCGCCGTGGGCGCTTCGAGCAGCTCGTCGCGGGGCAGTGTGCGGATGGCCGCGAGCAGGCCGCGGCCGGTGTGGCTGTCGGCGCGTACGCCCGAGCGCAGCAGGATCTCGGCAATGCGCCGCCGCACGACGGGCACCCGGCCGACCGTGCCGTCCTCGGCGTTGGTGATCAGGCCGAGGAAGACGTGCATCAGCTGCGGGTGACGGCCGGTGGCGGGGGTGACCACGGTGACGCAGTCGAAACGCACCGCACGGCGCACCGTGGACACCAACGGAGACTTGAAGATCACCAGCGGGGCGCCGCTGCGGTAGGCGGGCAGCAGTTCCAGGGGCGAGATCCGGGCCTCGCCACGCAGCACCCCCTGGGCGTCGTCCGGCGCCATCGCGCGCGGGCTGGCCAGGTCATTGGCCGAGTACGCGGCGTGCCCGAGGATCATGTAGTTGCCGTCGGCCAGCCAGCGCAGCAGGGCGCCGGCCTCCTCGCTGGTCTCGCGGTCGAACTCGCCCGGGTCGGCGTTGAGCTCGTCGGCCAGTTCGCGGATGAGCTTGTACATGGCCGGTGCGTCGGCGACCGCGTGCTGGACGTCGGCGAGGATCCGCCGCAGTTCGGCCTCGAGCGGCTCCCGCTGCGCTGGGGCGAGCTTGTCGATCTCGATGTGCATCCAGGACTCGACGGTGGCCTCTGCCGGGACGTCGGCGTTGTCGTCGATATCGAAGATCGTGGTGAGCCGCCCGTCGGCATCGCGGGCCACGACCAGCTGCGGGTGCAGGACCCGCGCGATCGGGTTGCCGCAGCGGTCGAGCTCGGCGCGGACGGAGTCGACCAGGTACGGCGCGTCGGCGGTGATCACCTCGATCGCGGTGGTGTCGGGATCGATGTCGTGGATGCGCAGCAGGTTCTGTTCGTCAGTGCGCACCGAACCGAAGGCGAGACTCTCCTCGGCGAGCGTGGCCAGCGCATTGCCGGCCCGGCCGGGCAGTTGGCTGGTTGCATGCGCGAGGTATCGCCGCGCGAAGACGTCGGGGTCGACGCTGCCGGCGATCTCGGTACCCGGATGGGTGTCGGTCATCTACTGGGTCACCTCGTTGTGACGTGCCCGCGTCGGGCGGGCAGAGGTCATCCTTTCACTCGCTGCCAGGATGTGAGGATGAGCCTGCCCGATTCGGCCCGGCCGCGGCCGCTGCCCACGAGTGCTTCCTACGCCATCACGGTGCGCCTGTACGCGGCTCCCTCGGCCGCCGTGGTGGGGGTGCTCGCCACGACCGTCGGCGCGGCCGGCGGGCTCGTCACCGCCATCGACGTCAGCGACTCGCGCTCGGATCGGATCACGATCGACGTGACCTGCTCGGCGTCCAACGGCGAGCACGCGGCCGAGATCGTCGAGGCGATCCGGGTCGTCAACGGCGTCACGGTGCACCGGGTGAGCGACCGGACGTTCCTGCTGCACCTCGGCGGCAAGATCAGCGTCGAGTCCAAGGTGCCGCTGCGCACCCGCGATGACCTGTCGATGGCCTACACACCGGGCGTCGGGCGGGTGTCGCTCGCGCTGGCCGAGCACCCCGAGGACGTCGCCAAGCTGACGATCAAGGGCAACTCGGTGGCCGTGGTGACCGACGGCTCGGCGGTGCTCGGCCTCGGCAACCTCGGCCCGGGCGCGGCGCTGCCGGTGATGGAGGGCAAGTGCGCGCTGTTCAAGCGCTTCGCCAACATCGACGCCTGGCCGATCTGCCTCGACACGCAGGACACCGACGAGATCGTGCGGATCGTGCGCGGGATCTCGCCAGGCTTCGGCGGCATCAACCTCGAGGACATCTCGGCGCCGCGCTGCTTCGAGATCGAGCGGCGGCTGCGCGCGGAGCTGGACATCCCGGTGTTCCACGACGACCAGCACGGCACTGCGATCGTGGTACTCGCGGCCCTGACGAACGCGTTGCGCTGCGTGACCAAGCCAATGGAGGGGGCGCGGATCGTCGTGGCCGGCGGTGGTGCGGCGGGGACGGCGATTGTGACGCTGCTGCTGGCGGCCGGGGCGGGGCACGTCCTGGTGTGGGACCGCGAGGGCATCTTGTCGCCGTCGGACTCCACCCTGAATTCGTCCAAGCGGGCGCTGGCGGAGATGACCAATCCGGCCGCGGTGACCGGCGACCTGCACGATGCGTTGCGCGGTGCTGACGTGTTCATCGGCGTGAGCGCGCCGGGCGTGCTGCCTGCCGCGTGGATCTCCGACATGGCTTCTGATCCGGTGGTGTTCGCGCTGGCCAACCCCGATCCGGAGGTCGACGTCGACGCCGCGCAGCCGTTGTCGGCCGTGCTCGCGACCGGACGCAGCGACTACCCGAACCAGATCAACAACGTGCTGGCGTTTCCGGGGGTGTTCCGCGGTCTGCTCGACGCCCGCGCCCGTGAGGTGACCATCCCGATGCTGCTCAGCGCCGCCTCCGCACTGGCCCATTGCGTCTCCGACGACGCGCTCAACGCCACCTACATCGTCCCGAGCGTGTTCGACCCGGCGGTGCCGACCGCTGTCGCGGCGGCTGTGCGCAACGCCGCGACGGACCGCGCGTCCACCGACCACGGCACGGAGTAACCCAACCGAGACCCGCGACCGGGAACGGCACGGACGCCCCGTCACGTCCGTTAGGCAGGTTCTCGAGCGAGAGGTTCACGATGAGACGGATCGTTCTAGCGACAGGTGCCGCAGTGTTGGTGGGCATGGTCCTGTTGGCCGGGTGCTCGCAAGCAAACCCCGGAAAGGCCGGCAGCGGCGGGGGCGTCGCGGACAGCGCTCAGGGCAAGGGCGCCGCGGCCGGAGCCGTGCCGAACGGAAATGGCGCCAGGGCCGCCGTGCCGGGCGCTCCGGCTCCGGCCGGCCCGGCACTTCAGGTCAAGGCGCCGGTGACCAGCGCAGCGCTGATCCGGACCGCTGACCTCGTCGTCGAGATCGCGCACGGCCCCGATGTCGCAGCCCAAGCGAA
>JAOPWD010000384.1 GCA_025965875.1 Pseudonocardiales bacterium
AGCGTGCGCGCCGTCCCGGCCAAGCTGATGGCCGACAACCGGGTCGTCATCAACAACCATCTGCGCCGCTCGCGCGGCGGCAAGGTGAGCTTCACGCACATCGTCGGCTACGCGATCGTCCGGGCGCTGCACGACTTCCCCGAGATGAACAACTACTTCGCCGAGATCGAGGGAAAGCCTTCGCTCGTCACGCCCGAGCACGTCAACCTCGGCATCGCGATCGATCTGGTCGGCAAGGACAACTCCCGTTCACTCGTCGTCGCGAACATCAAGGGCGCCGAGACGATGGACTTCGCCGGCTTCTGGAACGCCTACGAGGACATCATCCGCCGGGCCCGCGCGGGCAAATTGGGTGCCGACGACTTCGCCGGCACCACGCTCAGCCTCACCAATCCGGGCACGATCGGCACCAACCACTCCGTTCCGCGCCTGATGGCCGGGCAGGGCACCATCGTCGGCGTCGGGGCGATGGATACCCCGCCGAGTTCAGCGGAATGAGCGACGAGAAGCTCAGCGAGCGCGCGATCAGCAAGATCATGACGCTGACCTCGACGTATGACCACCGCATCATCCAGGGTGCGCAGTCCGGTGAGTTCCTGCGCCGGATCCACCAGTTGCTGCTAGCCGATGATTTCTACGACGAGATCTTCGCGGCGCTGCGCATCCCGTACGAGCCGATCCGCTGGATGGTCGACCGCGACGTCAGCCATGAGGGCCAGATCGACAAGAACGCGCGGGTCATCGAGCTGATCAACTCCTACCGGGCCAGGGGTCACCTGATGGCCGACACCGACCCGCTCGAGTTCACCGTGCGCACCCACCCCGACCTCGACATCACCCGGCACGGCCTGACCCTGTGGGACCTCGACCGCGAGTTCCCGGTCGACGGCTTCTCGGGCCGCAAGCTCATGAAGCTGCGCGACATCCTCGGGGTGCTGCGCGACTCGTACTGCCGCCGGGTCGGCGTCGAGTACATGCACATCACCGATGTGGCGCAGCGCCAATGGCTGCAGTCACGCATCGAACTCAAGCACGACGCCCCAGCCCGCGAAGAGCAGTTGCACATCCTCAGCCGGCTCAACGTGGCCGAGGCGTTCGAGACGTTCCTGCAGACCAAGTACGTCGGCCAGAAGCGCTTCAGCCTCGAAGGCGCCGAGACGGTGATCGCCCTGCTCGACGCGGTGCTCGCCGCCGCCGCCGACCAGGAACTCGACGAGGTTGTCATGGGCATGCCGCACCGCGGCCGGCTCAACGTGCTGGCCAACATCGTCGGCAAGCCCTACGCCAAGATCTTCAACGAGTTCGAGGGCAACATCGACCCGGGCACCGCACAAGGCTCCGGAGACGTGAAGTACCACCTCGGCGCCGAAGGCACGTTCCACGCGCCGAGCGGGCGCGAGATCGCCGTGACCCTCACCGCCAACCCGTCGCACCTCGAGGCCGTCGACCCGGTGCTGGAGGGCATCGTGCGGGCCAAGCAGGACGTCCTGAACAAGGGCGAGGCCGGCTTCACGGTGCTGCCCTTGATGATGCACGGCGACGCCGCCTTCGCCGGACAGGGTGTGGTGGCCGAGACGTTGAACCTGTCGCAGTTGCGCGGCTACCGCACCGGCGGCACGGTGCACGTAGTCGTCAACAACCAGGTGGGCTTCACGACCTCGCCGTCCGCATCGCGCTCGTCGCTGTATGCCACCGACATCGCCCGCATGATCGCCGCGCCGATCTTCCACGTGAACGGCGACGACCCCGAGGCGTGCGTCCGGGTCGCGAAGCTCGCCGTCGACTACCGGCGCGAGTTCAAGAAGGACGTCGTCATCGACATGGTCTGCTACCGCCGGCGCGGCCACAACGAGGCTGACAACCCGTCGTTCACGCAGCCGCAGATGTACGACATCATCGACGGCAAGCGCAGCGTCCGAAAGCTCTACACCGAGTCTCTGGTGGGCCGCGGCGACATCACCCTCGAGGACGCCGAGGCGGCGCTGAAGGACTTCCAGCAGCAACTGGAGAAAGTCTTCGTCGAGACCCGCAACGCCTCGGACCAGCCGCGGCCCGAGCCCGATATCGAGCGGGATTCGCCATCCGCGCCGGTCACCACGGCGATCTCGGTCGAGGGGATCAAACGGATCGCAGACGCCTACGCCAACCCGCCGGACGGGTTCACGATCCACCCGCGGCTCAAGCCGACCATCGACAAGCGGGTGGCCATGGCCAGCGGCGGCGGCGTCGATTGGGCGACGGCCGAACTGTTCGCGTTCGGCTCGCTGGTCATGCAGGGCCGCGCCGTTCGGGTCGCCGGGCAGGACACCCGCCGTGGCACGTTCAGCCAGCGCCACGCGACGCTCATAGACCGCAACAACGGCACGGAGTACACGCCGCTACGCAACCTGACCGACGACCAGGCGCCGTTCTGGATCTACGACTCGCTGCTGTCGGAGTACGCGGCCATGGGCTTCGAGTACGGCTACTCGGTCATGCGCGAAGACGCCCTCGTCTGCTGGGAAGCACAGTTCGGCGACTTCGCCGACGGCGCGCAGACGATCATCGACGAGTTCATCTCCTCCGGCGAGGCGAAGTGGGGACAGCGCTCGTCGGTCTCGCTGCTACTGCCGCACGGCTACGAGGGACAAGGGCCGGATCACTCCTCGGGCCGACCCGAGCGGTTCCTGCAGATGGCCGCCGAGAACAACATGACCGTCGCGATCTGCTCGTCGCCGGCGAATTATTTCCACCTGTTGCGGCGCCAAGGTCTGTCCCCGGTGCGCCGTCCGCTCATTGCGTTCACCCCGAAGTCGCTACTGCGGCTCAAGGCTGCGGTCAGCGAGATCGACGACTTCACCTCCGGCACGTTCCAGCCCGTCCTCGGCGATCTCCACGCCGACCCCGGCGCGGTGCGGCGGGTGCTTTTGTGCAGCGGCAAGGTCTACTACGACCTCGCGGCGGCCCGTAGGGAGCAGGACCGCCGCGACATCGCGATCGTCCGCGTCGAGCAGCTTTATCCGCTGCCGGCGGAGGAATTGCGGGCCGAACTCGGGCGGTTCCCCGACGCCGAACTGGTGTGGGTGCAGGAGGAGCCGGCCAACCAGGGCGCCTGGCCGTTCATGGCGCTCAATCTGCCTGAGCACCTCGACGGCCGGGCGCTGCTGCGGGTGTCGCGCCGGGCGTCCGCGTCGCCGGCTGTCGGTTCGGTCCGCATCCACGAGGCTCAGCAGCGCGAGACCGTCGCGTCTGCGCTCGCCTGATCACGGCCATGGCTGAACCGATCCGCTGGGGCATTCTCGGCGCGGGCTGGATCGCCGCGTATGTCGCCCCCGACATCGCTGCATCCGACGGGAGCGTGCTCGCCGCGGTGGCCGCCCGGGACGGCGCGCGTGCGGCCGCCTTCGCCGCGGAGCACGGCGTCGCCCGGTCCTACGGCTCATACCGCGAACTGGTCGACGACCCCGATCTCGACGTCATCTACATCGCGACAACGCACGGCCAGCATCACGAACACGCGCTGCTCGCTCTGGAAGCGGGCAAGCCGGTTCTGGTCGAGAAGGCGTTCACCCTCAACGCGCGGGAGGCTCGCGACGTCGTGGCCACCGCACGTGCCCGCCGGCTGTTCTGCATGGAGGCCATGTGGATGCGGTTCAACCCGCTGGTGGTCGAGGCACAGCGCCTGGTGAGCAGCGGCCGGATCGGGGAGCTGGTCAACGTCCGGGCCGACTACTCCAAGCGCTTCGAATTCAACCCTGAGCACCGCCTGTTCGACATGAGCGTCGGCGGCGGGGCGCTGTTGGATCTGGGCGTCTACCCGCTGACCTTCGCGTGGCTGTTCCTCGGCCAACCCGACACCGTCCAGGCCGCCGGCGTCCTGTCGCCCACCGGATCCGACGCGACGGCTGCCGTGCAGTGGTCCTACGACTCCGGCCGCGTGGCCCAGATCCACACCAGCGCAGTGCGGGAAAGCCCGTTCGGCGCATTGGTGGTCGGCACAGAGGGCTGGATTCGCGTCGACAACCCCCTGCACCTGCCGGCCTCGATGACCATCCACACGGCCGACGCGGACGAGGTCGTCACGAGCGAGCTGCCCGGCAACGGCTATGGGCCGGAGGTGGCCGAGGTGGAGCGGTGCCTGCGCGCTGGGGAGCTGGAAAGCCCGGCCGCCCCGCTCGATGAAACAGTCGCCATCCTGGAGACGATCGACGAGGTGCGGCGTCAGATCGGTGTGCACTACCCGGCCGACGACCCGACCGACGGCGAGTGATCGATCATGTACTTCACCGACCGCGGGATCGAAGAGCTGGTCGAGCGACGCGGCGAGGAGCAGGTCAGCCTCGAGTGGCTGGCGCAGCGGTTGCAGGCCTTCGTCGACGCCCACCCCGACTTCGAAGTGCCGATCGACCGGTTGGCCACCTGGCTGGCTCGTGCGTCCGATGATGACGACAACTGAGCCGCCAACGGGCGCCGGCGAGGGTCTCCCGCCGGCGCCCGTCAGCACAGCTCAGTGGTGCTTGCGCCCCTCGGCGATCGAGATCGCGCCGAGCGCGCCTAGCGCAATGAGCACCAGCGCGACGCCCACTCCAGTTCCGGTGATCATCGGGTTCTCCTTCCACACGAAACGGTGTTAACAGAACCCACGGTAACCGTTACTTTGAGACACACGCATTGCCGCTATGTGACGGCGGTCGCTTCCTCGCCACGAAGGTCCTTGAATCCAGGGGTTCGGGGCCGCGTTTTGACGTCGAAGAGGGGCATGAATACGTGCACGAGCGGCCCGATACCCAGCGCGAAGACGACGGTTCCGACGCCGACGGTCCCGCCGAGCAGCCACCCGATGCCGAGCACGGTGACCTCGAGGCTTGTCCGGGTCAGCCTGATCGACCGTCCCGTGCGGCGGGCCAGGCCTGTCATCAGGCCGTCGCGTGGTCCCGGTCCCAGGTTGGCGCCGATGTACATGCCGGTCGCCACGCCGCACAGCAGGACGCCGGCGATCATGTCCGCGACCCGCCAGGGCGTGGCGTGCACGTGCGGCAACCACATCAGCGACACGTTCATCGAGACTCCGATGAGCACGACGTTGCTGATCGTGCCGATTCCCGGCCGCTGCCGCAGCGGGATCCAGAGCAGCAGGACTGCGACGCCCACGATGATCACCATCGTGCCGATCGCCAGGCCGAGGTGACGGGACAGTCCCTGATGCAGCACGTCCCAGGGGTCCAGACCCAGACCAGACCGGACCTGGAGCGCTCCGGCCAGACCGTAGAGCAGCAGGCCAATATAGAGCTGCAGTCCGCGTCGAACCAGTCCGTTCCAGGCCATATCAAGCATCGTGACAGACCATCTACCGAGATTCACGGTCCAATACGCAGCAAGTGGCGAGCCAATGAGGCCAATCGCGTGACATCATGAACAGATGGCACCAGTCTCGCGCCTTGGCGGGCGCGCTCTCGCGGCGCTCCTGCCTGACCTGCGCACCCTGCCCGGCCCGGTCTACGCCGCACTCAGCGACAGCATCACCGCGCTCGTCCTCGACGGCCGCATCGCCACCGAGACCCGCCTGCCGTCCGAGCGGGAATTGGCGCTCGCGCTGCAGATCAGCCGAGCCACCGTCACCGCGGCCTACGACGCGCTGCGCGCCGACGGCTTCCTCGCCAGCCGCACGGGATCGGGCAGCTTCGTCAGCGTTCCGCCGGGATCGCGACCACGGACGTCGCTGGCCCGCTGGAGCACAGCCGCCAGCGATTCTCCCGATGTGATCGACCTGTCGTGTGCCACGCTGCCCGCCCCACCCGGTGTGCTGGAGGTCGCCCTCGCGTCCGCCGCGGCCCGGATCACGCCGTTGACGCACACCGACGGCTACGACCCCGCCGGGCTACCGGCCTTGCGCGAGTCGGTGGCCGCGCGGTTCGCGGCGCGCGGGGTCTCGACTAGCGCCGACCAGATCCTGATCACCAACGGCGCTCTGCACGGGCTCGACCTGTTGTTGCGACTGCTCATCGGGCCCGGCGACCGCGTGCTCACCGAACTGCCCACCTACTCCGGGGCGTTGGACGCGATTCGCGGCAACAACGGCCGCGTAGTGCCTGTGCCCATGGCCGCGGCCGGCGGCTGGCAGGTCGAGCTGATCCGGGCCACGCTGCGCCAGACGTCGCCGCGGCTGGCCTACCTGACGCCGGACTTCCACAACCCCACGGGTGCGCTCATCGACGAGTCGGCGCGACGCGACGTGTTGCGCACCGCGCGCCAGACCGGCACCACCGTGATCGTGGACGAGTCCTTCGTCGACCTCGGCTTCTGCCCCGGCGCTCGGGCCAGCGCGGCCATCGACCCGTCGGTCATCAGCATCGGCTCGCTGTCCAAGCCGGTGTGGGGTGGCCTGCGCGTCGGCTGGCTGCGAGCCGCGCCCGACCTCGTGCATCGGCTGGCCGCGCTACGCGCCTCGATCGACATGGCCGGTCCTGTGCTCGATCAACTCATCGCTGTCGACCTGTTTGATCGCCTCGACGAGATCACCGCGGCACGGGTCGCCGAGCTGCGGCCCCAGCGCGACGCCCTGATAGCCGCGCTGGCCCGTGAGTTGCCGCAATGGCGCATCGCGGTGCCGCAGGGCGGCCTGTCGATGTGGGCCGAGCTCGACGCCCCCCTGTCGACGCCGCTCACCCTGCTGGCTACGCAGGTAGGAGTCGTACTGGTGCCCGGATCGCGCTTCGGCATCGACGGCACCCTCGAGCGTTTCCTGCGGCTGCCGTTCTCATTGCCCGCCCAGCGTCTTGACGAAGCGGTGCGCAGGATTGCCGGCGTGTGGACCCAGCTCGACCGCTCGAACGTCAGCACCCGGCAGCTGGTGGTGGCCTAGCTGTGCGGCCTAGTTGTGCGGCCCAGCTGTGCGCGGCCTAGCGAGCGACCGGCTCACGGGCGACGCCGTCGGCGCGGGCCTGCTCGGCCACGGCGGCAGCCACGGCCGGAGCCACCCGGGAGTCGAACGGCGTCGGCACGATCCGGTCAGGGGCGAGCTCGTCGGCCACCACGTCGCTGAGTGCGGTGGCCGCGGCCAACTTCATGTTCTCGGTGATCGTGTGGGCACCGGCGTCGAATGCGCCGGCGAAAACACCAGGGAACGCGAGCACGTTGTTGATCTGATTCGGGTAGTCGCTGCGGCCGGTGGCGACGACGCTCGCATGGCGGTGCGCCATCTCGGGCTCGACCTCGGGCGTCGGGTTCGCTAACGCGAAGATGATGGAGTTCGGGCTCATGCGGGCGACCGAGACCTCACCGATCGCACCGGCGCTGACGCCGAGGAACACGTCCGCTCCGTCGAGCGCGTCGTGAATCGATCCGGTGAGGCCGGTGCGGTTCGTCGTCCGGGCCAGTTCGTCCTTCACCGCGGTGAGCCCACCGCGTCCGGCGTGCAGGATGCCGCGCGAGTCCGCAACCGCGATGTCGCCGATGCCGGCCGCGAGCAGGATCTTCGTGCAAGCGACCCCAGCCGCCCCGGCACCGGACACAACCACCCGCAAATCTGACAGCTCCCGCCCGGTGACCTTCGCCGCATTGCGCATCGCGGCGAGCACGACGATGGCGGTGCCGTGTTGGTCGTCGTGGAAGACCGGGATGTCGAGACGGTCGCGCAGCCGAGCCTCGATCTCGAAGCAGCGCGGGGCCGAGATGTCCTCGAGGTTGATGCCCCCGAACGACGGCGCGATGCGCACAACAGTCTCGACGATCTCGTCAGGATCAGTGGTGGCCAGCACGATCGGCACGCAGTTGAGGCCGGCGAACTCACTGAAGAGCGCGGCCTTGCCCTCCATCACCGGTAGCGCGGCGGCGGGGCCGATGTTGCCCAGGCCGAGGACGGCCGTGCCGTCGCTGACGACCGCGACCAGCCGGGACCGCCAGGTATAGGTGCGGGCCAGCGACTCGTCCTCGGCGATCGCCGAGCAGACTTCGGCGACGCCCGGCGTGTAGGCGAGAGACAGGGACTCACGATCGACGAGCGGCAGCTTGCTGCGCAGGACCAACTTGCCGCCCTCGTGCACGCGAAAGACCGCGCTGTCCGGGTCGAACCCCACCACGTGCGCCTTTCGCTTGATCGTCGCCGTCGACGTGTCGGTGCCCGCCCAGGTTACGGCGCAGGTCGCACAGGAATTCGGGGGTTCACCCGCCCCGCGAGTCTCCCACGTTGCCACGCCGCAGTCAGCAGGACGTGACATCTTTGGACAAATCGGCCACAAGGAGGCAGCGTGCTTAGCAGCCCGGTTCCGGGCGTCCCCACTGGAGGTCAGATGAAACGCTTCGCCCTCACCGCGGCAGTCGGCACGACCGTGCTCGTCGCGGCGCTTTCCACAGCTGCCAGCGCGACGGCTACCCCGTCCGCGTCGGCTCGCCATTCCCAGCGAGTGTGTACAGCTGCGCCCGTCGGCTACGCCGCCTGCAACGCGCGGGTAGTCGTGGACAGCACCGGAAAGCCTGCAGTCACCGGAACCCCAAGCGGCAAGTCCCCCGCCGACATCCAGTCGGCGTACAAGCTGTCCCCAACTGCTGGTGCCGCCACGACCGTCGCCATCGTCGATGCCTACAACGACCCGACTGCCGCCGCCGACCTCGGGGTCTACCGCACGCAGTTCGGGCTCCCGGCCTGCACCACGGCGTCGGGCTGCCTGCGCATCGTGAACCAAAGTGGTGGCTCCAGCCTGCCCCGTACCAACGCTGGTTGGGCAACCGAGATCTCTCTTGACCTCGACATGGTCTCCGCGTCGTGCCCGGCCTGCAAGATCCTGCTCGTCGAAGCCAACTCTGCCTCCTTCGCCAACCTCGGCGCAGCCGTCGACTACGCGGCGACACAGGGCGTCGCCGCAATCAGCAACAGCTACGGCGGCAGTGACAGCGGCCCGAACTCCGCCTACAACCACCCCGGAATCGCGATCACCGCGTCGAGCGGTGACGCAGGCTACGGCGTCGAGTCCCCGGCGAGTTTCTCGACCGTCATCGCCGTCGGTGGTACCAGCCTGACCAAGGCCGCCAACACGCGCGGTTGGACGGAAACGGCGTGGAGCGGTGCCGGAAGTGGCTGCTCGACGCTCAACCCGAAGCCGTCGTTCCAGACGACGGTCACGCAGTGCTCGGGCAAGGCAATCGCCGATGTCTCGGCGGTCGCGGATCCGCAGACCGGCGTTTCCGTCTACGACTCGACGAACTATCAGGGACGCTCGGGCTGGCAGGTCTACGGCGGCACCAGCGCCTCGTCGCCGATCATCGCCAGCGTGTACGCGATGGGCGGCAACTTGAGCGGCTACCCCGCCGCCCACACGTGGGCGACCTCGTCCGGCTTGTTCGACGTCACGTCCGGCTCCAACGGATCCTGCCCGACCGCTGTGTGGTGCACCGCGGGGACGGGCTGGGACGGACCCACCGGGCTCGGCACGCCCAACGGGACCACCAGCTTCTGACGAGGTGACAGCCGAGGGCCCGGTCATGAACCGGGCCTTCGGCCCACTATCGTCGGCGAACATGCATACGCGTCCCCTCAAGATTGACGGTGCCTGGGAGTTCACGCCACGGGCTTTCAGCGACGACCGCGGAGTCTTCCTCGAGTGGTTCAAGGCGGAGGTGTTCGCGGACACGGTGGGCCACCCCCTGTCCGTCGCCCAGGCGAACCAGTCGGTGTCGGCGCGCGGCGTGCTGCGCGGGCTGCACTACGCCGCCGTGCCGCCGAGCCAGGCCAAGTACGTCTATTGCCCCCAGGGCGCCGTGCTCGACGTAGTGGTCGACATCCGCGTCGGCTCGCCGACGTTCGGCGAGTGGGACGCCGTGCAACTCGACGACGTTGACCGCCGGGCCGTGTACGTCGCCGAAGGGCTGGGGCACGCGTTCATGTCTCTGGCCGACGGCAGTGCGGTCACCTACCTGTGTTCGACGGGCTACAACCCCGCCGGGGAGTTCGGGACGGACCCGCTCGATGCCGAGCTGGGCTTGCCGTGGCCGGCTGACATCGCGCCGATCCTCTCCGCCAAGGACGCGGCAGCGCCTTCGCTGCGCGAGGCGCAAGCGCAGGGTTTGCTGCCGACCCTGGCCGCGTGCGAGCAGCTGTACGCGACGCTGCGCTCCTGACGGCCGAGACTGGCGTCACAGTC
>JAOPWD010000413.1 GCA_025965875.1 Pseudonocardiales bacterium
GTCCACGCCCGCGGGATGACCCGGGCCACGACCTCCGGGTTGAAGTTGTAGAACGTCGCGGCGGTGACACCCGCCGACACCGCACCCATCGGAGCCGACCGACTGGCGAAGTAGCCCATCCGTCCCGGGCGCAATCCGATCGCGGTGTACTCCTGCTCTGCCTCGGGCACGAAGTAGATCAGCGAGTGCAACGGGTCGGTTGCGCGGTGAGCTCGACCGGCGGCGCTGGGAGCAGGGTGGGTGGTCACCCGCGCCACCCTAGTGTCGCCGTTTCATTCCGTCCGGAGGACATCGGCGAGGGGGAGCCGCGCTGCACGGCGGCCGGGTGCTGCGCCGAGCGCCACCGCCGCCAGCAACGCGGCGGGGACAACGAGCAGCAGGGCCCAGTGCGCGGTCGGCGGTTCGTAGCGAAGCGGCATGATGCCGGCCACGATGCGCCACAAGGCTCGCCCGACTGCGAGACCGATCGGGATGCCCACGAGCAGTCCGGTGACGGCGTAGACCAGAGATTGGGTGATGACCACGCTGCGAGACTGCTGCGGTGTCATCCCGATTGCGCGCAGGATCGCGAGGTCGCGCGTACGCCAGCGCAGGGTGACCAGCAGCGTCTGGCCCACCGCCAGCATCGCGATGAGAATGAGGAAGCCGCCGAGCACGAGCGGCAGTACGCGCACATCGTCGATCTCGTGGACCTGCACCGGTACAAATGCCGGAAAGATCAACGGCCCGGCCCCGCCTTGGACCTGTGCGCCCACACGCTGCAGGCGAGGAATCAGCCCGGCCGGATCGACTCCCGGCCGAATCGCAAGCAGTCCGCCGTGTTCCTTGAATCCACCGAAAATTCGGTCGTAAGCGCCTGGTGTGACCCATGCGCCGCTGTCGTAGCTGGTCGTTGAGCTTTGCACCGCGTAGCCGATGCCGATGACGTGCAGCAGCCGGGTGCTCCGATCACCGCGCATAGGTATCGACGAACCGACCGTGGCGTCGAGATCGCGTGCCGTGGTCGGCGCCAGCACCACCTCGTCGTCTGCCGCCGGAACAGCGCCATCGGACAGCACGATCGGGACGGGCTTGCCGACCGGGTCGTAGCTGTTCGTCACCACCGTGGTCGCACCGGACGTGCCCGCCGCGACTCGAATGTTCGTGACGCCGATGACGTCCGGATCAGCCGCGAGTGCGGCTAGGACCGGCGCAGCGGGTGAGAAGTCCTGTCCGCCGAAGCCGAAGACGACCTCGAGTTGATAACTGCGGCCGAAACGCTCCGGGTGCGTCGCCGCGTCGGAGACTCCGGCGGAGAAGGTGAACGCGGCCAGGACGCCGACGACGCCGGCAATCGAACCGAGCAAGGCAGGGCGGATCGGTATCGCGCGGCGGTCGAGGCTCGATTCCAACGCGAAGCGGGCCCCGAGCACGACCTGCAAGGGCAGACCCACCGTGGCCGCCGCCCTGGCCACCCCCGAGCGATGCGCCGCAGATCGTCGTGCCGGTGCCAGGCTGCGCCCGCGCCCGCGGCCGCCGCGCCGGCAACCGCGGCCGGCACCACCGCCCACGCGATGCCCAGTACCAGCCAATCCGCATCCGTCCCGGGGTTGGGCTCACGCAGCGAAGCCGCGCCGAACGGCAGCCACCTGGAACAGATGATGGCCAGTCCCACACCGACCCCGGTGGCGACGAGCGCCGTCAGCGCCGGCGCCGCAGCGCTCATCGCCATCGCCTGCCTGCGGGTGAGTCCCACCGCACCCAGCGTCCGCAGGTCGGCGGCACTGACTGCCCCGAGCCGTGCGATCGCCTGGCCGACCATCACCGCCGCGGCCAGCAGCAGGGCCAACCCGAACGTCAACAGGCAGGCGCTTTCGAAGCGGGTCACGTCGTGTGCATGCCGGACATACTCGCCGCGGTCGAGCACATCGAGGTCGGGCCGCCCAGTCACGCGCGCCAGATCGGCCCGGAACGCGGACAGGTCTGCACGCCCGTGCCGCAGTCGGACCAACGCGTTGATCGGGGTGGAGTTCGAGGTGCCCAATAGGTTGGCTCGGTAGTGGTTGAGCAGAGCAGGAGAGGGGATGACATTGCCGGGTCCGCCGACGTCGTCGCCCCACCAGAGCGAGCGGACGACCCCCACGATCCGCAACCGAACCCGTGGTCCGGACGGTGGTTCCGAGGACCCGGCCCGGATGCTGGACTCGGCCTGCTCGGGCGTTGGAAGCTGAAGGGTGAGCGCGTCGTCGACACCGCGGCCGACGTTGCTGACGAATGCGGGTGTGACGACCACTTCGTCCGGGCGGGCGGGATCGGCGAGCCTGCCCTCGAGAAGCACCGGTCGTTCGACGGAGCGCATCGCGTCCGCGTCGGCGGGAACCAGCGGCGTCACGGCGTCGTTCGGTGCCTCCAGAATGGTCAGGCTCGTGTAAGCCGGAAACGTCGTGATTGCCGCGACCTCCGCAAGCGCCCGGACCCGGTCCCATTCGAAGTGGGGCTGGTTGGGCACGACGACGGCGGTGCCGGGCAGGGTGCGCGCCTGCAGGCGCTCGACTGCGGTTGCTCCGCGTCGCGCCCCTGCCACCGAGGTGAGAACGGTTGCCGTGCTCAGGACCACGAGCAGGGCGAGCACGAGCAGGGCGCGCCACCGGCGCGACAGCTCGAGTCGCAGCCAGACCGCCATGATCGACACCATCGACACCACTCCACCAGAACGGATTGCGTGGCGGAAGTGTGTTAGGGCTAGGACCGCGGGGATGCTGCCACCCGCAAGCCCGGCCCGCGGCTGGTGGCTACAGGCGGGTCCACGCCTCAGTCAGCACCGAGCGCAGGATCTGCTCCATCTCGTCGAACTCGGACTGGCCGACGATCAGCGGCGGCGCGAGCTGCACGACAGGATCGCCGCGGTCGTCCGCGCGGCAGTACAGGCCGGCCTCGAACAGTGCCTTGGACAGGAAGCCGCGCAGGAGTCGTTCGGATTCGTCCTCGTCGAACGTCTCCTTGGTCGCCTTGTCCTTCACCAGTTCGATGCCGTAGAAGTAGCCGTCGCCGCGCACGTCGCCCACGATCGGCAGGTTGTTGAGCTTCTCGAGCGTGGCGCGGAACGCGCCCTCGTTCTGCAGCACGTGCTCGTTGAGGCCTTCGCGCTCGAAGATGTCGAGGTTGGCCATCGCGACAGCCGCGGAGACCGGGTGGCCACCGAATGTGTAGCCGTGCGGGAAAAAGTCCTGGCCGCTCCAGAACGGCTCGGCGATGCGGTCACTGACGATGCAGGCCCCGATGGGGGAGTAGCCGCTGGTCAACCCCTTCGCGCAGGTGATCATGTCGGGGACATAGCCGAACTTGTCGCTGCCGAACATCGTGCCCAGCCGGCCGAAGGAGCAGATGACCTCGTCGGACACGAGCAGCACGTCGTGCTTGTCGCAGATCTCGCGCACCCGCTGGAAGTAACCGGGCGGCGGCGGGAAGCAGCCGCCGGAGTTCTGTACCGGCTCGAGGAAGACGCAAGCGACCGTGTCCGGGCCTTCCATCTCGATGGCCTGGTCGATCTGGTCGGCGGCCCAGCGGCCGAACGCCTCGAGGTCGTCGCCGTGCTCGGGGGCCCGGTAGAAGTTGGTGTTGGGCACCTTGTGCGCACCCGGGACCAGCGGCTCGAACCACTTCTTCGCGTCCGGGATACCGGTGATCGACAGCGCACCCTGCGGCGTGCCGTGGTAGGCGATGTGGCGGCTGATCACCTTGTGCTTCATGGGTTTGCCCACGAGCTTGAAATATTGCTTGGCCAGCTTCCAGGCTGTCTCGACGGCCTCACCGCCGCCGGTGGTGAAGAAGACCTTGTTCAGGTCACCGGGCGCGTAGTCGGCCAGGCGGTCGGCCAGCGCGATGGCCGGCGGGTGGGCGTAGGACCAGATCGGGAAGAACGCGAGCTCGGAGGCCTGCTTGTACGCGGCTTCGGCGAGCTCGAGGCGGCCGTGGCCGGCCTGCACGACGAACAGCCCGGCCAGCCCGTCGAGGTAGCTCTTGCCGTTGACGTCGAAGATGCGGGCACCCTCGCCGCGCACGATCGTCGGCACCGGCGCCTGCGCGTAGGACGACAGGCGGGTGAAGTGCATCCAGAGGTGCTCGCGCGCCTTGGCCGAGAGGTCAGCGGCGTCGAAGGTCTGCTCGGCGGCTGCGGTGTGGATCGGTGTCGTAGTCATCTTGCGCCCCAGTTGTAGGTCTGTTTGACGAGCTTGAGATAGAGGAAGGACTCGGTTCGAATGACGCCCTCGATGGTGCGGATCCGGCCGTTGACGAGCCGCAGCAGATGATCGTCATCCTCGACGACCACCTCGACCAGCAGGTCGACCGAGCCCGCCGTGACGACGATGTAGTCGACCTCGTCGATCTTGGCCAACTGTTCGGCGATCGCCTCGACATCGCCGGAGGCCGAGATCGCGATCATCGCCTGGCGGGCGAAACCGATCTGCATCGGGTCGGTGACCGCGACGATCTGCACCACGTCGTGGTCGATCAGCTTCTGCACGCGCTGCCGCACGGCAGCTTCGGACAAGCCGACCGCTTTGCCGATCGTGGAGTAGGCCATCCGGCCGTCCGTCTGCAGTTGCTCGATGATCGCCTTGTTCACGTCATCGGCAATCACGAGAGAGTGCGAACGGGTCACGGCAACGATATTGCGCGTCCAACCCCTAGCTTGGCAAGCGAATCCGTAGTAGAAAAACGAATCAACAACGTAATCCGCTAGAAATAAGCGGCGTCAACGATCAACCGAGACCGCGCATCACCGCGAAACGTCAAGGAGTCCACATGGCAGTCGCTGCTGATCCGTACGACCGTCCGATGATTGATACGGCCGACGCGGCTGTCGAGAAGGCCAAGCTACAAAAACATTTCGGTCGGGCCGACATCTTCTTCTTCCTGGTCTGCACCCTCGTCGGCGTCGATGGCCTCGGGACGCTGGCCACGCAGGGGGGCGCGGGCTTCACCTGGCTCATCGTCAGCGTGCTGTTCTTCGCCGTCCCCTCAGCGCTGCTCCTGGCCGAACTCGGCGCCGCTTACACAGACGAGGGCGGCCCGTACATCTGGGTGCGGCTCGCGTTCGGCCGGCTCGCCGGAGCGGTGAACAACTTCTTCTACTGGGTGACCAACCCGGTGTGGATGGGCGGCACGCTGGTCGGCACCGCGGTGGGCGGCTTCATCGTCTTCTTCAACAACGGCAATGACTACGGGAAAACCACGATGTACGTCATCGCCATCGTGTTCATCTGGCTCGGCGTGCTGTTCGCCGTGCTGTCGTTCAAGGTCGGCAAGTGGATCGCGACGATCGGGGCGATCGCGCGGTTCCTGCTGCTCGGATTCTTCAGCATCATCGTGGTTGTCTACGGTGCCAAGCACGGCTTCCACGGCATCGGCGCCGGTGGCTTCAAGCCGACCTACACCAGCTTCGTCCTGCTCGTCCCGCTGATCCTGTTCAGCCTCGTCGGCTTCGAGTTGCCCAACGCGGCCGGTGAGGAGATGGAGAACCCACAGCGTGACGTGCCGGCGGGAATCCGCAGGTCGGTCGTCGCGACGGCCTTGCTGTACGGGCTGCCCGTTCTTGGGATCCTGCTGGTGCTCCCGGCGAGTCAGGCGTCCGGACTGGCTGGTTTCCCGGACGCGATCAAGCAGGCACTCACCATTTTTGGCGGCAGCGTGTCGACGGCCTCCGACGGCACCGTCACCTCCAACCTGTCCGGCTTCGGGGAGGTGATCGGCTGGTCGATGGGAGCACTCATCGGCATCGTGGCGTTCACCTCGGGCCTCACTTGGATCATGGGGTCCGACCGCACCCTGGCCGTGTCGTGTTACGACGGGGCCGGCCCGCGCTGGTTCGGTGCCTTTTCTTCGCGGTTCGGGACGCCGGTGCGGGTCAACGTCCTGTCCGGTGTCGTGTCGACAGGGATCTTCATCGCGGCAACTGAGATCACCAACGGCAATGCGGCGAAGTTCTTCAACGTGGCGCTCGCGCTCGCGATCTCGACGACATTGATCTCCTACCTCGCGATCTTCCCGGCTGCGTGGAAGCTGCGTCGTGATCGTCCGCATCATCCGCGCCCGTACTCGGCACCGTTCCTGCCACTGCTGACGATCGTGTCGATGGCGGCGATCCTCTTCTGCGTCGTGCAGATCCTGTTCCCGGGACTTGGCGACTCGTGGTTCGGCGTCGACTACCGGCCCGACGACTGGAACCAGTCCGAACGGGGGATCTACCTGCTGACCGAGGCGATACCGCTCGTCATCTTCTTCGCCATCAGCGTCGTGTTCTGGTACGCCGGTCGCCGTCACCTCAGGAAGAGCGGCGAACAACTGGTAGAGCCGGTGGCACCCGTCCCGGTATGAGAATCGAGGTGCACGAGGCGTCGCGCGCGTGAGCGCGGCGCGGATCGTCGACGCGCTTGCGCATGCGACGCCCATTGCGTTCTGGCTGGATTCCCCCGACGCTCCGGAGCCGGCCCCGCGGCTGACGGGCGAGCACGGCTGCGAGCTGGCCGTGGTCGGCGCTGGGTACACCGGATTGTGGACGGCGCTGCTGGCCAAGGAGGCCGACCCGTCACGCGACGTGCTCCTGATCGAGGGGCACACGGCCGGGTGGGCCGCGTCGGGGCGCAACGGCGGGTTCTGCGCGTCGAGCCTGACCCACGGTCTGGCCAACGGCATGGACCGGTTCCCCGACGAGACGGCGGTGCTCGACCGGCTGGGCAGCGAGAACCTCGACGCCATCGAGGCGGCGGTCGCGCGGTACGGCATCGACTGCGGATTCGAGCGCACCGGCGAGCTGAACGTGGCCACCGAGCCGCACCAGCTCGCCTGGCTGCGCGAGGACGTCGCGACCGCCCGCCGGTTCGGACACGACGCCGTCGTCCTCGACACCGACGAAGTGCGCGCCGAGATCGACTCACCGACCTACGTCGGGGCGAGTTGGCACAAGGACCGCACCGCGCTGGTCGACCCCGCGCGGCTGGCCTGGGGATTGCGCGCGGCCTGTGAGCGCGCGGGCGTGCGCATCGCCGAGGGCACCCAGGTCACCGGACTGGCGCGCGACGGTGCGGGCGTCCGGTTGGCGAGCGTCGGTGGGAGCGTCCGGTGCGCTCAGGTGGCGCTGGCCACGAACGCGTTCCGTCCGCTGCTGCGGCGAGTCCGTCCCTATGTCGTTCCGGTCTACGACTACGTGCTGATGAGCGAACCGCTCTCGGCCGGGCAGTTGGCCTCGATCGGGTGGCGCAACCGGCAGGGCGTCGGCGACGTGACCAACCGGTTCCACTACTACCGGCTGACCCAGGACAACCGGATCCTCTGGGGCGGCTACGACGCGATCTATCACTTCGGCAACGGCCTGCGCGACGAACTCGACCAACGGCCGGCCACCTTCGAGCTTCTGGCGCGGCATTTCTTCGCGACCTTCCCACAGCTCGACGGGCTGCGGTTCACGCACCGGTGGGGTGGCGCGATCGACACCTCCACACGCTTCTTCGCCTTCCAGCGAACGGCGTTGGGTGGCCGGGTGGCCTACAGCCTCGGCTATACCGGCCTCGGTGTGGCGGCCACCCGGTTCGGGGCACAGGTGATGCTGGACCTGCTTGCCGGCCGCGAGACTGAGGCCACGCGGTTGCGCGCGACTCGGCGCCGCCCGGTTCCGTTTCCACCCGAGCCGGTGCGCTACGCCGGCATCCAGCTGACCCGGCACGCGCTGGCGCGAGCCGACGAGCGGCAGGGGCGACGGGGGCTGTGGCTGCGCATGCTCGATCGGCTGGGGATGGGCTTCGACTCATGACGTCCAACCGCTTCGCGTTCGGGCGTGCGGCAGCGAGTGATGGTCGTGGGATGCGCCTGCTCATCCTCGGTGCGGGCGGCGTCGGTTCGGCTGCTGCACTTATCGCCGCTCGCCATTCGTTTCGCACCCACGTCATCGTCGTCGATTCGACCTCGCTCGCGCTGAGCGTGCGGTAGCTGCCGCCGGCGACCCGAGACTCGTGGCCGCCAGGTTGGATGCCTCCGACCAGGCCGGCAGCGAGATCGACGAGGCGGGCGTGCGAGACCGCGCCAACCTCGTCGTCGGAGGCTTCGACTTCGCGCCCTCGTTCTCCATCTGGACGACGCCGGCGAATACGGCTCGCCGTGGGGGCAGCAGGAACTCGACACCTGAC
>JAOPWD010000414.1 GCA_025965875.1 Pseudonocardiales bacterium
GTCAGCGGTGATCTTCTCAAAGGCAGCTGGCGACAGGAAGAACGCGCTGCTGTGCCGCCGTCGGGTGTTGTAGAACTCGTGGCACCACACCAGCACGACCGTGCGGGCCTGGACCTTCGTCTCGAAGGTGTGCGGGACAGCACCTCGTGTTCCAGGGTGGAGACGAACGATTCGGCGGCGGCGTTCTCGAAACACGACCTGACGCGGCCCATTGACTGCCGGATGCCGAGTTTGTCCTTGCACAGACGGGTGATCTGCGCGATCGGCTTACCCGTCTCACGCCAGACCCGGATCGCACCCTCGCGGAACTCCCCATCGAATTTGCGCCTGGATTCTTCCGGCGTGACTACTCCTCATAGTGCATGCCTTGACAAAATTTGGGGGAGGTCCGTATGAGCGACGGCGGGCGTCACCGGTTCCCGAGCCGGTCGGCAAGCGCACGTTCCGCGGCACATCCGGATGGGATTGCTCAGGCCAGAGAGGCCGAACTGCGCTGCGAAGCTCGGATCGCGGAGCTTCGCTCGACCAGCGGTCGGCAGTGCAGCTTCTCCGCGATCGCCGCGGCTTCATCGATCAGGACCGCGACGTCCGCCGTGTCGCCGAGCGCTGTGCGGTATTCGGCCCGGTCGAGCAGTCCGTGTGCGAGGTGGTAGGGACTGGCCACTTCGCGCAGTGCAGCCACCGCGTCGTCGAACGCCGCATCGGCGTCCCGGTCACGTTGGACCGCTGAAAGGCGGGCCCTGGCCAGCGCCCGCTCGGCGCGCAGGATCGGCGGGACGTGGCCGACCGCTTGGCTGTCGAGCATGGCGATCAACTCCTCGACGGCATCAGTGTCGCCGACGAGGTACGCCCACCTCGTGGCCAGCGGCCAGCCCCAGCAGATCAACTCGTGGCGCATTCCGATCGCGGCCAGGTAGTCGAGGACTTTGCGGGCGTGGTCCAGCGCGTCCGCGTGCCGGCCCCTCAGGGCTGCGGCGAGGGCGTCGATGAACAGAACTGTGCTGAGGTCCTGAGCATCGTCGGAACCCCGCAGTCCAGGCAGCGCCGACTGTGCGGCCGCGGTCTCGGCGTCGCCCCGCAAGGCGGCGAACACGGAGAGCGCCGCCTGAGTGGTCTCGTCATCGTCCAAGCCGTCGCCCTGCATTGCCTCGGTGAGCGCCGCGCCGGCCTCGTCCCAGTCGCCCGAGGCGAGCGTCGCGTAGAAGAGGTTGTTGACGGCGACTGCGAGCAGAGTGCGGGCACCGACCCGCCGCGCGTGTTCACACGCGGCGCGGGCAACCGCGGCCGAGGCGACCGGGTCGACTGCAGTGAGGATGGTCGAGGTGTTGAGCAGGGCCCGGGCCCAGGTCACGCTGTCACCGGCCCGCTCGGCGAGCTTGGCTGCGTACTCGTTGTTGGCGATCGCCTGGTCATTCTGATTGGAGAACGCATATCCAATAGCGCGATTGATGAACAGTTCGGCGAGCAACGTCGTCGGCACACCGAGTGACTGGCCGAGAACGAGCGCTTCCTCGCTGAGCGCGATGCCCGACTTGAGGTTGGCATACGACTCGAGGACGGCGAGTTCGCCCAGCGCAACCACGGTGTCACCGTCGGGTTCGGGGCGCAGGACGCCCAGGGCCGCGGTGAGGGTCGCACGTGCTTCCGCATGGCGGCCGAGAGAGCGCAGCGCCCGGCCTGATCTCGTCTGGGCACGAGCCGCCGAGCGGGTGTGGCCGTGTTGTGCGTAGATCTCTTCGGCGCGCTTGCTGTGCCGGATGGTCTCGGCGTGCGCACCCACCAGGTCCGCGGCTGCGGCTGCCCGCTCCAGTAGCGCAGCGGCGGGCAGCGCACTGGCCTGCTCGCCGGCGCCTTCGGTCAGCTCGGCGGCACGTGCGAACGTCATTGCCGCAGGTGCCGCGGCGCCGGAGCGCTCGGCGCGTTCACCGGCTCTGATCAACGCCGCCACGGCCTTGTCCCGGATGTCGGTCACGTCGGCGTCGTCGGGGACGGCGGCCAGTGCGTCGAGGTAGTGGCGGGCAACCACGTCCATCACCTCGTCGCCGTCGTTGGCGAACGTCGCCCGCAGGTGCCCGGCAACGGCAAGATGGCGCGCCTTTCGATCGCGGCGCGAGAGGGTGTCGTAGGCGACCTGGCGCAGCATGTTCTGGCTGAATTGGTAGGCACCGCGCTGCGGTGAGAGCCGGTCGGCGGAGATCTCGAAAACGCCACGGCGGACGAGTTCAGCCAGCGCCGCCTCGACCCGGTCCGCGGCCAGCCCGGACACGGCACCAAGCGCCTCGGCAGGAAACGTCGAACCGAGCACGGCGGCGTCCGCGACAAGTCCGCGCAGGTCTGGGTGGAGGGCGTCCAGGCGAGCGGCCAGCAGCGCGTGCAAGCTGTCGGGTACGGACAGCGTGCCGACATCGCCGATCAGGCGGTAAACGCCGTCGATCGGCACGACGGCGTCGCGGTCGATCAGCGAGCGCACCGTCTCCACCGCAAACAACGGGTTGCCCTGAGCCTGACCAGCGATCGCAGCCACCGCCTCGGCGGGCATGCCGGGTACCAGCGCATCGACAATCGCGTCCATTGACCGGGCATCGAGCGGGTCGACGGTCAACGCGGTCCGGTTACGTCCCGCTCCCCACCCCGGACGATGGTCGTCCAGTTCCGGCCGCGCGAATACGAGTGCGAAGATCGGTGCGTCTCGAGCCCAGTCGATGAGGTGGTCGAGGAAGTCCAGCAGAGCCGGGTCGGCGTGCTGGGCGTCCTCGATCAGGAGCACGACCGGGCTGGTCTCGGCGAGACGCTCGAAGAACAACCGCCAGCCGGCGAACAACTCTTCCCTGCTCAACGCCACATCGGAGTCGCCCGGATAGTCGACGCCGAGCAGTCGCGCCAGCCGCACGCCTACGTACGAGCGCTCCGCCGGGTCCGGCACGAAGCGCGGCAAACCATCGAGGAGCTGGGATCCGGCGAGCTCGACCTGGTCCTCTTCCGCGATGTTGAATCGCTGGCGGACGATCTCGGCGAGCGCCCAGAACGCGACACCGTCGCCGTAGGACAAGCAGCGTCCGCGGTGCCAGAACACGTCGTCGGCGAGGCCGTCGACGTATTTCTCGAACTCCCAGCCCAGCCGTGACTTCCCGACACCGGCCGGCCCCCTGACGACCACCAATCGTGGTGTGCGACGTTCCACGGTGGCGTGAAACAGTTCCCGGATGGTCCGCAGTTCGGCGTCACGACCCGTCAGCGGCGCCTCCAGTCCGTCCACCCGCTGCGCACCACCGACACCGGAAAGCACGCGCGTCGCCTGCCACAGCCGAACCGGTTCCGACTTGCCTTTCAGCCGATGCTCGCCGGCGTCGTTGAACTGGATCGCCGCAGCCCCAAGCCGGTGAGTGGCCTCGTCGACAAACACCGAGCCGGGCTCGGCTGCCGTCTGCACGCGGGCGGCGGTGTTCACGACGTCGCCGGCAACCCCCTCGCCGGGGACGCCAAGCGTGACAGCCAGCTCCCCAGTCGTCACGCCGGCCCGCGCTGCGAGGTCGGGCGCACCAACCCGTTCTCCCAATTCCGCCACCGCCGCCACCACGTCCAGAGCTGCGCGCACGGCCCGCTCCGCGTCACCTTCTGTAGCGACCGGCGTGCCCCAGATCGACATCACCGCGTCGCCGATGAACTTCTCCACCACTCCGCCATAGCGGGCGATCACGGTCCGCGCGGCATCGAAGTACAAGGACAGCAGTTCGCGGACCTGCTCGGGATCGCGTGCCTCGGCCAGCGTTGTGAACCCAACCAGGTCAACGAATAGTACCGAGCAGACTCGTCGCTGTGCCTTCGGCGTCTCGGATTCGGTGGCCGCTGCCGGTGTTCCGAGTGCGTGGCCACACGAGCCGCAGAAGCGTTGGCCGGGAGTGGCTGGCGTCCCGCAGGCGGCGCAGGGAACAGAAAGGAATACCCCGCACGACGAGCAGAACCGGTGCTCGGGCGGATTTGTCGCCCCGCACCCTCCGCACATCAGCACCAGCGAATCGTACCGACCTCAGTCCCGACTCTGACTGCTTCGTGCGAATCGATCAACGCCGCCGCGTAGGCCGTGAAGGTCGGCATCAAAACCGCCCGTCTTGTGTGCACCGCGATGGACTCCACTCTGCGGGGTTGTAGTGGCGCGGTGCCTCAGTCGCCCAGCCGTACCACTGGTGCTGCTAGACAGCCATCCCGTCGCTCGGTGATGTCCGAGTTCAGCTTGCTCGGCGTCGAAAATGATGTGAGCTTGGCAGCCCTGGGCAGTTCGATCATGCGCAGGAACTGCATCGTCGGATCGAGATAGCTTCGAAGCGCCTCAGCGGGGTCGGTGTTAGTGGGAGATGTGTGCGCCGTCGCCGCGGACTTCGGCCCAATCGAGAGCGTTCAGGTTGATCACGATCGCATCTTGCGTGGTTCGAGCGATCACCACGACGGCCTCGACGTCGGGGTCGGGGTTCTCCTCGCGGTGCGGGATGAACGGCGGTACGAACACGTAGTCGCCGGGTGCGGTCTGGATTCGCGTCTCGACCGGCTCGTCGCCCTCGAGGTCCACGAAGACGAAGACCGGCGAGCCAGAGACGACGTAGATCGCGGTCTCCGAGGCTCCGTGGTGATGGTTGTCTGACGCGGTCGCGGCGGGTACCTGGGTCTGTCCCATCCAGAGGTTCTGCGCCCCGACGGTTTTGCCACTGATTGCCTCGAGCCGCTGCATACCGGTGGTCTGGGTCGTGTTCCCGATCAGCCCGGACGGTGCGATGTGGTGAAGCCGGCGGTGGAAGGCGTCGATGTCGGCCGGCAGCAGTACCCCGCTGGGGGTCCGGACGTAGCCGTTGGACGATGACCCGGCGGGCACATGAATTGCGGACATCAGGCTCCTTGAGGAAGGACGACAGGCGATTCGAGTAAGACCTCGGGGACCTGACCACTCAGCAGGTCGGTCACTGCCTCGGCGGCGGCGCGAGTGATCTCGGCTGCAAGGCCCTTCCTGGCCCAGACAGCAACAGCCAACGGACGAGGTCTCGGCAGATCTTTTCGCGGGGTGAGTCCCTCTGGGGTGTGACCGAGGGTCGCCATTAGGGCCACACCCTGGCCGGCGCCGACTGCGGCCTGGACTCCAGCGAGATGGGTGGCTTCGGCGCTGATCTCGGCGGCTAGGCCGTGCGCCGTGAGGGTCTCCAGGGCACGGCTGCGCAGGGCGCACGGATCGTCGAAGGCGACGAGTGGAGTTGGTCCGTGCGGCCGGGTCCAGTTGGGTGCCGCGTACCAGGTGAGCTCCAACTCCCCGACTGCGACGGCGCGGGGGTCGTCGGTGCTGCCGAGCAAGAGGGCAACGTCGATACGCCCTGCGGCCAGAGCTTCGCGTAGTTGGGCGCCACGGTCGATCCGGAAGCGGGGCCGGTAGTCGGGCAGGGTGTCGGCCAGCGCGGTGGCCAGCGGGGGGAGTAGCTGAGCGGCGGCGTGCTCAGTGGAGCCGATCACTATCGTTTGCTCGGCGTCGATACCGAAACGAAGCATTGTCTCGTCGTGCAGCGACAGGATCTGCCGGCCGTGAACGAGGAGTTGCTCGCCCTCGGGGGTGAACCGTGAGCCTCGGCCGTGGCGCTCGACCAGCGGAGATCCAACAGCCCGCTCCAACCGACGGATGTGCTGGCTGACCGCTCCCTGACTCAGATGCAGTGAGTGGGCCGCGCGCTGGAAGCTGCCACAATCGGCCACCGCGACAAGGCTGCGCAGCGGGCCGATGTCGAGCGACCGAGTCATGTCTACCAAGCTACTAGACAATCCATCAATGGATGTGATGGGTCACGATCACAAGCCGTCGTTGGACTTTCTCTACTTTCTCTAGCAATCTAGTAGCCATGAGTCAGCCGATCACCGTGATGCTCACGTGTTGCCGCTGGCTCGACTACGCCCGCCACGGCGCGGCGCTGTGTCTGTGTTCCTGACCCAGGTCTAGCTGAACCGGACCGGCACAGTCCGCTGGTCGTCGCCCAGCGAGAATCCGCACCACCTCCTGACAACGCTCGCCGTATGGCCGGGCTCCCGGCTGCGTCGGCTTCCTCCTCACGGTCGGATCGAAAGGCAATCGCATGTCTACCCGCACCCTCAAGCTCGGCGCCATCCTGCTCGGCTCGGGCGGACCCGGCCAGCACAACGCGTGGCTGCACCCCGACGTCGATCCGAAGTCGAGCGTCGACGTGCGGTGGTACATCGCGCGAGCGAAGGAGGCCGAGGCTGCCAAGTTCGACCTCGTCTTCATCGTCGACAGCCAGTTCATCACCCCGGACTCGCCGAACCACTACCTGAGCCGCCTCGAGCCGTTGACCCTGCTGTCGGCGATCGCTGTGCACACCAGCAACATCGGGCTCGTCGGCACATTGACGACCTCCTACAACGAGCCGTTCAACCTCGCGCGCCGCCTCTACTCCCTCGACCACATCAGCGGGGGACGCGCCGGCTGGAACGTCGTCACCAGCGGGGACGCCGGCACGGCGGGCAACTACAGCCGCGACGAGCACTTCGACTACCCCACCCGATACGGCCGCGCGCTCGAGAGCGTCGAGGTGGCCCGCGGGCTGTGGGACTCCTACGAAGACGGCGCCTTTCCACGCGACACGGAGACCGGCGTCTTCTTCGACCCGAGCAGGCAGCACACCCTCGATCACAAGGGCGAGTACTTCTCGGTCGTCGGGCCGCTCAACCTCGAGCGCTCGCCGCAGGGCCAGCCGGTGATCTTCCAAGCCGGCGACTCCGACGAGGGGCGCGACCTCGGCGCCAGCATCGGCGACGCGATCTTCACCCACGCCCAGACACTCGAGCAGGCCCAAGCCTTCCGCACCAACCTGCGCGACCGCGCCGCCCGCAAGGGCCGCAACCCCGAAGAAGTGCTGATCGTCCCCGGGATCTTCCCGATCATCGCCGACACCGACGAGGAGGCGCGGGCGAAGGAGCAGGCCATCCACGGCGCCAAGAGCTTCGAGCGCGCGCTGGCCGAACTCGGCCGCCCGTTCGGCTGGCACGACTTCAGCCAGTACGACCTCGATGCGTCGTTCCCGGACGTCGCATCACTGGGGGAGCGCAGCTTCCGCACCCAGGCAGACGCGATCACCCGCAACGCCCGCGCCAACAACCTCACGCTGCGCCAGGTCGTCGACCACCAGCTCTCGGCGCACCGCTCACCGTTCGTCGGCTCGCCGCTGACCGTGGCCAACGAGATCCAACGCTGGTTCGAGGGCGGTGGCTTCGACGGCATCAGCATCAGCGTCAACGCCCCGAGCGAGTTCGCCCGCTTCACCGAGCAGGTGCTCCCGATCCTGCGTGAGCGTGGGGTCGTGCGCAGCGAGTACGAGTCGAGCACGCTGCGCGGCAATCTCGGCCTGCCGATCCCGGAGAACCGCCACACCGTTGCCCGTGAGCACGCCGCCGAACCCACCACCGCTGAACCCGCACTCGCATCCTGACCACCCACCACCATCCGAAAGAGAGATCAACACAATGTCCGCACGCCCCTCGCTCCCCGCTCGCCGCTTTCGGCGAAGCGCCATATTGACGGTCTTGCTGGCCGTCCCGGCGCTTCTCGTCAGCGCCTGCGCCGGGAGCGGGTCCGCTGCCTCCACCACCGGTGGCTCGGCCACGTTGAAGTGGGCCACGTCCTACTTCCCGACGCACTGGGACCCGGTCGTCTCCGGAAGCGGCGCGCAGTTCCGCGAGTTGGCGCTGGTGTACTCCGCGCTGACCCGCACGGACTCCAAGGGCAACGCGGTCCCCGACCTCGCCGCGAGCTGGAAGTACAACAGCACTGGCAACGAGATCACCTTCCACCTCCGCCCGAAGCTCACCTTCAGTGACGGGACGCCGGTGAACGCGGCCGCGGTCAAGGACGCCATCGACCGGGCCAAGAGCCAGAAGAACTCCGCGATCTTCGGCGACCTGACCTCGATCAAGTCGGTGACCACGAGCGGTGATCTCGACGTTCTCGTGCACCTGACGCAGACCGACTATCAGATTCCGTTGCTCTTCGGTGAGCGGGTGCTCCAGATCGCCAGCCCCAAGGCCGCGGCCAGCCCGACGACGCTGGACCAGCAGCCGGTCGGCGCCGGTCCGTTCATCGTCACCTCGCTGACGCCCGGCACGAAGGCGGTGCTGAAGAAGAACCCGAACTACTGGGACGCCAAGGACATCCACATCAACAGCGTCGCGCTGATCTCGGCCCCGGACGCAGCGACGGTGGTCTCCGGACTGCAGACCGGTGTCTACAACTTCGCTGACATCACCGCGAGCCAGGCCAGCGCGGCCAAGTCGGCAGGGCTGTCGGTATTCGTGCAGCCCGGGTTCAACGCCAACAACATCAGCATCAACGTGAACAAGGCGCCCTTCACCAATCCGCAGGTCGTCGACGCGGTGCGCTACGCCATCAACCGGCAGGAGTTCGTCGACAAGCTGACCTTCGGCTACGGGCAGGTGACCGATCAGCCCTTCCCGTCGGGCTATGTCGCCTTCGACCCGCAGTCGGCGAACCTGTACCCGTACGACCCGGCCAAGTCCAAGCAGTTGCTCGCCGCGGCCGGCTACAAGCCGAACCAGATCACCCTGACGCTCGACATCCCGTCAGCGGACCCGGACGCCGAGATCGTGCAGTCACAGCTGGCCGCAGTGGGCATCACGGTCAACATCAAAGTCGACAAGAACTGGGCCACGCCGTTCTTCGCCAAGGACCTGACGTTCTCCCTCTACGGGACAACGGGACGTGACTCGGCAGTGCAGACGCTGACCGCGCACTTCGGTCCGAACGGCCCGCTCAACCTGAGCACGCCGTATGAGCCGGTCGGCTTCGAAGCGGCGATAGCCAAGGTGCGCCAGACCCCGCTCGGGGCTGCGGACTACGCCTCCGTACTCCAGGCGGCTACCCGCGTCGGCCTGCAGAGCACAGCGCTGGTGTTCACCTACTCCTCGCCGAATCTGTACGCCAAGAGCAAGTCCATCTCTGCGCTGCCGGCCAACCCGGGGCACATCGACTGGACCGGCGTGACCATCGGCTGAGCTGGCTTCATCAGTAACCCGAGAGGAGAGATTCGCATGGTCACCACAGCTGCATACGCGCCGTCGTTCGTGTCCAGCCGCCGTGCGATCACGGTGATCAGGGCGCGGCGAGCCGTCGGCCGCACCCTGATCACCATCGCCCGCTCGATCGCCATCTTCGTGCCGGTCTTCCTGCTGGCGACGTTCGTGACCTTCACGCTGCGTGCGGTGAGCGGCCTGAGCCCGGCCCGGATCCAACTGGGGGAGGAGGCGACGCCTGCCGCGGTGCACCGCATCGAGTCGACGTGGGGCTTGAACCGTCCGTTCCTGGCGCAGTACTGGACCTGGTTCGACAACGTGCTGCACGGCAACCTCGGCCGCAGCTGGTCCAGTGGGGTGCCGGTCTCCCAGCTGATCGGAGACGGGCTCACCGTCAGCCTCTCGGTGGTCACGCTCTCGCTGGTGATCGGGGTGGTCTTCGGCTTCGGCTTCGGGACCTTGGCGGCGCTACGCCGCACGACCTGGATCGATCGCTCCATCACCGCAGTGCTGACCGTCTTCTCGGTCATGCCGCCGTTCGTGGTGGGCATCGTGCTGGTGGAGGTCTTCGCGGTGGGCCTGCGCTGGTTCCCGTCCGGCGGCTTCGTCCCCTTCGGAGCCGGGGCGGCTCCCTGGCTGTCCCACCTGCTGCTGCCCGCGCTCGCCCTGAGTTTCGACACCGTGGCGATCGTGGCGCGCCAGCTCCGCGCTGGCTTGATCGGCGCGTACCAGGAGAACTACGTCACGGGTGCGCTGGTCCGGGGCCTTGGTCCGCGTCGGATCTTCTTCCGGCACGTGCTGCGCAACGGTGCGGGTCCGGCACTCACAGTGCTGGGTCTGCAGTTCCCCGCCCTGATCGGTGGCTCCGTGGTCACCGAGTGGATCTTCGGTCTGCAGGGCTTTGGGCGGTTCGCCAATGACGCTGCCCAAGCCGGTGACGTCCCATCAGTGCAGGGCGTTCTGGTGGTCTCGATCGTCCTGGTCGTCACCTTCAACCTGATCGTCAACGTAGTGCTGGGCAAGGTCACTCCGGCCGCCCAGCGGGGGGTGTGACATGGTCCGCCGAGTTTTCGCGCTGCGTACCGGCAAGCTAGCGGTCGGCATCCTGGTCTTCATCGCGATGCTGGCCATCCTTGGTCCGATCCTCGCTCCGCACGACCCGTTGGGGTCCACCGCGACCACGCTGGCCGGCCCGTCCGGGAAGCACTGGCTCGGTACCGACTACCTGGGGCGGGATGTCTTCAGCCGGCTGCTGGCCGGTTCGCGCGCCAGCGTGGTCGGCTCGGTCGAGGTGGCGCTGGTGGCACTCGTCGTCGGCGTGATCCCTGGGCTGCTGTCTGTCTATCTGGGGCGGGTCTTCGAATGGGTCAGCCTGCGGCTGGCCGACACGCTGATCGCCCTGCCGTTCCTGGTCTTCGCGGTCGCAGTGACTGCGCTGCTCGGTAACGGCATCACCCAGGCGATGTTCGTGGTCGGGGTGCTTGTCTCGCCGCTGTTCTTCCGGGTCTCGCGCGCAGCGACGCTGTCGGTCGCCAGATCGCAGTACGTCGAGTTGGCACTGATCTCGGGAGCGTCGGTGGGGTGGATCGTGCGCCGCCACGCCTGGGTGAAGGTGCTGCCGGCGATCGCCGTTGCACTAGCCCAGACCATGGGCGTCGGCTTCATCATTGTCTCCAGCCTGACCTTCCTCGGTATCGGAGTACAGCCGCCAGCGCCAACCTGGGGTGGGCTGCTCGCCTCGGACCTGAACTATCTGCACTTCCAGCCCTACGCGCCGGTTGCCCCCGCCGTCGTGATCATGGCGACGGTCTGGGGCTGCAACCTGCTCGCCGACGCCATTCGTGACGTCTCCGGCGAGAACGGCCGTGCGCTGGTGAACAGCCGTAAGGCCCGCAGCAATCGCCTCGCCGCACAGCCCCTTCTCGTGGAAAGCAGCCGCTGATGACCACCCTGTCCGAACTCGAGGCGCCGCAGCGCACGCCCGTCTCGGACGCCGCGCCGGACCAGGTCGTGCTCGCGGTCCGCGGCGTCCATATTCACGACCACGTCAGCGATCGGGAGATCGTGCACGGCATCTCCTTCGAGCTGACGCCGGGCAAGGCCGTCGGCATCGTCGGGGAGTCCGGCAGCGGCAAGACGCTGACCTGCCGTGCGGCGCTGGGCATCCTGCCCGAGCACTTCGCGGTCTCCGGCGGATCGATCGACATCGTCGGCCACGACATCGCCGAGCTCAGCCCGGCCCAGTGGACTGAGCTGCGCGGCTCGACGATCAGCGCGGTGTTCCAGGACCCGGCCTCCTACCTCAACCCGTCGATCCGGGTCGGTGCACAGATCGCCGAGGTGATCCGGGTCAAGACCGGGGCCACCCGACGCCAGGCCCGACACCGCGCGTTGGAGTTACTGGCGGCCGTGCAGCTACGCAACCCCGCGCTGGTCTACGCGCAGTTCACCTACGAACTCTCCGGCGGCATGCTGCAGCGCGTCCTGATCGCAGCGGCGATCGCAGCCGATCCGACCGTCGTGATTGCCGACGAGGCGACCACTGCATTGGACGTCACCGTCCAGGCTGAGATCCTCGACCTGCTCGCCGATCTGCAGGAGCGGACCGGGCTCGCGCTACTGGTGGTCTCGCACGATCTCGCTGTTGTCGCGCAGCTCTGCGACGAGGTGCTGGTGATGCGTGAGGGCCAAGTGGTCGAACAGGGTACGACCGCCGAGGTGCTGCATCACCCGCAGCACGAGTACACCCGGATGCTCATCGCCGAGCACGAGCAGTACGGGCTGGAGCGCTACCTTCACTCCGAGCTGAGTGCCGAAGTTGGGCTGAACCGTGCCGGCTGAAGCCAACCCAGCTGTCCTGCAGATCAGCGATCTTGACGTCTACTACGGCGCGCGCCGCCGTCGCCGTCAGGCGCTCGACGGGGTCTCGCTGCAGGTGAGCCGCGGCGAGACCGTCGGTCTCATCGGCGAGACCGGCTCGGGCAAGTCCACGCTGGCCCGTACCGTCCTCGGGTTGGTGCCTGCCGCGGCCGGGCACATTCGGATCGACGGCGAAGCGGTCGCCGGCTATTCGCGCCGGCAATGGCGCACGCTGCGCCGCCGCGGCGTCATCCAGTACGTCTTTCAGGATCCGCTGCGCAGCCTCGACCCCGACGTCACGATCGAAGACTCGCTGATCGAGCCGCTGCTGATCCAAGGCGTGGGCCGGACCGAGGCGCTGCGTCGCGTCCGCCCGTTGCTGCAGCGCGTCCACCTCGATACCGAACTCCTGGCCCGGCTGCCGGGCGAACTCTCCGGCGGACAGCGGCAGCGCATCGCGGTGGCCCGAGCCCTGGTCACCGAGCCCGAGCTGGTCATCCTCGACGAGCCGGTCAGCGCGCTGGATTCGGCCAACCGGGTCGAGGTGTTGGAGATCCTCAAGCAGCTCCGCGCCGCCGGTGTCGCCCTCGTCTTCATCTCCCATGACCTCGGCTCCGTCGCGGGTATCGCCGACCGCGTCGCCGTGATGTACCAAGGTCGGCTCGTCGAGACCGGACCGACCCGCCAAGTGATCACCGCACCCCAGCACGTCTACACCCGCCTGCTTGTCGGCTCCGCGCCAACCCTGCACTCGGCGGCTGCCGACCGCGCCGAGCGCGCCGCCCTGCGTGCTGCCCTGCAGCACGTCTGAACTACCCCGTCAGAGAGGAACCACCATGCCCCGCCAGCTTCACCTTGCCTTGCACCCCTACGGCGTCGGTGGTCCCGGCCAGCACGGGCTGTGGAAGGACCCGCTGGTCGCCAAGAACGCGAGCATCGATATCCAGTACTACATTGCCCAGGCCAAGGCCGCGGAGCGCGCACTCTTCGATGCCCTCTTCATCGTCGACAGCCAGTTCATCAACAGCACCTACCCCTCGCACTACCTGAACCGGCTCGAGCCGCTGACCCTGCTCTCGGCCGTCGCGGTGCACACGAACTACATCGGCCTGGTCGGTACGGCCAGTTCGACGTACAACTCGCCGTTCAACTTGGCGCGACGCTTCGCCTCCCTCGACCACATCAGCGGCGGACGGGCCGGCTGGAATGTCGTGACCAGCTTCGACACCGGCACGTCGCGCAACTACGGCCTGGACGAGCACCTCGACTACGCCACCCGCTACGGCCGTGCCCTGGAGTCCGTCCGGGTCATCCGCGGCCTCTGGGACTCCTACGAGGACGACGCGTTCCCTGCTGACGTCACCGCCAACGTCTTCCTCGACCCCACCAAGCTGCACGCCCTCGACCACGACGGGGAGCACTTCCGGGTGTCCGGACCCCTCAACCTGTCGCGCTCGCCGCAGGGGCAGCCCGTCATCTTCCAGGCCGGAGTGTCGGAGGAGGGCCGCACCCTCGCGGCCGAGGTCGCCGAGGGCATCTACGCACCGGGTGGCTCATTGGAGTCCGCGCACGAGTACTACACCGACATCAAGCGCCGCACCGCCGCCACCGGTCGCGACCCCGACCACATCAAGATCTTCATCCACGGCGGGCCAGTCGTCGCCGCCACCGATGACGCAGCCCGCCGCCGCGAGCGGGAGATCTTCGAGGAGGACTACGACTTCGCGAGCAACCTCGCGCTGCTCGGCCGCGGCTTCGGAGCGCACGACTTCAGCCAGTACGACCCGGACGGGCCGTTCCCGGACGTCGCCCAGCTGGCCGAGCGGGGCGGCCGCACCGGTGCCGCGAAGATCATAGAGCGGGCCCGGCGAGAGAACCTCACGCTGCGCCAGGTGGTCGACACGGTGTCGGAGTTCAAGCAGACGCCGTTCGTGGGTTCGCCGCAGACCGTCGCAGACACCATCGAGGCATGGTTCCGGGCGGATACCTTCGACGGCATCAATCTCGCCTTCCGCAACGACCAGGACCTGAACCTCTTCGTCGACGGAGTGGTCCCGATCCTGCAGGCGCGCGGCCTGTTCCGTACCGAGTACCAGGCCGAGACACTTCGTGGACACCTCGGTCTGCCGACCCCCGCCAACCGCTACGCCCGCGAGCTCGTCGCCAGCGCAGGTCAGTGATGTCCGACTATTCGCCGACCGGTGGGCGTGATGTCCACACCGTCTACTTTCCAGCGGCCACGCCACCCGCGGAGATCGACGTACTCATCGTCGGCGCCGGTCCGGTGGGCCTGGCTGCGGCGATCGAGCTCACTGCGCGTGGGGTAGAGGTGGCGGTGATCGATCAGGCGCGAACCGCGACCCTGATCCGGGCCGGCGCCATGGGTCACACGCCCCGCGTGGTCGAGCACTTCAGGCGCTGGGGAGTGCTGCAGCAGATCCGCGACGAGTGGACCTTCCCGCCGGAGTGGAACCGCGGGATCCGGCTGGTCACTTCGCTGGTGGGGCACGATCTGGTGCCGACCCGGGCACCGGCCTTCAGCGGTCAGGACGCGGCACGGCATTCGAGCGAGGACGCGATGCGTCGCCCGCAGTCAGCGCTGCAGCAGGTCTTCCTCGGCCACCTCGAGCAGCACAGCGTCAGCGTCTCCGGCGGGTGGCAGCTCACCGCGCTGCGCCAGACCGGCGAGGGTGTCGAAGCCGACCTGCTCGAGGTCGACCATGCCGCAACCCGCACGATCCGAGCCCGCTACGTCCTCGGCACCGACGGCGGTCGCAGCGCCGTTCGACGCCTGTCCGGCATCGAGCGCGACGGCGCCTACGCGACGGAGAAGCGGCTCCGGCTGATCGTCCGCACCGGCGACATCTCCGAACGCGTCGGTCCAGCCCCGAGCGGAACGAACATCGTCTTCAACAACCGGGCATCGGGCTTTCTGGCCGCGGTCAGCACCCGCGAGTGGCGGGTCTATGCCGGCCCCTACCCGCTGGACTACGAACCCAGCGAGGCTGAGCTCATCGAGGTCGCCCAGGCGGCGTTCGGTTTCGAGCTCGACCTGGAGATCGCCTCTGCGACGACGTTCTATCAAGCCACCCGTATCGCGTCGACCTTCCGGTCCGGACGAGTGCTGCTCGCCGGTGACGCAGCGCATGTCCGTACCCCGGGCGGCAATCTCGGCGAGGGCTTCGGCGACGTGGTCAATCTCGGTTGGAAGCTTGCGGCGGTGCTGAGCGGTCACGCCCCGGACGCGCTACTCGACTCCTACGACCAGGAGCGACGACCGCACAACTGGCGGGTCGCAGACTTCGCGCTCGACCGCGCGCAGGCTGCCCAGTCGGCGCTTGCCGAGTTCCGACGTGTCGGGATCCCGGTCGACGCTGATCTGAGCCCGCAGGCTCAGCAGCGTCGCGCCGACATCGCAGCCGAGCTGGGTGCGGCGCGTTTCGACGCCGCCGGGGTGACCTTCGACGAGCGCTACGACGCCTCCACGGTGCTCTGGTACGAAGACGGCCAGCTCGAGTCGGAGCCAGGCTGGTGCCCTGACCGCTACGACGACGACCCGCGGCCCGGGCACCGCGCCCCAGACGGACTCGTCGACCCCTACGGCGGAACCCTCTACGACCGGATCGGCGCCAACTTCGGCCTACTCGTGCTCTCCCCAGATCGCGACGTGGAGGCGGCCTTCCTCGCCGAGGCTGCCGAGCGTGGCCTCCCCTTCACCGTCGTCCACCTCATCGGCCCCGAGGTCCGCGCACTGTACGGCGCCGACACTGTGCTCATCCGCCCCGACCAGCACGTGGCCTGGCGCGGCGACCAACTTCCAACCGGCGGAGCCAACGCCGTGCTCGATCTCGTCCTCGGCGTCCGGTACGCCGCGCACGCCGCCACCTCACCCGTCACCCAATCGGCAGGAGCCTGACATGTCCGAACTCACCGAACACGACTACGTCGGCCCGCACGGGCTACGCGTTCGCGGGACCGTCCTCGTCCTCCCTGGCCGGGGCGAGACCGCGCACACCTACGTCCGCTTCGGTGCCCGCCTGGCTGCCGATGCCTACCGGGTGCGGGTCCTGGAACGACTTGCCATCGACGAGGACGATCTCGACGTCTCTCTCGATCGGCTCGCGGAGCAGATCGCCGGGGCGATTGCGGACCTTGAGTTGTCTGGACCGATCGTCCGACCGCTGGTCCTCATCGGCGTGGACTCCGGAGCAGCGGCGCTCGGCGCGCTGGTCGCGCGAACCCAGGCGTCGTCGGCGAGCTGGTGGCCGCAGGCAGTGGTCCTCGCCGGGCTACCCGGCTACGGGACGCACGAGAGTGGCGCCTGGGACGACGAGCTCGACGCACGAACGCACTGCCCGGTTCACCGAGCAGTACTGACCGACGATGCGGCCGCACAACGAGGCACGCTCGCTGACGCTCTCCCCGGCGGGCTGCTCGACGCGGTCTATGACAGCACCGTCGACCTGCCGCACCTGCTACTGAGCGGAGACTCCGACCGTTACGCCGACCCCGAGGTGCTCAGCCAGGCCGCCAAGTCACTGCCTCGGGCCCGGTTCACCCAGGTGCGTGGCGCACACCACGACGTCCTCAACGACCTGCAGCACCGCTCGGTAGCAGCCGAGGTCGTCACCTTCCTCGAGGCGCTGCGTGACGAGTCCGTGCTGGTGCCGATCGTCAGCGTCAAGATCAGTACCTGGTGACGTCGTGACAGTCATCGCCACTGTGCGCGATCCGCAGCAACTGCGCCGCGTGTTCGGGTCGTTCCCGTCGGGCGTTGCGGCCGTTGCGGCACTGGTGGCGGGCGAGCCGGTAGGAATCGCAGCCAGCTCCTTCACCTCGGTCTCGCTCGACCCGCCGCTCGTGTCGGTCTGTATCGCGCACACCTCCACCACCTGGCCCGTGCTGCGGACCGCGTCACGTCTGGGCGTGAGCATCCTGAGCGCGGGGCAAGAGCACGCGGGCCGCAGCCTCGCCGGACGTATGCCGGACCGGTTCGCCGCGGTGCCGTGGCGTTCGACCGCTCATGGCGCTGTCGTGCTGGACGGGGCACGCGCCTGGTTCGAGACCACCGTTGAGCAGCACGTCCGCGCCGGCGATCACGACATCGTCGTACTTCGCGTGCACGACCTCGATGCTCAGCACGACATCGGCCCGCTCGTCTACTACGCCAGCCAGTTCCACCGCCTCGAACAAGGAGAGCAGTCATGACGGTGACCATCGTCGTCGGAAACCCGAAACCCCTTTCGCGGACGTTGCTGGCCGCGCGTCGAGTCGCGGCCGAACTCACCGGACAGTCCGCCGACGTTGAGCTCGATCTCGCGTCCTTCGGTGCGGCGCTGCTGGACTGGTCCGCCGCAGGTGTCGCGTCAGCCGTTGAGCAGGTGCGGTCGAGCGAGGTCGTGATCGTGGCCAGCCCGACCTATAAAGGCAGCTATACCGGGCTGCTCAAGCTCTTCCTCGACCGCTTCGGTGCCGGGTCCCTCGACGGGGTCCGCGCAGTTCCGCTGATGCTCGGCGGATACTGGCGACACGCACTGGCACCAGAGGTCTTCCTCAAGCCGGTGCTCAACGAGATCGGAGCGAGCACACCGACCGCAGGTCTGTTCCTGCTCGACTCTGAGTGGGACGCACCGGACGCCCTGGTCGACTGGCTGCCCGCCGCGCGGCGGCAACTCGGTCTGTCGGTCGTGGCGTCATGACAGCGGCCCTCGCCTTAACGCGCGAACCCTCCTTCGCCAGCGAAATCGATGCGTTCGCCCACGGCGAGTACCACCCCGACGAGTCGCGGCACACCCCGTCGTTCGCCGGCCGACTCGAGCCACACGGGGGTTCCGGGCGTTACCACCTCTACCTCAGCTGGGCCTCGATCCCCTCGCACCACAGCGCGATCCTGCGTGGGCTGCTCGGTCTGGAGGATGCCGTATCGCTGTCGCATGTCGACAGCCTGCGCGACGGTCGGGGCTGGGCATTCCGAAGCCGCACCGGGCCTGACCCGGTCAACGGCTTCACCTTGCTCCGGGAGGCCTACGAGGCGACGTCTCCAGGCTTCTCCGGCGAGGTCCGGGTTCCGCTCCTGTGGGACCGGCAGACCGGCGCCATTGCCTCCGACCATCCAGAGTTGATCATCGCGAACCTGTTGGGTCGATGTGGCGCGGGCCCTGTTCCGGGCCTGGCTTCCGGATCGGCCGTAGACGCGGAGGTAGAGCGTCTGACGCGCGCGTTCGCTGGTGAACTCAACGCCTCCGCTGCCCTGTCGGACCCGAGCCGGCGATCGCCGTTTCGACAGGCGCTGGCCGATCTCGATAGAAGGCTCGCCACCCGCCGCTATCTGGTCGGTGTCGATCCGAGTGACGCGGACGTCCGCCTGTGGGTTCGGCTGGCTCGTCTCGATGCCGGTCCGAACGCGTGCGGCACGATCGGGCCGCGGCTTGACCGGTACCCGGACCTGTGGCGTTGGTCCACCGACCTCTACGAACTCCCAGCGTTCTGCGCGAACACTGACTTTCGCCGATTCGCAGCCCCGTTCGCGAATCTGCCTCCCTGGCCGCTATGCGGCGATGGTGAGCGTGCGCAGTCCATCAGACGGGCAGAGCTGCTTCGGTACAGCTTGTAGCACAGCTGCTACCATGGTGGTCATGCACACCGTCGGGCTGCGGGAACTACGGCAGGATGCCTCTGAACTCGTGCGTCGCGTAGAGAATGGCGAACAAATCGACATCACTGTGTCGGGTCGCCTGGCGGCGCGGCTGGTCCCCGCGGCGCCCAAGATCTGGCGGCGCTGGGAAGACGTTGCCGACGCGTTCGCCGGGCCGGCCGACCCGGCCTGGCAACAAGATCGTGACCTCATCGATCAGTCACTGGCAAACCCGTGGGATCGCGGCGCGTGAAGGCCATCCTCGACACCAGCGTTCTGATAGCTTCCGATGTCCCGCCCCTCGAAGGCGACTTGGCGATCAGCGCCGCAGCCCTCGCCGAGCTGCATTTCGGCGTACTCGTCACATCGGACCCGGCCACCCGGGCCGAGCGGCTACGTCGCCTCTCGGAGTTCCAACGCCGATTTGCGGCGTTGCCGGTCGACGATGCCGTCGCCATCAGTTACGGCCGTCTCGCTGCGGCGGTCGCCGCGGCAGGGCGGCAGCCGAGAGCGCGAGTCATGGACCTGCTCATCGCAGCCACCGCTCACGCTCATTCCGCTCGCCTCTACACGCGCAACGCTGGCGATCTGGTTGGGATCGAACATCTCATCGAGATCGTGCCTGTATGACGAACGCCTAACGACGCATCCTTGCCTGATCGTCGGACTCGTATGGATGACCGGATCCATGTCGAGATTCCCCGGCTCGTCCTCGCCGCGGCGAGGTGCGTCGTGACCGATGATTACGTTGTCGGTATGGAGTGTCGGATCAACGAGGTCGCAGTCCACTACGTCGAGCATGGCAGTGGGGTGCCGCTGGTCGCGCTGCACGGTGCCGGTGTTGATCATCGCGAGATCGAGGC
>JAOPWD010000138.1 GCA_025965875.1 Pseudonocardiales bacterium
CATGCCGCCGACAGCGTGCGTAGTTGCCGATGTCCGCGAGTTCGGGCACATGGTTGGGCTGGGGCTAATCGGAGGCCTGTCCGCCGTCGTCGTTGCCGATCTCGGCGTCCATGCCTGTGCCGTATGACGTACCTGTTCGCGACATCGATACCGGGCGGGACATACGGGACACTCCAGCCCTGGCCCTGCGTACTGCGGCCTCGGCGATCCCGCGCGTCCGCAACGGGTTCGTCAGCGGGCGAGTGACATCGAGGGTCCGCAGCCGAAGCGGGATCCTTAGCCGTGGGGCTCGACGCGTAGCAATTGCGTTCTGGCGATGACGGCATCACGGTCGTGCGTGCGCGCGAGTTCGGTGCGCGCCGGATCCTGTAGGTACGCGGCGAGCGCTGCCTCGTCCGGCATGTCGATCAGCTGCACCTCGAGCGGATCGCCGTCGCGACGGTCGACGACGCTGTCCCGCGAGAGGAGCCGGCCGCCGTGGTCGGGTAGCAGCACGAGAACGGCGTCCTCGAACGCAGCAAGATCGTGGGCCCGGCCTGTGTGCTCCCACAGCAGAACGCAGAGGCGCAGGGTCATGAGTGCATTCTGCCGTCCGGGTCATGTCATGGCGCCAGGCGGTGCCGCATGCGGATCCGCTTGCGGTGATCGGGACGCCCGTCTCCATCGGCCGATCGCACCTCGCGTCGTCGCCGGAAGCGGTTCGACTACCGGGCGGGCTCGGGGAGGACACGATGGTGAGATAGCTGATTTTGGGTCGCTGCATCCGCACGCGGGCGGATGCCTCGTCGCCTCTCTTAATATGCGCCCACTCCTTGGTGTCATCCAGCTGGCCGTGCCTCCACAGAGGTGCTCGCGGACGCGGGCCGAGTGAGTGCCGGCGCGCCGAGCTGCCGCGCGAAGAACCGCGTATCGATCCGCCCCACCGGCACGCGGAAGTGCGATCCCGGGAACGCGTGCAGCGTCTTGTCCTTCGACGCGAACGCGTCGAATAGCGCCAAACCAGACTCGCGATCGATCTCCTCGTCGTCCCACGGCAGCAGGAATTCGATCGGGATCGTGACCCTCCGCGCCGCCTCCAGCACGACGTCGTACACGAACACTCCCCCGAAGATCGCCGCACAGATACGCGAGTCGGCCACCGCGAGTGAGATTCCGATCGCACTCGCAAGGGTCATGCCCGAGTACCCGATGGGCGCATCGGCGCCGATCTCGGGCAGCGACTGCAGCGCGTCGATCGTCGTCTGCCACTCCGGCACGGCGCGCTCGACGAGCGAGCCGTTGAACGGGGCAATGATCGGTGCGAGCGGCTCACCCTCCACCCGGGCGCGGAGCATCGCATCCACCCACTGCTGATCCTGGATCGAGCGGGCGCGCTCGCCGTGGCCGGGCGCGTCGATCGCCGCGACGTGAAACCCGTCGTGCACGACCGCCTGCCGGGCGCGCGCTACCAGGCCCGGCGCCCGCTTGTGCAGGCCACCTCCGTGGCCCATGAGCAGCAGCGGAGCGGCGGGAGCGGCCGACACCGGCGACCAGAGGACCCCGGGAACCTCCCCGACGGTGAAACTGCGGTCGACGACGCCGTCCGACGACGTCTCGGCGATGAAGTTCAGGTGCATGGTGGTGCCTTTCGAGAGTGCCTGGGTGAGGCGCTCCCGACGACACCTACAGTGGTCGCGCGATCGTGAACGCGACGGGGAGCACCCATGGGGTTGCAGTCTTCACGGGGCTCACCTCCTCGAATCGGGTCACGACCCGACAAACCGTACCGACGCAGTTCCCGTTCCTGCAACCGAGATTTGCCCATCCGAAAAGACCGAGTCGCCTGTCGCCAAACAGGTCAGTGGGTATGTGGGCGCCGAGCACCGCTCGTACGTCTCGATAGGGGATCGTCCTGTCGGACACCATCGCGACGCTGCGAACGACGAGCGATCAGTCGTGGGTGATTCTGATCGTCGATAGCACCGACATCGTCGGTGCCGATCCATTCGCCACTGGTTCCGCATAATATGCAGCTGGCGCCGCCGCCGAGTTACCGGAAATGCCGCCAACAACGTGCACGCCTCCGAGTTGCGGGATCCGAGGTGGAAGGTGCTGCTGTCAGATGTGTGCGTCCGCTCGTTCGGTCTCGCATCTAGCCTTGCCTAATGGCCGTCGATGAAGAAGTTGCCGCAGCGTGTGCTCAGTTGCGAAACGAGCTGGAAGACGCTCGTACAGCGGCGTTCCGCAGCAGATTGGAACGGAACGCGGCAGAGGCGGACCTCGGGGTCATTGTCAACGAACACTCCATCGAGCTTGAACGGCTTACGAGAGCAGTCCTTGAACTGACTCGAGCAGTCGAGTCTCTGGCCCGGTCCCGTCACTAATCACTGCGCCGTGTCATGACTCGTCCGAATGCACTCATCTGCCGCCGACAGTGCGCGGTCCCGCCGAATTGGACCTGTCGCTGGCGCTACCGTGTCCATGGACGCGCGACGGACTCGGGAGCGGCACGCATGAACGACGTGAATGACGCGCCGATCGAACTGCTGGCACTTGACGAGCCGCACGAAGGAGCCATCTCTGCTCGCCGAGAGGGCGAACCTCGCGTCTCTCGTGTGCAGGGCGTGGACGACGCGATCATGGCCGCACTGTCCCGAGGCGTTGACCTCGTGGTGCCAGCGAGCATGTTCGCCGAAATCCGAGACAGCTTCCCACCAGAACCGCCGCCGTACATCAAAGTTCGGTGACCTGCCCGGCAGCCGGGCCTGCGGATTGTTGTAGCGAAAGCATCCGCTCATCAGCGATCCGCGTGCTCATGTCGATGTGCGTGCTTTATGCCGAGAGCGGAGCGGACACAGCCTGGGAGCTTCGAGTGGGCCCGAGCCGAGCAGGATTCATCCGCGGCGGGCGGCGTCGCCCCAATAGACTCTTCGCATGTCCTCTACCGCTGGCCGGCTATTCGTGGGACTCACGTCGCTCGCTAGTGCCGCCGTGCTCGTCGGCTGCACCGCTAGTGGCAGCGCGGATATCCGCGGTTCGAAGGTCGCCAAATCGATCGTTGAACAGGCTGCGTCGAAGCAAGTCACCGATCTCTTGGGGGGCGGCAAGTACAAGGTCGCTTGCCCGCACGATTTGGCTGCCAAGAGTGGCGCCTCGATGGCGTGTGTGACTACTTTTCCGGACGGCGAGAAGTTCAGCGGAACTGCCACTATCACCTCAATTAGCGGGAGCAAGGCGCATTGGAAATACAGCCTCAGCGCCAAACCGGTCAAGTAGCCGCGTAGTGGCGCTGACTCTCCCGCTTTTACGTCACCCAGCTGCCCAAACTCCCCTTACCCTCGATTCGCTCGCGTCGCCGGTCAATACTGTGGCTGTAACGATGCCAAAGTGCACTGATCTGCCGCCGTGGGTGCGACCTGAACCGCCGGGTTGAAGCAACGATCGGCAAGGGCGCGGCGAGCACCCTAGCTGGCTGATCGCAGCCGATTCGCTGTGAACGAGGTCGAATCAGGTTGTATCCGCCGCGGTTTGTCGCGAGCCTCTCTACCGTGAGCAATCTGCATGTGGACCACTCGTGCTCGCTATGTCAGCTCGTGCGGGGTGACTTGCCGACCAGTCGAGTCTACGAAGACGAGCACGTCGTCGCCTTCATGGACCACCAGCCCGTGACACCAGGGCATGTCCTGGTCGTGACCAGACAGCACACTGCTTTGCTCGACGACCTCGACGAAGATCTCGGTGCTCACGTCTACCGCGTGGCGCATCGCCTCTCACGCGCGTTGCGCCGCTGCGGTCTGCGTTGCGAGGGCGTGAATCTTTTCCTGGCCGACGGCGCCGCCGCCTTCCAAGAGATCCCGCACGTCCACATGCATGCGTTCCCCCGCTACCCAGGCGACTCCTTCAGGATGGACGCCGACTGGCGCATTCGCCCCCCGGCCGAGCTAGACGACGCGGCAGCCCTGGTACGTAGTGCATTGCAACGTCTCTGAGCGCCCCGCCGGCTCACTGACCCATCAGGAAGCCGAAAGAGACGACCGGACATGCCGCCGACAGCGTGCGTAGTTGCCGATGTCCGCGAGTTCGGGCACATGGTTGGGCTGGGGCTAGTGTGCCGCGCCCGGGTCGTTGATTTCGGCGCTGAAGAGGATCGCTCCGGTTTGGACGTCGCGAATGATGAACAGGAACGGATGATCGAACCTCACCGACGTGGGTTCGCGATGACCGCTGACCGTCGCAACCCCGATGGCCGTTGCGGCGGTGGCTGTCGTGCCCGACGTGGTGACGCCTAGCGTGGCCTTCTGTTTGACCCACGCGACGTATGCGGCGGCTGGGCTTAGCCCGCGCAGATCCGCCGCCGATGTGTTGAAGGCATCTTTCATGCCGAGGGCGTGGAGGGCTGGCTTGAGGTCGTTAGTGGAGGCTATGGACAGCACCGGCATCGACACGCCGATGCCGTTCGGGCGCAGTTGCCCCACCAGGTCAGCGATGGCTGCGCGGGAGAGTCCGTTGACGTAGTCGGCGAGGGTCGTCTTCTTCGGTTCGATCAGGAGTGCCGCGAAACGGCCGCCACGGTATGGGAGTTGAGCGGCGTTCACGTCATCGTTGGATAGGGTCGGCAGGTCGGCAGGATTCGACATCATGGCGACGGTCTTCGACGCACCGGTGCCGGTGGTGAACTGTGCCGGATCGGTCCTGGCGTTGAAGGGTTGGGCCCAGTCGGCGTTGAAGTACACCGCGTTCACCAGAACGAGCAGCAGTCCGTGGACTTCATCCTCGGTGACCAGTTCGGGGATCTTGCCGTGGGTGGCGCGGCTGACCCAGGCGTTGAGGTCGCGTGCCGCGCTAGCGGGATCGGCTCGGAAGTCCACCTGCCAGACACCGCTGTCGAAGTAGGTGGCCAGGGCGTCGGTGAACGACTGCGTCAGGACGGAGTTGCGCTGCAGCCAGACACTGTTGGCCGATGCCAGCGTGATCTTGTCGCGGGCGGCGGCCTTGGCCCAGTCGGCGACGAGCGTCGACCAGCCCTCAGCGATTGTTGCCGCGCTGCTCCCGGTCGGCCCGAGCAGGGCGGCGATCTGTTCCTGCGTGCGTCCGCGAGCGCCGTAGTTCAACATCGCCAACGCGGTGGAAAGGCTCGACGGCGAGACCACGACATTGGTGGATTTATCCGGCTGGATCTGACGCAGCAACCGCACCGCGAAGTCGACCTCGGCATTGGCGATCGAGATCTCCGCGGACCCGTTCGGCTTACTGAGTGCGCGGTTGGCCGCGACAAGCTCGACCGCGTTCCCTTGCCGGTCTCCGACCTGGAGATTTGTCGCGATCGCCTCGGGCGTGCGCGCGTGGTGATCGGCAGGCACGGCGACCACCGCCACGGTGACCGCTGCGGCAACAAGCGCCGCGCCGGCAGAGGAGCGCAGCATGGTCGTGCGGCGGCGCCGGGCGCGACCCCTACGCCTGATCTGCACGGGATCGGGCCAGGCAGGCGGATTAGCTGGTGCTCGCAGGGCGTGCAGTAGGTCGGTCTCGCCGTCGTCGTGATGGCTGAGCTCCTCGTCTTCTGACAGCGCCGACGCGAGATTGGCCCGTCCGCGTGACAGCCAGGACTTGACCGTGCCCACCGGCGCGGACAGCTCCCGCGCAACGTCCTCGACCGACAGGTCGGCCAGGTAATGCAGAACCATCGCCCGGCGATGGTTCATCGGCAGTGTCGCGAGCGCCTCGATCGTGGCGTGCTGACCGAGCGAGACGGGCAGGATCGGTGACACCACGTCACGTTGGAGCGTCATCCGCCTCGCACTCCTCCACCGGCCGATTGCCAGATTCACCGCCACCCGGCGAACCCAGCCTTCGGGATCGTCATACCGTCCGATCCGAGGCCACC
>JAOPWD010000442.1 GCA_025965875.1 Pseudonocardiales bacterium
AGCGCGACGACGAGGACAAGTAGCCGCGACGTTCGACCCCAAGCGACCCGGGGACGGTGTGAGCCCGGGGGTCGGATCCGCTGCGCGAAATCACCTCCGAGCACCGGAAGAACGGGTCCATAGCGCCCTGGTAGAACCGGACGATTGAACGAAGTGGGCGCACCGGCAGGACGCGCCAACGAGGGTGGTACCGCGGCACTCCTGGGTCACCAGGCGGGTCGTCCCTCGAGTCCGAACGACTCGAAGGAGCAGACCCGGTGACCGATCCGGCCCAGCCGAGCGGCTATGCGCCGCTGCCCGCGCACGTCGACCTCGCCAAGCTCGACCACGAGGTCATCGACCGGTGGCGAGCTAACCGGGTCTTCGCCCGCAGCCTCGAGCAGACTGAGCACGGGCCCGCCTGGACCTTCTACGAAGGCCCCCCGACCGCGAACGGCATGCCGGGCACCCACCACGTCGAGGCACGCGTGTTCAAGGACGTCTTCCCCCGCTGGAAGACGATGAAGGGTTACCACGTCCCGCGGATGGCCGGCTGGGACTGCCACGGCTTGCCCGTCGAACTCGCCGTCGAGAAGGAACTCGGCTTCACCGGCAAGGCCGACATCGAGGCCTACGGCGTCGCCGAGTTCAACGCGAAGTGCCGCGAGAGCGTCCAGCGCCACGTCCACGAGTTCGAGGCGATGAGCGAACGGATGGGCTACTGGGCCGACTACGAGAACGCCTACTGGACCATGAACCGCGACTACATCGAGTCGGTGTGGTGGGCACTCAAGCAGATCTTCGAGAAGGGCCTGCTCGTCGAGGACTACCGGGTCGCGCCCTACTGCCCGCGCTGCGGCACCGGGCTGTCCGACCACGAGGTCGCCCAGGGCTACGAGGACGTGACCGACCCGTCGGTCTACGTTCGCTTCGCGTTGACGTCAGGCCCCTGGGCCGGGCGGGCCGACCTGCTGGTCTGGACAACCACGCCGTGGACGCTGGTCTCGAACACGGCAGTCGCCGTCAACCCGAATGTCGAGTACGTCGTCGCCCGCTCCGACGCGGGGACGTTCGTCGTCGCGCAGCCGCTGCTGCACAAGGTGCTCGGCGACGACGTCGAGGTCCTGGCCACCTACCCCGGGCGCGACCTGAAGGGCTGGACCTACCAGCGGCCCTTCGACTACGTCGACATCCCCGATGCCCATTTCATCGTGCTGGCCGACTACGTGACCACCGACGACGGCTCCGGGCTGGTGCACCTGGCGCCAGCGTTCGGCGCCGACGACCTCGCCGCCGCGCGCGCCAACGGGCTGCCGGTCGTGAAGCCGATCGGCCCGGACGGACACTTCCTGCCCGAGGTCCCCAATGTCGGCGGGATCTTCTTCAAGGACGCCGACGAGCAGCTCGTGGCCGACCTGAAGGCCCGCAGGTTGCTGTTCCGGCATGTCCCCTATACGCACGCCTACCCGCATTGCTGGCGCTGCCACACGCCGCTGATGTACTACGCGCTGCCGTCGTGGTACGTGCGCACGACCGCGATCAAGGACCGCCTGCTCGCCGAGAACGAGAAGACCAACTGGTACCCGCCGACGATCAAGCACGGCCGATACGGCGACTGGCTGAAGAACAACATCGACTGGGCGCTCTCGCGCGACCGGTACTGGGGCACCCCGCTACCGGTGTGGCGCAACGACGCCGACCCGTCCCGGCTGGTGTGCGTCGGCTCGCTGGCCGAGCTCGCCGAGCTGACCGGCCGCGACCTGGCCGACCTCGACCCGCACCGCCCCTACGTCGACGACATCACCTTCACCCGACCTGGTGAGCAAGGCACCTACCGCCGCGTCGGCCCGGTGATCGACGCCTGGTTCGACGCCGGCTCGATGCCCTTCGGCCAGTTCGGCGCGCCGCACCGCAACGAGGACAAGTTCCGGGCCGCGTACCCAGCCGACTTCATCTGCGAGGCGATCGACCAGACCCGCGGCTGGTTCTACACGCTGATGGCGATCGGCACGCTGCTCTTCAACCAGAACAGCTACCGAAACGTGCTCTGCCTCGGCCACATCCTGGCCGAGGACGGCCGCAAGATGAGCAAGAACCTCGGCAACATCCTGGAGCCGATCCCGCTCATGGACGCCCACGGCGCCGACGCCGTGCGCTGGTTCATGCTCTGCTCCGGCTCGCCGTGGTCGGCGCGCCGGGTCGGGCACAAGGTGCTCGAGGAGATCGCGTCGAAGGTGCTGCGGACGTACTGGTCGGTGGCCTCGTTCCAGTCGCTGTACGCCCGGGCCAACAACTGGACCGTCGGCGGCGATCCGGGGACGCCGACCCAGCTCGACCGCTGGGCGCTGTCCGAGGTGCACCGGCTCACGGTCGAGGTCGACGCCGCGCTGGAGGAGTACGACACCGCGCGCGCCGGCCGCGCGCTGTTGACCTACATCGACGACTTGTCGAACTGGTACGTGCGGCGCTCCCGGCGCAGGTTCTGGGACGGCGACCCGGCCGCGCTAGGCACCCTGCACGAGTGCCTGCATGTGCTCACCCGGCTGCTGGCGCCGTTCGTACCGTTCATCACCGAGCAGGTCTGGGGCGCGCTGTTCGCCACCACCGGCTCGGCCGACTCGGTGCATCTGGCGCTGTGGCCGAACGCTGACGAGGCCCTGGTCGACGTCGAGCTGGGCGAGCAGATGGCGCTGGTGCGCCGACTGGTCGAACTGGGCCGCGCCGCCCGTGCGGACTCGTCGGTCAAGACGCGCCAGCCGCTGGCCCGCGCGCTGGTCTCCGCGCAGGGCTGGTCGACGATGCCGGAGTCGCTGCGCCGCGAGGTCGCCGACGAGCTGAACGTCGTCGACCTGTCCGTCCTGGCCGATACCGAAGCCGGCGACCTCGTCGACGTCGCAGTGAAGCCGAACTTCCGCACGTTGGGCAGGCGGTTCGGCGGAGGTACCCAGGCCGTGGCCCAGGCCGTCGCGGCCGCTCCCCCGCGCGAGTTCGCCGCCGCGCTGGCGGCCGAGTCGGCCTCGGTGCTCGTGGCCGGCGAGCAGGTCACCATCGGTCCGGACGAGGTCGTGGTCACCGAGACCCCGCGCTCGGGCTGGGCGGTGGCTAGCGCCGGCGCCGAGACGGTGGCCCTGGACCTGGAGCTGACCCACGAGCTGCGGCTGGCCGGGTTGGTGCGCGATGTCGTGCGCATCGTTCAGGAGGCCCGCAAGAACGCCGGGCTCGACGTCACCGACCGCATCGAGCTGTGGTGGCGCGTCGGGGGCTCACCCGAGCCCGCCGAGGCCATCCGTACCCATGCCGACCAATTGGCCCGCGAAGTCCTAGCCACAACGGTGCACGAGGGCCCGCCCGATGACGGCGTCGAGACGTTCGCTACGCAGGACGAGGAGCTAGGTCTGCACATCTGGCTACGGCGCGCGGCCCGTTAAGCCACACCGCAGTACAGGTGATCACGACGCGATGAACGCTCGCTAGGGACACCCTCGGCGGATGAGGCAGCGGGAGATCGCGGGTCACCTCGGCCGAGAAAGTACCGCGTGGGGCTCGCACAGGGAGCACGGCATGAAGCCGTCCTCGGTGGCCTGCTCGTACGGGATCGGCTCGGCGTCCTGGCCCTTGATGATCGCGCAGTCACCGAGGTGGTAGCGCGGCCGGCCGTCGATGACCCAGACCTCGTCGACGTCGTCCGCCGCGATCGGGTCTACCCGGGTCTCGAAGGCCGCCGGCACGTCGTCGTCGAGCTCGGCGGCGTCGTCGGGCACATTCTGCGCAGACGCCTCGGTGCGCGCCGGTCCCGGGACGACGGCCGCCTTCGCGACGTCGTTTGGAACCGCGGGCGGCCGGGCCGGGCGCGCGTCCTTCGGCGCGCCGATCACGTTGCGCAGCTTGTACAGCAGGTAGGCGGCTCCGCCCGTTGCGATCAAGGACGCCACGAGCCAGACGGCACTCTGCATGATCAGCCCGAGTGCTAGGCAGATCAGTGCGATGAGCAGTAGACCGATGATCACCATGCGACCGTCACGGCCCCCCTAACCTGCCGCTGTCAATGCTCAGCCTTGCTGCGCCTCTGCGTAGTCGTTCTTGGCGTTGGGGTTGGCCGGCTCGGCCTTGCCGCTCGCGTCGAGGTCACGCAACTGCGACTCGAGATAGCTCTTGAGCCGCGTGCGGTACTCGCGCTCGAACGTGCGCAGCTCCTCGACCCGACGCTCCAGCGCCGCCTTGCGTTGCTCGAACTGTGCCGTGATCGTGGCCGAGCGCTGTTCGGCGTCCTGGATGGTCTGGTTGGCGCGGGCCGAGCTCTCCTGATCCAGCTGGTTGGCGCGCGCCTCGGCATCGCCGACGTGCTTGCTGGAGCGCTCCTGCGCCGCTCGCAGGGCCTGCTCGGCACTCGACTGTGCCTCGCCGAGCAGCCGCTCGGCCTCGGCCTTGGACTGCGCCAGGTGCTGGTCTGCGGTCTGCTGGGCCATCGCGAGCACCTGCACGGCCTGGGTGTGCTGGTCGGCCAACGCGACCGCCGGTGCGGCCTGTTGTCCGGCCTGCTGGGCCTGCTGGGCTTGGGCTACGGCCTGCTGCGCCTGCTGCTGGGCCTGCACAACCGCCTGCTGCGCCGCTTCGAGCTCGCGGCGGTTCTCGGCCAACTGCTGCTCGGTCTGCGCCAGCTGCTGCTGCATCTGCACGACCTGCTGTTGCGCGCCGTCCTTGCCCTGGTTCAGGGCCCGCTCCAGCTCGGCGATGTGGGACTGCATCCGGGCGTTCTCGTCCCGGGCGGCGGCCAGTTCGGCCGCACTCGCGCCACCGGCGGCAGCGGGTGCTGCCTGAGCCGGCGCGGCGGCCCCGCCGCGGGCCCGCAGGTCGTTGTTCTCCTCGATGAGCCGCGACAGCTCGACCTCGACAATGTCGAGGAAGGCGTCGACCTCCTCCTCGTCGTATCCGCGCTTGCCGATGGGGGGTTTCTTGAACGCGACGTTGTGCACTTCAGCGGGAGTCAACGGCATACGTCTCACCTCGGGTGTTCGTCGCTCGCCGGTAGCTCCGGCGGGGGCGTGTTACAGATGTGAACAACTGTGGTGCGGATCGATCCTAGGCGAGCGGCGCTAGCCGAGCGTCAGGGCGAGCCAATGGAGGCCCAGGATAGCCAGTAGCAGGAGGATGATGCTCAGGTCGAGGCTTACCTTACCGATCTGGATGGGCGGGACCAGCCTGCGCAGCAGTCGCAGGGGCGGATCGGTCGCCACATAGACGGCTTCTACCCCGATTGCGGCGACCCCGGCCGGGCGCCAAGCCCGGGCGAACTGCCGGGTTGCCTCGAAGACGAACCGAGCGAGGATCACCAGGATGTAGACGTAGAGGATGTAGGCGACGACACCCCAGAACAGCGTCATCGGCAGGCTCCCATCGTTCGGTCTCAGTCGGCATCAGCTGTTGGCGCGGGTGCACGACAACAGCCTGACACCCCCATGGTGCCAGGCTGGTTGCCTTCGTGCGTACCAGCAGCTACTCAGCTCTGGTTGAAGAACCCGGTCTCGACGATGCGGGCCTTGTCCTGGGCCGTGACGGTGACGTTGTGCGGGCTGAGGAGGAACACCTTGGCCGTGACCCGCTCGATGCGTCCGTGCAGGCCGAACGTCAAGCCCGCCGCGAAGTCCACGAGGCGCTTGGCGTCCGCGTCGTCCATCTCGGAAAGGTTCATGATCACCGGCGTGGTGGCGCGGAACTGCTCGCCGATCGTCCGGGCCTCGTTGTAGGTACGCGGGTGCAGTGTGGTGATCTGGTACGCGGGACGCTCGTCGCCGTAACCGTCGATCTCGTCGGCATATTCGCCTGGTACGGCGCGGGCCAACTCGGTGTGCCGCGCGCCGCCGTGCTCGCGCGGGTAGCGCGCCTCGGCGTAGTCCTCACGCCGCCCGTTGGCTCGCTCGCCCGCGGGTGCGTAGCTCTCGCCGTCGCCGTATTCCTCGTCTTCGACCAGGCCGAGGTAGACGCCCATCTTGCGCATCGCTCCGGGCATTGGGTCCTCCGTTAGTCGGTTACCGCTGTGACTCCTGTGACGGTCGAGAATTCGACGTTGCTGCGACGCTAGCCGAAAACTTGTGTTCTACGGCCGAGCAACGCCGAGCCGACACGAACGTGTGTTGAACCGTGCGCGATCGCTGCTTCGAGATCGGCGCTCATGCCCGCAGAGATCGCGACGGCCTGCGGATGGGCGGCGCGCAGCCGGGCGGAGACGCCGGCCAGATCGGCGAAGGCGGCCCGGGGGTCGGCGTCCATCGGCGCGACGGCCATGACGCCGCGCAGGCGCAGTTGCGATCGGGCGGCGACGGCGTCGGCCAGCGCCAGCACGTCGTCGCCCAGGACTCCCCCGCGCGCCGGGTCGCCGTCCAAGCTCACCTGGATGAAGACGTCCAGGCCCTCGCGTTCGGCCCGCGTCACCCCTGCCGCCAACTGCTCGACCAGCTCCGGTCGGTCGACGGAATGCACGGCATGTGCGTAGGTTGCGACCGAGCGCGCCTTGCGCGACTGCAGTTGCCCGACGAAGTGCCAGCGCAACTCCGCCTCCGACCGCTCGCCCGCGCCGGTGCGCCTCAGCTCGGCGACCTCGGCGACCTTGGCCGAGGCCTCTTGGTCACGGCTCTCGCCGATGTCGAGGACGCCGAGGGTGGCCAGGGTGGCGACGTCGCGGGCGGGGTGGGTCTTGGTGACCGCGATGAGGGTTACCGCGCGGGCATCGCGGCCGGCGGCGATGCAGGCGTTGGCGATCCGGGCCCGGACGGCGCCGAGCGATCCCACCAGCTCCGCCCGGCGCTCGCCGTCGAGCAGAGCCACTGGACGAACTACTTGAGGAAGTCGGGCACGTCGAGGTCGTCGCCGATACTGACCGGCGTCCGTGACCCGTTGCTCGCCGTCGTCGTCGCCGGCGAGTAGCCGATGGCCGGTTCGGGGCGACGTCGGTCGGACTCTGTTGCCGGCGGGGGGCTGCCCGCGGCGCGTGGCGCCGCGGGCTCGCGGCGAATCTCCACCTTCTTGTACGGCAGCTGCCCGCTGTCGAAGCCGGCCGCGATCACGGTCACCTTCACTTCGTCGCCCAGCGTGTCGTCGATGACCGCGCCGAAGATGATGTTCGCCTCGGGGTGCGCGGCCTCGGCGACCAGGGAAGCGGCCTCGTTGATCTCGAACAGCCCGAGGTCCGAGCCGCCCTGGATCGAGAGCAGTACCCCGCGGGCGCCGTCCATGCTCGCCTCGAGCAGCGGGCTGGCAATCGCGATCTCGGCAGCCTGGCGGGCCCGGTCGTCACCGCGCGCGGCGCCGATTCCCATCAGGGCCGAACCCGCTCCGCTCATCACGCTCTTGACGTCGGCGAAGTCGAGGTTGATCAGACCGGGCGTGGTGATCAGGTCGGTGATGCCCTGGACGCCCGAGAGCAGCACCTGGTCGGCGCTGCGGAAGGCATCCATCACGCTGACGTTGCGGTCGGAGATCTGCAGCAACCGGTCGTTGGGAATGACGATGAGCGTGTCGCACTCGGCGCGCAACTGGTCGATGCCGTCGTCGGCCTGCGTCGCGCGCTTCTTGCCCTCGAAGGAGAACGGCCGGGTGACCACCCCGATGGTGAGCGCGCCCAACTTGCGGGAGATGCTCGCGATCACCGGGGCGCCGCCGGTGCCGGTGCCGCCGCCCTCGCCCGCGGTGACGAAGACCATGTCGGCGCCCTTGAGCACCTCTTCGATCTCGTCGCGGTGATCCTCGGCGGCCTTCTTGCCGACCTCGGGCTGCGCGCCGGCACCCAGCCCACGGGTGAGCTCGCGGCCCACGTCGAGTTTGACGTCTGCATCGCTCATCAACAGCGCCTGCGCGTCAGTGTTGACGGCAATGAACTCGACGCCCTTGAGCCCGTGCTCGATCATCCGGTTGACGGCGTTGACGCCGCCACCGCCGACACCGACGACCTTGATGACCGCCAGGTAGTTGTGCGGTGCTGTCATGGGCTTGGCTCCTGTTTCGGAAGTGGTGCGGATGTCGCTGACTGGACGGCGTCGCTGGGACGTTTCCGGCTGCTGGGCGAACTCTCACCCTCTAGTAGACCGTTAATGTTATGTCAACCTGGGATGTTGCAGCCGAAGTTAGAACGTGAACCCGCCGTTTGCAGGAAGGCGCGCCGAACAACTTCAAATTTGCGTCGGGAGTGTCCCTCGATCTGCCCCGCTCGCAAGCTCGGGGGGATCTTCCCCCGCAAGCGGGAGGTGCCCCCACGCGCCACACGCGCCTTCGGCGCGGCGACGCGCTCTTCGCGCGAGCGCTCACGCCGGGTGGCTGAGTTTAATGCCAGAGGCGCAGTTCGCGTGAGCGCGCATTGCCGGGTGGCTGGGTTAATGCGTGACTACCTGGTCCGGGTTGGTCAGGTCGAACGTCGTGCCGGGCTGGCGTAGGAGCACGGGCAGGATGCGGGCCTTGTCGGCACTGCGCTCGTCGCTCCCCCAGCGCACCACCCGGTGATCATTGAGCAGCAGCGTGATCGCGGTCGGGTCGAACGCCTGGACGGACGCGATCGTGGCCAGCAAGGCCGGGGTGAGGGAAGCGGCGACGGTGGCGACCGCCTGCCCGGTGGCCTGCGCGTTCGGGCCGGCCGGAACCACGAACAACGGCAGCAAACGTGGCTCGGTCTGCACGGTGCGGTACTGGGCCCCGGTCTTGTCGACCAGCAGGTACTTCTTGCCCAGAGTCAGATAGCCGACGGCGACGCGCTCGGTGATGGTGATGACGACGGTTGACGGATAATCGATGCGCACAGTGGCCGAGGCGACCAGCGGCAACGACTCGATGCGACGCGTCACCGCCGCGGTGTCCAGTCGCACGAGCGGGGTGCCGTGCTTGATTGCCGCGGCCTCGTGCACCTGCGCGACGGTCAGCTTCTTGGTGCCGTGCACCGTCACGGTGTTGGCACCGAACATCGGGCTGAAGGCAACGATCCAGGTGGCCACCGCAACGACGAGCACGGCAAGCACGGCCACCACGATCAGGCTGCGGTTGCGGCGGACGACACCGCCCGCGCCGTCGTCCGACTCGTCGTCGACGGCGCCCGAGCCCAGGACCGGCAGCGTCACGCTCATGCCGACGCCACCGCAACAATCACCGTGGCCCGCACGGGGGTGAGCAGCAAGCTTGCGGTGCTCATGCCTGTACGCGTGCCGCGTTGCTGCGCCCGCAGGCGTCACGTATGTCGTCGCACAGCAGGTAGACGTCGCCGATGCCCATGGTCAGGACGAGGTCGCCGGGGCGGGCCACGTCGGCGATGCGCTCCGGCGTGGCGGAGTAACGCGGTTCATAGATGACCTGCTCGGGTGGCAGCGGGATCAAGTCGCTGATCGTGGCCCCGGTGACACCCGGGATCGGCTCCTCGCGGGCCGGGAAGATGTCCATCACCACAACGATGTCGGCGATGGCCAGGGCCTGTGCGAACTCCGTTGCGAAGGTCTGGGTGCGGCTGTAGGTGCCCGGTTGGAAGACCGCGATCAACCGCCCGCCCGGGGCGAGCACCCCCCTGGCCGCGGTCAACTCCGCGGCGACCTCCGTGGGGTGGTGGGCATAGTCGTCATAGACCCGGACGCCCCCCGCCTCGCCGTGGGACTCGAAGCGCCGGCGTACGCCACCGAAGCGCGCCCACGCCCCGATGACGGTGTCGATGTCCAGGTCCAGCTCGCTGGCCATCGCCAACGCAGCGGCGGCGTTGAGCGCCATGTGCCGGCCGATGAAGGCACCGACGTGCACCTGCCGCGCGTCCAGCCCGCGGCCCTCGATCCGGAACTCGACCCCGTCGGCCAGCGCGACGATATCGCTGACGCGGATGTCGGCGTCGCTGCTTTCGCCGTAACTGAGCACCCGCCGGCCGGACTGCCGCGCATAGTCGGCGACCTGGCGCGCGCCGGCGTCGTCGGCGCAGGTCAGCAACAGGCCGTTGTGGTCGATGCGGTCGACGAACTGCTCGAAGGCTCGGAAGATCCCGGCCAGGTCGCCGTGGTTCTCCAGGTGATCTGCCTCGACGTTGGTGATGATCGCGGCCGAGGGCCGGGTGAGCAGGAACGAGCCGTCGCTCTCGTCGGCCTCGACGATGGCGAGTTCGCCTGTTCCGAGATGCGCGTTCTTACCGGTTTCGTAAAGGTTTCCGCCGATCGCGAAGGACGGATCGACGCCGCAGGCTTGCGCGCCCACGGTCAGCAACGACGTGGTCGAGGTCTTGCCGTGCGTTCCCGAGATGGCGATGCACCGGCGGTCCTCGAGCGCCGCCGCCAAGGCCGCGGCCCGGCGCAACACCGGCATGCCACTGGCCCGCGCGGCGGCGAACTCCTCATGCTTCGGGGAGATCGCGGTCGTGTAGACGAACGTGTCGACGTCGGCCAGATGCTCGACCGAATGGCCGATCTGCACGTTCGCGCCGACGGCTCGCAACGCGGTGACCGTGAGCGAGTCGCGTGCTTCGCAGCCGCTGACCTCGATGCCGCGGGCGAGCAGGATCCGGGCCAGTGCGCTCATGCCCGCGCCGGCGATACCCATGATGTGCACCCGCCCCAGGTCGGCCAGCGCCGGGACGACGTCGGTCGGCGCGCTGCGCACGAGAGCCGCACCCGGGGCGCTCCAATCGTGCGGGCGGCCCTCGGCGGCGTCGTGGGTGGGACGGTCGGTCACTGCTGCCTCCTTGCGCTGGAACCATGATCGCCCCCGGCGAAGCGGCGGTACTCGGCAATCACATTGAGGACGTGCTTGGCCAGGACGACGTCGGCGTCGCGCGATCCAGCATGCGCTGCCGCGCGTGACATCGCCGCGACCGTGTCCTCGTCGGTGATGCGTGGCACCAGGTTTTCCGCGATCCAGGTGGGGCTCAGGTCGTCGTTGTCGACGAGTAGTCCGCCGCCGGCTGCCACGATCGGCTCGGCATTGAATCGCTGCTCCCCGCCGCGCAGCGGCAGCGGGACATACACCGCGGGCAGACCGACCGCACTGAGTTCGGCGCAGGTCATCGCGCCGGCTCGGCACAGGACGAAGTCAGCCGCCGCGTACGCGTACTGCATGTCGTCGACGTAGGGCACGACGACATAGGGCACCGCGCCCGGCATGTCCGCAACCTCGAGCACGTTCTGCGGGCCGATGATGTGCAGCACCTGCACTCCGGCCGTGCGCAGCAGGTCGGCCGCCCCCGACGCCGCCCAGTTGATCATCCGGGCACCCTGCGACCCGCCGGTGACCATCAACACCGGTCCGTCAGGACGCAATCCGAAGCGTTCGCGCGCCTCGGTTCGCAACGCCGTCCGGTCAAGGTTCGCGATCGCTGGGCGCAGCGGGATGCCGATCGGCGTCGCGTGCTGCAGGTGCACCGCTGCCGACGCCGTGAACACGTGCGTGGTCATCCGGGCCGCAACTCGGTTGGCGACGCCCGGACGCGCGTTGGCCTCATGGATGACGATCGGAATCCGCCGTCGTTTGGCCGCGATGTAAGCCGGCATCGCGACGTACCCACCGAAGCCGACCACGGCCTCTGCCCGCACGCGGTCGAGGACCTCCCCCGCCGCACTGACCGACGCCCCCAGTCGGGACGGCACGGCGAGCAGCGCGCGGTTGAGCCGACGCGGCAGCGGGACCGGCGGGATGAGTTCGAGCGGATAGCCACGGGCGGGGATCAGTGTGGTGTCCAAGCCACGTTCGGTGCCGAGTGCAGTGATCTCGGCCGTGTTGTCGAGGCGGCGCAAGGCATCGGCGAAGTTCATTGCGGGCTCGATGTGTCCGGCGGAGTGTCCACCGGCCACCAGCACTCGGGGCGTGGCGGGCGCGCTCACCGTGGCCTCCGGGGCATCCCGTCGGTTCCCGTCGCGCGTAGCGGCGGGGGCGCGGCGCCAGGCCGGCGGGCCGCGGACTTGCGCGAAGCCGGAACGGGCACAGGCACCGGCCGCGCCGCGGACCTACGCGGAACCGGAGCGGGCGCAGGCGCAGCGACACGCCGTGCGGGGGGCGTCCGCTGACCGTGGGCCGTGCGCCGCTTC
>JAOPWD010000444.1 GCA_025965875.1 Pseudonocardiales bacterium
CGCTGTCGGCGCCGCAGTGGAGCGCTATGAGGTGCACCATCCGGTCCTGAACGATCCCGAAATGCGGCTCTGGCAGCAGTACGCGGTGCGGGCCTGGCCCACGCTCGTCCTGATCGACCCCGAGGGATCCGTCGTGGCGCAGGCCGCCGGCGACGGGCAGGTCAGCGCGCTGGACGCGACCATCGCCACCGTGGCTGCCACCCATGAGGCCCGCGGCACGCTGAACCGCGGCGACGGCCCGTACGTGACGCCGCAGCCACGGCCCTCGACGCTGCGCTTCCCGGCCAAGGCGGTGCTGCTGCCTGCGGCGCGCACCGGCCGCTCCCCCGGCGGCTACTCCCCCGCCGGCTACGCCTCCGTTGGCGGGGGGACCCCCAGTCCCACTGCCGGGGGGACCCCCATTGCCGATTCGCTGCTCGTCGCTGACGCCGGGCACCACCAGCTCGTCGAACTCGCCCTGGACGGCGAGACAGTTCTGCGCCGCATCGGGTCCGGTACTCGCGGCCGTCGCGATGGTATGGCTGAGCAAGCCGACTTCGCCGAGCCGAACGGGCTGGCGCTACTGCCGCCGGGGTTGGTGCCGTTCGACGTCGTCGTGGCCGACACCGCCAACCACGTGCTGCGCGGCGTTCGACTGGCCGACGGTGCCGTCGTGGCCACGCTCGACCTGCCCGCTGCACTCGACGGCGTCAGCACGATCACCGGTCCCGTGCCCGCTGTCCTCTCGCCGTGGGACGTGGCCTGGTGGCCGGCGCTGGGCCGGCTGGTGGTCGCCGCCGCCGGCGTGCACCTGCTGCTGTCCGTCGACCCGGCTACCGGGGCGACCGAGGTGCTGGCCGGCACGACCGTCGAAGGGCTGCGCGACGGCCCAGCGCTCGACGGCTGGCTGGCCCAGCCGTCCGGGCTGGCGGTCGACGGTGACCAGGTCTGGTTCGCCGACTCCGAGACGTCGGCACTGCGCTACCTCACCCTGGACGGCACGCTGCACACGGTGGTCGGCGAGGGACTGTTCGACTTCGGCCACGTCGACGGGCCAGCGGCCACCGCACGGCTGCAGCACCCGCTCGGGGTCACCGTCCTGCCGGATGGTTCGGTGGCGGTGCTCGACACCTACAACGGCGCCGTCCGCAGCTACGACCCGGTGACCGATTCGGTGTCGACGCTGGCGGCTGATTTGGCCGAACCCTCCGGTGCCGTGCTCGTCGACGGCGAGCTCGTGGTCGTCGAGTCGGCGGCACACCGATTGGTGCGGGCGGTACCGCGGGCGGCACTGGTGGCGGGCGAGTCCCTGCGTACCCAGCGACCCGTGACCGAGCTGGCCGCCGGCCCGGTCGTCCTCGACGTCGCGTTCACCGCGCCCGCCGGCCGCAAGCTCGACGAGCGCTACGGCCCGTCGACGCGGCTCACCGTCAGCGCGTCACCGCCTGAACTGTTGCGCCAAGGCGCCGGCGAATCCGCTGAGCTCACCCGCCACCTCGTCCTCGCCGATGACATCCCCGACGGCGTGCTGCACGTGACCGCCCAGGCCGCGTCCTGCGACGACGACCCCGCCGTCGAACACCCGGCCTGCTACCTCAGTCGCCAGGACTGGGGGGTCCCGATCCGCACGACACCGGCGGGCGCGGGCGAACTGCGCCTCATCCTGCTTGGCTGAGCCCGTCGCGGCGCCCCGGCGACGTCAGGCGGCGAGCGAGCGGTAGAACTCCGTGTGAGCCTGCGCGGCCGAACGCCAACTGTGCCGCAGCGCCAGTTCACGCCCGGCCTTGATCCGCACCGGATCCCGTTCGGCCGCTGCGTCGACGATCGCGGCCCCCAGCTGAGCGGGATCCGCGGCGAACACCGCGGCCGCGCCGAACACCTCCCGCAGCACCGGCAGGTCGTTCATCACCACCGGCGTCGCGGCGGCCATCGCCTCCATCGCCGCCAGGCCGAAGCCCTCCTTGACGGACGGGAACGCGAACACGTCGGCCTGGGCCATCAAGGCCGGAACCTGCGCGTGATCGACCGGCCCCAGCACCACGGGCTCGACGCCACGTCGGGCGGCGCGGCGCATGACGTCGGCGCGGTAGCCCCGATAGTCGAACAGGGTGTCACCGCCGGCGACGACCAGGGTCAGGTCCGGGCGGCTGCGCCGCACCACCGCCATCGCCTCGACCAGCTCTGCCGTCCCCTTGCGCGGCTCGATGCCGCCGACGGCGAGGACGTAGCGTCCGAGCCGCTCGCCCCACGCCCGCCGGTCGCGGCGCGCGTCCGGATCAGCCGAGGCAGCAGCGCCGAACCGCGCGGCGTCCACCCCGTTCGGGATGACGACCGGCCGGATGCCCCAGCCCGCCTCGACCTCCCGCGCCACCGCCGTCGACACGCAGACATGGGCGTACGGACGCACGATCGCCCGCTCGTGACAGCGCACCAACTCGGGCGTGGTGAACGTGTCGAGGTGGTGGATCGTGCGCACGCAGCGCGGCACCGCGTTGGCGCTGATGCAATCCTGCGCGTGCACGACGTCGTAATCGCCCGCGTCGAACGCCGCACCGAGCAGCGCGATCGAGCGGACGATGCGTTGACCGACGGTCTCGCCTTCGACGTCGGTGAACGGCACCAGCCGCACGCCCACCGACGGGTCGACCGGACGGAAGAAGGCGTCGTCGCCGCCGCGCGCCAGACTCCACACGTCGACGGTGTGGCCCTCTGCCGCCAGCGCCTCGGCCAACGCGAGCGTGTGCACGACGCCGCCGCGGGGGCGCGTCGAGTACGTGAGCTGAGCGATCCTCACGCGGGGAGGTCGCCCTTGCCGGCGTAGAGCTCCGGGCGGCGCTCCTCCAGATGGTGCAGCACCAACCGCGCCCGCTCGATGACCGCGTCGACATCGACTTCGGCCACCGCCAGACCGGCCTTGGCCCAGGTCCGGGCCAGCACGTCGCCGCCCGGCCCGACCACCTTGGACTGGCCCAGGAACCGCAGCCCGCCCATCGTCCCGGTCTGGTTGGCCGAGACCCAGACGACCTGGTTCTCGGCCGCCCGCGCACAGTCGTAGAGGTCGAACAGGCGTGACTGGCGGTCCTGGGTCAGCCGGGCGGCCCGCTGGGTGACGCTGGCCGGCCACGCGCACAGGCAGGCGATGATCCGCGCGTCGTCCAGGGCCAGCGTCCGCGCGGCCTCCGGGAACGTCTTGTCGTAGTCGATGAGCATCCCGATTCGCCCGACCGGAGTGTCGAACGCGGCCAGCGAGTCGCCCGCCCCGTACACCAGCGCCTCACCCGGCGGCTGGTGCACCTTGCGGTAGCGCCCGAGCACGCCGTCGCCGTTCACGCAGATGGCCGAGTTCCAGCGACGTCCGCCGGACTTCTCGGTGTAGCCGACGCAGACCACCATCTCGGCCGCCATTGCGACGATGCGCCGGATCTCGCGCGCGTCCGGCCCGATCGCCGGCGGCAGCGCGTCGGGGTCCGGGGAGCGCAGGTCGGCGAGGTAGCCGCCCAGTGCCGCGTCCGGCAGCACCAGCAGGCCGGTACCGACCTTGCGCGCCGCGTCGATGATCATGCTGATCCGCTCGAGCGAGCGGGGCAGGTCGCGACCGAAATGCGCGGACGCGGCCGCGATCCGCAGCGGCGCCATCATCAGGACGCGACTGTCGAGACCAGCGCGGGCCGGGCCGCCCGGTAGCTCGCGTGTTCGGCGATGTACTCGGCGTCCAGCGCCACTCCGGCGAACCGCCCCGACCCCCAGGTGTGCAGCCACGGCAGACCGACGAAGTACAGGCCGTCGACCGGCGTTACCCCGCGGACGTGCTGGGGATGTCCGGCGCCGTCGAACACGGCGGCATGCAACCAGCGGTAGTCGCGGCGAAAGCCGGTCGCCCAGACGACGGCGGCGAGGCCGGCGGCGGGAAGTCGGGAGCCGCGGTACCCGGTCGGCCGCCACACCGGCTCATACCGGCTGGGCTCGCCCGCTTCGATGCCGTTGTCGGCGATCCACTTGTCGATCGTCTCGTTGATGCCGTTGTAGACCTCGTCGGCGGCGTCCAGGCTGCGCTCGAGGTCGCCGGCGAAGACGATCTCGCCGTCCACGACGTGGGACAGGTGCCCGTGCAGTGTCACGCCCTGCCGGGCGAACTCGCGCAGGTCGATGTCACGTCCGCCGTCGCGCCCGGTGACGTAGTGGTTCGTCTTGTCCTGGTGACGCTCCGCCACCGGCTTGTCGGTGACCGGCTTGGCGTAGTGGCCGGTGTCGTGCAGCCAGGCGATGACGTCGCGGCCCCGGTAGCGACGGGCGAAGCGCGGCGCGGAGCCCACGGCGAGATGCACCTGCCGCCCCGCCAGCAACAGGTCCTCGGCGATCTGGGCGCCGGACTGCCCAGTGCCGACCACGAGCACCGGGCCAGCCGGGAGTCGCCCCGGACTCTTGTAGGACGAGGAGTGCACCTGGGTCACCGCCGCCGGCAGCCGCTCGGCCAGCCGGGGGATCGCCGGGTCGTGGTAGCCGCCGGTCGCGACGACTACCTGGTCGGCGTGGATCGGGCCGGCCGACGTCTGCACCTCGAAACCCACGCCGTTCTCGATCGCGCGCACCGACGTCACCGCCGTGTGCTCGCGCACCGGCGGGTCGAAGCTCGCGACGTAGCCGGCCAGCCACGCATTGAGTTGCGAAGCGACCATGAAGCCGTCCGGGTCGGCGCCTTCGTACGGGTAGCCGGGCAGCCGGCACTGCCAGTTCGGGGTGACCAGGCAGAACGAGTCCCACCGGGCGTCGCGCCACGCATGCATCACGGTGTCGCGCTCGAGGACGACGTGGTCAATGCCCACCCGCCGCAGGTGCCAACTCACCGACAGCCCCGCCTGCCCGCCGCCCACGATGGCCACGCTGACGTGCTCCATCACGCGCCCGCCTCAGCCAGGTAGGCATCGGGGCGCCGGTCGCGCAGGTGGAACATGCCACCGCGCGCGGCGCTGAGCATCGCCTCGAGGTCGACTCCCGCGATCGCCAGGCCCGGCCCGGTGCCGGTGCTCGCGAGCACCTCGCCGCCAGAGTCGACGACCTTGGCGCTGGCCACGAACCGCAGCGAGCCGAACGTGCCGGACTGGTTCGCCGAGACCCACAGGACCTGGTTCTCCAACGCGCGGGCTCGGTCGTACAGGTCGAACCGGCGGGTCCACCGGTCCTCGGCCAGGTTCGGGGTCGGGTTGGTGCGGGCGGCGGGCCAGGCCGACATGCAGCAGATGATGTCGGCGCCGTCCAGCGCCAGCGCACGCGCGGACTCCGGGAAGGCCTTGTCGTAGCAGATCATCATGCCGATGCGCCCGACCGGCGAATCGAAGGCTTCGAAGGTCTCACCGGCTGAGTAGGAGGCGCCCTCGCCGAGTGGTTGGTGCACCTTGCGATGAACGCCGAGCAGCCCGTCGCCGGTGACGGCGATCGCGGTGTTGTAGCGACTCGCACTGCCCGCCTCGCAGATGCCTGCAGTGACGACGAGATCCCCGGCCAGGGCCGCGAGCCGCTTGACTTCGGGCCCGTCCAATTCGAGCGCGGGAGGCAGCGAGGCCGGGTCGCCCTCAAGCGTCGACAGGTAGCCGCCGAGGGTGGCTTCGGGAAGTACGACGAGGTCGGCGCCGCCGGCTCGGGCATCGTCGAGGAGTGTCTCGATCCGGGCGAACGCATCGTCGAGGTCGCGTCCGAAGTTGGCCGCGACAGCTGCAACGGTGATGAACATGGTGGCTCTCCTTGGGATCAGGCCGCGCCGAGTCCGGTGACGGCGCCGCCGATCGCCGGCGTCAGCTCGCCGTCGGGCCAGCGCAGGACCACACCGGATCCGGCGACCAGCTCGCCGCAGCGTGCGCTGGTGGCAGGGTCAGGGGTGCGCACCGGCCGGCCGGCCACATCGGCGGTGAGCATGGCGAAGCCGGGGAAGCAGCTCAACCAGTCAGCAGTAGTGGCCGCTGCGGGTGTCGGGATGGCGGCTACGTCGAGCACGGCACCACACCCGCTGGCCTCGGCGAGCATGCCGAGCGTGCCGACGGTGCCCGCCATGCTGACGTCCTTGGCCGCCGCGGGTGCCGAGTCCGCGACGAAGCGCGTCATGGCCCGCAGTTCGTCGCGGGATCGGGTGGTGGTGGAGTCCCATTGCCGACCGGTGTGGCCGCGCCGCCACGCGCCGCCGAGGTCAGCGGTGAAGGTGATGGCGTGACCGGGTCGCCCGCCGCCCGCCGGGACGGGCCGCTGGGTGCGCCCCAGCGCGGTGACCGTCAGTGCTGCGGGCACGCCGAACTGGGTGTGCCCGCCGAGCACGGGCACGTCGTAGGCCGCACTCGCCGCGCGCAGGCCCGAGATGATCCGCGCCGCGAACGAGGCGTCGCGCGCGGCCACCGCGTCGAGTAGCGCCACCGGTTCGGCGCCCATCGCGGCGAGGTCGTTGACGTTGACGAGCACCCCGCACCAGCCGGCCCATTCCGGCTCACGCTCGACCAGCGACGGGACGATGGCGTCGCACGCGGCGATCAGGTCGCTACCCGGGATCGGCACGCCGTCATCGCCGACGTAGCCCGGACCGCCCAGGTGCAGCCCGGCGAGCAGCGTCCCGAGCGGCGCCTTGGTGGCCCGGGCCTGCGCGCCGAACCGCTCGATCGGCCAGCGCATCAGCACGTGCGGGGCGCCGGACACCTCGGTGGCGCGCAGCCGCTGCCAGCCCAGGCGCCGGAACAGCGCCTCGTTGGCGGCCTGAACCGTCGCCTCGAATCGCAGCACCCCGCGCTGCTCCGCGTGCGCGCAGGCGGCGCGGACGAGCGCCGGGCCG
>JAOPWD010000451.1 GCA_025965875.1 Pseudonocardiales bacterium
TGAAGTATGGGCGCGGGCCGGCATTGCCGCCGCCGACCGTGCGGCACGGTCTGGCGGACGAGGTGGGCTGGGGCGTCCCGTTGGACATAATCGCGGAGAATGACGTTGTCGTCGAAAAGCTGGCCCGCGATCGTCAGGCCAGTCTGGCCATCTACGTATCGGGCCGTTTGTTCGCCTCTTACTCCGCGGACGCGGTCATCGTGGCCACACCGACTGGGTCCACTGCATACAGTTTCTCCGCCGGCGGCCCGGTGCTGTCCCCGCAGCTCGACGCACTGGTCTTCACTCCGGTCGCGGCACACATGGTGTTCAACCGCAGCCTCGTGCTTGCCGCGGACGAAGCGGTCAGCGTCCGCGTGCTGGAACGTTCCGGGCGGGTCGCAGTCAGCGTGGACGGCCAACTGCGCGGCGTGCTCGACCCCGGTGACTGGATCCGGGTGTACGCGGGCCCGAAACGTGCTCGTCTGGTCCGGCTGAAGCCGACCAACTTTCTCTCGCGGGTGCGCGACCGCCTGGGGCTCATTGACGCCACTGCGGCCCTCGCCGACGGCGAGCCACCCCTCGTCTACCTGCCGGACGACCCCGTTCCAGCCGACATGGCGCACTTGAGGCAGCCACGATGAGGCCGGCGTCGCGAGCTGAGTCGTCGACCATCGGCGTGGTCCGGCAAGGGCAAGAATCCCACCGCGTGGCTCACGCCGGTTTGTTGCGGGATCTGCAGCGCCCGTCGCAGGTGTTCTCCAACCTGACGCCGAACTGGTATGCGTCGATCATGGGCACCGGCATCGTGGCGGTCGCAGCCGCGTCACTGCCGTGGCAGCCGCGCGGCCTGCACACTGGCGCTCTCGTGGTCTGGGCGCTTGCCGCCCTCCTGGTGGTCGCCCTCACCGCGGCGACCGTCGTCTATTGGGTGCGCGACCCCGGTGCTGCACGACGCAACCTGCTCAACCCGGTGATGGCGCACTTCTATGGCGCGCCGCCCATGGCCCTGCTGACCGTCGGCGCCGGGACGATCCTGCTCGGCCGTGACGTCCTGGGCCTGCGGGTTGCCGTGGACGTCGACTGGGTCTTGTGGTTCGCCGGCACCGCGACCGGCCTGGCCGCCGCCGCGGTAGTGCCGTTCTTCATGTTCACCCGCCACGTCGTCAGACCAGAGAGCGCGTTCGGCGGTTGGCTGATGCCGGTCGTGCCACCGATGGTGTCGGCCTCGACGGGCGCCCTGCTGATCCCGTACGCGCCCCCCGGGCAGGCCCGGCTTGCGTTGCTGCTGTCCTGTTATGCGATGTTCGGGCTGACGTTGCTCGCCTCGATCGTGATCATCACCCTCATCTGGTTCCGCCTGGCCGTCTACAAGACCGGTGACGCCGCGATGGTGCCGACCCTCTGGATCGTGCTCGGACCGCTGGGGCAGTCGATCACCGCGGCCAACCTGCTCGGCAGCGCCGCCCATCAAGCCCTGCCCGCCCCGTACTCGGGCGCGCTGCAGGCCTTCGGCGTCGTCTACGGCGTGCCGGTCTGGGGCTTCGCCCTGCTATGGGGTGCGATCGCCGGCGCCATCACGATCCGTACCGCCCGCGACCACCTGCCGTTCTCGCTGACCTGGTGGTCGTTCACCTTTCCCGTCGGCACCTGCGTCACGGGCACCTCCGAGCTCGCGCTGCACACTGGATCGGACCTCTTCCGCGTCGCAGCCGTGCTGTTCTACCTCGGCCTCGTCGCCGCCTGGATCACCGTCGCGCTGAAGACCGCGCAAGGCAGCCTGCGCGGAACCCTGTTCCGCGCCCCTCCTGCGCCGGTCGCTACACCGCGGGTGACTCAGGTGGCCGCTAGTTGATCTCGTAGCCGTCTAGCTGGGTCGACACGCGCTTCGGGCGACGAACGCCCGGCGGCTGGTCAGTCCGAGCTGACCAGGTAATCGCAGTTCAAGCACCGGATCGTCTGGCGAATCTCGTGCAACCGCCGCCGGCACCATCTGCACGGCGAACCGGACTCCAAAGCACGGGCTTTCGAGAGGCGCCCCGGCTCATCGCGGCCAGGAACGACAGACCGCCACGGCCTCAACCAATCCATGACAACCATGCTCCCGTCAGTTCGCATCTCGCTCCAACCCTGCTGCCCGTACCCATTGTGCCCAGCTAGCACCAGCTAGCCGTCTGGCGGCTTGGCGATGCCTCAGGCGCTAGCAGGTTCGGGGATGCCCGGCGGGACCGTTCGGCTCGATACTTCGGTGATGTGGCTTGCGTTCGCGCTCGGCCTCGTTCTCGTGCTGTCGACCTGGCTGAGCGTGATCGGGACGCTGATCGTGCCACGCCCGATCAAGAGCCGGATCTCGAGGTATTCCGGCCTGGGGACCGGGCGGCTCTTCTCGATCATCAGCCGCCCGCTGCGCAGCTATCGGGCGCGCGACCGTGTCCTGGCCTGGCAGGCGCCGATGTCTCTGTTCGTCCGGCTTGCGATATGGGTCGCGCTATTCGTGTTGTCCTTCAGCCTGATGCTGCTGCCGTTCGTGCAGGGGCAGACCGGCCCATCGTTCAAAGAGGCTGGCTCGGCGCTGTTCACACTCGGTTACGCCCTGCCTCAGCAGCAGGTGGCGGGTACCGCGATCGCGTACGTCGCGGCGTTCTCGGGCCTCGTCGTGGTGGCCCTGCAGATCGGGTACCTGCCGACGCTGTACGCCGCGTTCAACAGGCGGGAAGCCGAGGTCACGCTCCTTGTGTCGCGCGCCGGCGCGCCGGCCTGGGGACCCGAACTGCTAGCCAGAACCAGATACGGTCTCCCGGCGCTCGACAAGACCGCCGACATGGGTGAGCTGTACCGAATCTGGGAACGCTGGGCGGCCGATGTTGCCGAGTCCCACAGCACACACCTGACTCTGTGTTGGCTGCGTTCGCCGCGAGCCGAGGTCAATTGGCTCATCTCGCTGCTGTGCGTGATGGACGCCGCGGCGCTGCAGCTGTCGCTGAGCCCATCCATCGTTCCTGCGCTGCGAGCGCGCCAGCTGCTGCGGATGGGGTTCTCGTGTCTGAACCAGATCGCGCAAGCGACATCGTTGGCTGTGGTTGAAGATGCCGACCCTGACTCAGAGATTGACTTGACCTTCGAAGACTTCGCCCAAGCCGTTCGACTGCTGCGATCAGACGGCTACCCGGTCGAAGTAACTGCCGAGCAGGCGTGGCCACATTTTCGCGGGTGGCGGGTCAACTACGAGTCTGTCGCGTACGCGCTGGCCCGCATGATCGATGCCCCGCCGGCGTTGTGGAGTGGACCTCGACGCTGGGAATTGGAGCCGATCCCACCACACCGGCCGGCCAACCGGGTCGCTGCCGAAACACGCGCGGACGACCCTCAGGTCATCCGCCCGGCGAACTGACGATCCGGCGCCGGGGTCGCACCACCATGAACTGTGCGACGCAGACCACGGCGAGCACCAGATGCAGCGAACCGGAATCTGGACTTCCAGGTGGCAGGGGCGACACGGGGCGCCCGGAGCGGGACCGTAGACGAGACCCATCTTGAGCCCGCGACTGAATGGATGTGACCAGCGATGTCGAAGATCGCCTTCCTCGGCCTTGGCAACATGGGGACCCCCATGGCCGGCCGACTGCTGAACGCCGGCCACGACGTCACCGTGTGGAACCGCACCGCGCAACGAACCGCACTGTTGGCCGACGCGGGAGCCAGCGTGGCCAAGTCGCCAGCAGAGGCAGCCGTCGGCGTCGAGTTCGTCATCACTATGCTCGCCACCCCCTTTGCGCTCGGCGAGGTCCTGTTCGGGGCTGACGGGCTCGGCCCCGCGCTGTCAGCCGGCCAGACGCTGATCGACATGTCAACGGTGGGACCGGATGCGTTCCGGTCCGCTGCCGCCCGCCTGCCCAGCGGCGTGGCGGCGGTCGACGCTCCCGTCCGAGGCAGCATCGCGGAGGCAACCGACGGCCGCCTCCACATCTACGTCGGGGCCACGGACGACCAGTTCGAACAGGTTCAGCCCGTGCTCGAGGTCTTCGGCGACGTTCACCATGTCGGCAGCGCCGGGGCCGGCGCCGCGATGAAGCTCATGGTCAACACCACGCTGGCCGCGTCCATGGTGGTGGTGGGCGAGGCGCTCGCCCTCGGCCGCGCGCTCGGGCTCGATCAGACGTCGATGCTCGACGTGCTCGCGGAGTCGCCGGTCGGGACCACGGAGCGGGCCAAGCGGACGAACCTGGAGACCGGGCACTACCCGCCGAGCTTCAAGCTGTCGCTAGCGGCCAAGGACATGCGTCTCGCTGTCGACGCCGCCGACCAGGCAAGCGTCGACCTCAGGACCGCCGACGCGGTCCGTCGATGGCTGGATGAGGCGGCCGACCAGGGCGCGGCCGACCTCGACTTCTCAGCGGTCGTCGCCACGATCCTTGGCGAGCCCGCACGGGCCTGAGCGATCGCCGACCCTCACGTCCGGTGGGCGCGGGTGCCGTCAGCGGAGCACAAGCGGGAGCTGCACCAGGATCTGCGTCCCCTCCCCAGGAGGGCTGTTGACAGCGACCGATCCACCCAGGGCCTCGGCCCGGTCGTGCAGGCCGATCAGACCCGAGCCGCGGGCGGGATCGGCGCTGCCCACGCCGTCGTCGCGAATCGAGAGGCGCAGGCTGCCGTTTCGCTCCTCGACGGTGACGCGCGCTACCGACGCATGCGCGTGCTTCGTCGCGTTCGTGACCGCCTCAGAGACGACGTAGTACGCCGCCACCTCGATCGGCTCCGGGAACCGCGCAATCGTGGCAACATCGAGATCGACCGCGATCGCGGCCCGGCGGGCGAGCGTCCGCAGGGCCGGCCCCAGCCCGCCTTCGGACAGGATCGCCGGGTGGATACCACGGGCGATCTCGCGCAGATCCTCGACAACTCCGGTGAGCTCGTCCGCGACCCCGTCGATCTCCGTCTCGAGATCGGGCAGCCAGGCAGGCACCATGGACTGCGCGAGGCGAAGCTTGAGGCCGAGCGAGACGAGGCGCTGCTGGGTCCCGTCGTGCAGGTCCCGCTCGATCCGGCGCCGGGCGTCATCCGATGCCGCGACGATCCGTGCGCGGGAGGTAATGAGCTCGGCCCGGGTCTGCGCGTTCGCGACCGCGGTGGCGACCAGTTCGGTGAACTCCGACATCCGATGCTCGAGGTCGGGCGGCAGTGGCCCTGGTCCGACGGCGATCATTCCCCACAGCCGGCCATTGACGTGGATCGGCACGGCGGCCGCGGACCGGATCCCCTCGCGGAGTGTCGCCTCGCCGCCCGGAATGCGCTGGTAGTCATCGACCCGAGCGGCCTGGCCGGTACGCCAGACGGTCGCTGTCAGCCCGTCCGGCGGATAGCCCTCCCAGCGTTCTCCGACTCGCACGTCGGGGGTGGTGCTGCCCTCGTTGGCCACGAGCGTCGCAGTTCCGTCAAGCTCGAAGCGGATCATCCTGGCGGTGCCGATACCGAAACGCCGCAGAGCTTCCTTGGTCGCCGCCGCGAACACAGCCTCGGGCGATTCGCCCCCCGCGACCAGCATGGCCAGGCGCCGCAGTGCCGCTTGGGTGTCCGCGAGTTCGTGCAGTTCCTGGTGGGCCTGGGCGTTGGCGATGGCGGTCGCGGCGAGCTCCGTGAAATCCGCCATGCGGTCGGCGGTGCTGGCAGGAAACGGCCCTCGCCTCGTCATCACGGTCACCACGCCCCACAGGCGGCCTTCGACGATGATCGGGCTCGCCATCATCGACCGGATGCCCAACACGCGTAGGCCGTCGGCGACCGGGTCCGACACGTTGCTCCACTGGTCCTCGTCGACCTGGGCGGCGCGACCGGTCCGCCACACCATCGCCGGGGCAAGGTAGTCGACGAGTTGCAGCCGCCTCCCGACCATCAACTCGGCCGAGTCCTCCCCGACACCGGCGACGACCACGGCCGCGGACCCATCCGCTTCGAAGCGGCCGACGCCGGCGTTGTCCGCGCCAAGCAGTCGGCGGACTTCGTCCGCGACCGCCGAGAAGATCTCGACCGGATCGATTCCGCGGGCGACCAACGTGGCAACCCGGCGCAGCGCAGCCTGCTCCTCCAGGAGGCGGGTGAGCGCGTCACGGCTCACTTCACACACTCCCCAACTCACTCTCAGCGTCAGTAGCCGAGTGCGCTGGAGCCACGGATCTCGGTCAGCATCTCCGCATTGGCACTGGTGTCGCCGCTGACGACGATCCGCCCGCGGGAGTTGACGGTGTATCCCTGCATGGAGGCGAAATCGTGAGGGACAGTGAAGGTGCCCGCCCGGGTCGTCGTGGAATCGGCGGTGTTCGGGATTCCCCGGTGAATGGGGTAGTCCACTAAGGCCGCGGCATCGGTGCCGACAGTTCCGTACACGATGTACAGATCGGTAGCAGCGCCGCGATTCCGGCCGACGTGCCGGCTCTTGACGCGGGCCAACACCGCCTCGCCGTAATTGGGGTTGATCAGCTCGCCGGTGCCGTTGAAGTTGGTGTCCAAAGCGCCGGTGCGATCCTTGACGGCCACCGTGAGCGCTGTCGCCTTCGCCGACGAACCCGCCTTGGTGCCCTTGGTGAACGAGAACCCGGAAAGGATCACGTCCGGGAAGTCGGAGTGTGCGCCGCTGAGGCTGATGTTCGTGATTTCCGCGGACGGGCCGGAACCGTCCACGCTCTGCACCGGATATTCGACCACACCGTTGCTGCCGAAGATGGTGTCGTAGCCGCCCGAACTGCTGAGCTTCGCCGCCAGGACCAGGGAGGACGACGCGGCGTCGTCCACGCCGCCCACGAGGATCGCACCACTATGTCCCGCGCCCTCGTCGACCACGGAACAGCCGTACAGCGTGGGGGAGTTGTGGCCGTTCGGCGTGGCGATGGTGACTACTCCCGGTGCGGCGCCAGTGCGATTGAAGGTCAGGTCCAGGCTCGCGGTGCCGGAGCCTCTGGCCGGCGGCAGGAGGCGTTCGACTACTCCCACCTGACCGGTGGACGTGGCTTCCTTTCCGACAACGACGATGTTGCCGGTGCCGGGATCGATGCACAGACTGGTGAATTGATAGCTGCTGTCTGTGCTGTTACCAAAGCTGCTGACGTAGCCGTGGGCGCCGAATGTGGTGTCGATTCTTCCGTCGCTGGTGCGTCGCGCCAGGTAATACGGGCCTAGATAGCTCGGAGTTGAGGAGCTGGCCGATATCGTCCGGCTGGCCGCAGGAAAAGCGCCTCGAACGCCACCCACACCGACGTTCGGGTTCGCCTCCACCAGGGAGTAGACCTGCTGCCTGATGTCGCTGGCTCGGATCGCCACGCCGGTGCCGTAGCTCTGTGCGGTGGTGCTCGGGCCGGCGTAGGGCTGCGACAGGCCGTGTTTGCCGTACGAGTAGGCGTAGCTGAACCCGAAGCTCGCCGTCCTGGTGTTGGCGCTCGCGGAACCCATGAGTACCGCGCTCGCGGTAAGCGCGATGACACCGGGGAATATCAGGCGTCTCATCAGCATGCCATTCATGCTTTCGGCAGGCCGTATTCGTCCCAACCCTGCTGGCGGTACTCACCGTGCCCAGCTAGCCCCCACCGGTTTTGCAGCTTCGAATTGCCCCGAGATGGCACCCACCGAGAGCGGCAGGCCGACGACGTCGACCCTGGCTCTCCGGGCTCGCTCGACTCGGGTACGAGACGAGAGTCCCGATCGAGGCAGCGGCCACGGGCGGCAGGTTCACCAAAACACCCTGGACCGGCTGAAAGCGGCGAAACGGCACACCGGCGGGACCGTGCAGCGCCGAACCGTGGCGGTCCAGGCTTGCCGGGGTTGCCCCGGCAGGCCCAACCCGTCGCCAGACCCTGTCCAGTCGGGGGATGTGGTGAGCGCGCGTCGAGTGCCATTGTTCGGGCTTACAGAAGCGCCGAGACTGGAGGAAGCCATGATCGACATCGTTGAGGCGCTTGACCTCTTGGACAGCTGTGTCCGGGACCGCGGAGCCGACTACCGCTCGCGACGTCGGCCTGGCGCGCCTGGTTCCCGAACCGAACGCTATTACACCTGCCCCGCGGCAACTGAGACCCCCGCGGCAACTGAGACCATCGTGCAACTGGCGTTGATCAAGGCGGGCGCGCCGCATTCAGCCATCGGCCAACTCACGAACGGGACTGTCGCTGATTTCTACGCCTCAGGACCCGATTCCATCAACCTGACGTTGGGCGCCGTCGTGGCGTTGCGTGCCGCGGAATCCGGGGAGCGCCTAGGTCACACCTGGGGAGTGTGTCTGCAGGCCGCGCTGCGAGCAGCCTCGAGATTCGTCGAACTGATCCCGGACGGCGTTGTCGGACGTGCCGCCGGCGCGGATCCCGTTCAGATCACTTAGGCGGGCACGGGACAGGCCGTGGGATGACCGCGCGGGTACCCGCGGGTCGCCCACACGTGGGGCGGCCCGGGTGCCTGCGGTGCGTGGCGAGGACGTCGTCACGACCGGAATCGGGAAGACGTCAGCAGCCGTCCTGCGTTGGCCGCACCAAGACCTGCGACGATCTGACCATGTTCAATGTATCTCTGGTTCGAACTACTTGACTCCGAGTTAAGTGATCTTCATGCTAGCTATACGGAGACAGATAGTCTGCCATCCGCGCAGCGGGGTGGCGTAACGGCTGCGCCTCGCATCGAGATCTTCCAGAGCGTCTGAACCAAGCAAAACGAGGGATGCGACGAAGCGTGGCACGAGGATCGGCTGCCACCGGAGCCGGCAACAAGCAGCGAAGCGGATCGCGTCCGATGAGCGGCCGGCACGATATCGTTCGCGTCGACTGCGACTTGGCCGAGGAGTTCCCGGAAGCCGATCCCAGGTCGACCGAGTCCTATGTCGCGGTACTTATCGCCGGCGACGTGCTGAATCGCGAGCTCGGACAACGCATCGAACACGCCCTGGGCGTGAGCCACACGGTCTTCAACGCCCTCGCCGTCATCGACGGTGGCGGCCAAGCGCTCACCCCGTCACAGATAAGCGAGCGGATGGTCATCTCATCGGCCACGATGACCGCGATGCTCGATGTGCTCGAGCGCCGCGGCTGGATCCGGCGCAGCCCGAACCCAGAGGACCGCCGCAGCGTCCTCATCCAGATCACCCCGGAAGGCCGCGCCACCGCCGATCAGATCATCCCCGCTCTGCACAACATCGAGCGGCGCACCATGTCCGCTCTCACCGCCAAGGAACAAAACCAGCTCGTCGGTCTGCTCGCCAAGGTGCTCGACCGCGCCAGACAGCTCAGCGCCGAGCCGACCGAACCCCTGGACGGTAAACGCAAGCGTCCCGCCCGTCTCGACTGAGGTCTGCGCGCCCGTGTGGCGTGACCTCCAACGACTGAAGCCAAAGGACGCACACAAATGATCGAGACCGATGTCCTGATCGTCGGCAGCGGGCCGGCCGGCTCTGCCTCGGCGGCGCTCCTGTCGAGCTATGGCGTGGACAATGTGCTGGTAACCAGATACGGCTGGCTGGCCGATACTCCGCGCGCGCACATCACCAACCAACGAACGATGGAAGTACTGCGCGACCTCGGGCTCGAGGGTGAGGCGATGCTGCACGCGACACCGAACGAGCTCATGGGAAACAACGTGTTCTGCACCTCGCTTGCCGGCGAGGAGTTGGGGCGGATGCGCAGCTGGGGCTCGGACCCGTTTACCCAGGCGCGCCATAAGATCGCCAGTCCGACGACGATGGTCGACCTGCCGCAGACATTCATGGAGCCGATTCTGTTCAATGCCGCCTGCGCGCGGGGGACCAAGGCCCGCCTGTCGACCGAGTATCTGTCGATGGTGCAGGATGAAACCGGCGTGACCGCGACGGTGCACGATCGGGTGGCCGACGAGACCTACCAGATCCGGGCGAGGTACTTGATCGGCGCCGACGGCGGCAATTCCAAGGTTGCCGCGGACATCGAGCTGCCAATGGAGGGCAAGATGGGGGTCGGTGGATCGATCAACATCCTGTTCAAGGCTGACCTTTCCAAGTACGTCGCGCACCGGCCGAGCGTGCTCTATTGGGTGCTGCAGCCCGGGAGCAATGTCGGAGGCATCGGCATGGGTCTGGTTCGGATGATCCGCACCTGGAACGAATGGCTCATCGTCTGGGGCTACGACATCAATGAGCCGGCGCCAATGGTGACGCGGGAGATCTGCGAGCAATTGGCGCGTCAGTTGATCGGTGATGACGACCTCCCGATCGACATCACCTCGTGGTCGACTTGGACCGTCAACCACATGTACGCCACGAACTATCAGAACGGCCGGGTGTTCTGCATGGGCGACGCGGTGCACCGCCATCCGCCGAGCAACGGGCTCGGCTCCAACACCTCGATCCAGGATGCGTTCAACCTGGCGTGGAAGCTGGCGCTGGTGATCGGGGGACAGGCGTCGCCGAAGCTGCTCGACAGCTACACACCGGAGCGGGCGCCGATCGGCAAGCAGATCGTCGACCGCGCCAACAAGTCGATCGGCGAGTTCGGGCCGATCTTCGGGGCGCTGGGGCTGCTGGAGTCGACCGATCCCGAGGTGATGACGGCGAACATGGAGAGCCGCAAGGTCGATACGCCCGAGGCCCAGGAGCGCCGGAAGAAGCTGCGCGAGGCCATCGCGTTCAAGGTCTACGAGTTCGATGCCCACGGCGTTGAGATGAACCAGCACTACGTGTCCGACGCGGTGCAGGCCGGGCCGGACGATGTGCGTCGGTTCGACGAGGACGCTGAACTTGTCTATCAGCCGTCCACCTGTCCAGGCGCGCGCCTGCCGCATGTATGGATCGAGCAGGACCGGCACCGGGTTTCCAGCCTCGATGTGGTGGGGCACGGACAATTCACGGTGTTGACCGGCATCGGCGGCGACGAGTGGCGCAAGGCCACCGAGGCGCTCGCGGCCGATGGTCTAGCGATCAGAGCGGTCTCGATCGGACCGGGATGCGACTACGAGGACCCGTTCGGCGACTGGGCGCGGGCCAGCGAGATCGACGACGACGGGGCGATCCTGGTCCGGCCGGACCAGTTCGTCGCCGCCCGCAGCAAGACACGGACGATGATCGCCGACCCGAACTCCGATCTCAGGTCGGTGTTGTCGTCCATTCTTGGACGGGCCGGCTGACATGGCGCTCGTCTTCGAGCACGAGACCAAGGGACAGCGTGTGCTGTTCGGATCAGGCCGAGCGGCCGAACACCTTGGCGCCGAGATCGCGCGCCTCGGCTCGCGTACGCCGCTGGTCATCGCCAGCGCCCGGCACCAGAAGTTGATCGCGGACGCCGGGTTGGCCGAAGCCCTTCGGTACGGCCAGATCGTGGAACATGTGCCGATCGAGGTAGCCGACGACGCCAGGTGCGTCGCGATGTCCAGCGGCGCCGACCTCGTGATCGCGCTGGGCGGCGGCTCGGCCACTGGCCTGGCGAAAGCGGTTGCTCTCACCTCCGGGCTGCCGATTGTCGCGGTTCCGACGACGTTCGCCGGCTCGGAGGCTACCGATATGTGGGGGCTGACCGAGCACGGCCGCAAGCGCACGGGGATCGACTCCAGAGTGTTACCAACGACTGTCATCTACGACGCCACGTTGCTCGCCGCATTGCCGGTCGGGCTCGCTGCCGCGTCCGGACTGAACGCAGTCGCCCACTGTGTCGACTCGATGTGGGGTCCACGTGCCGACCCGATAAACGCAGCGCTCGCCATGGAAGGACTGCGTGCGCTGCGATCCGGGCTTCCGGGCGTGGTCTCGGGCGAGTCCGAGGCAACCGAGCTTGCCTTGTACGGCTGCTATCTGGCCGCGGTCGCCTTCGCGTCAGCCGGCTCAGGACTGCATCACAAGATCTGTCACGTGCTCGGTGGCGCCTTCGGCCTTCCGCATGCGGCGACGCACGCCGTCGTGCTGCCGCACGTGCTGGCGTTCAATGCCCCCAACGCGAGGGCCGCAGTCGAACGCATTGCGACCGCTCTGGGCGACGTCGACGCCTCCGACGGTCTGGACCGGCTGCGCACGAGTCTGCGTGCGCCGGGTGCGCTGCGCGAGGTCGGATTCCAGGACGACGACGTTCCCGCCGCGGCGATGTTGATCCTGGCGGAGGTCCCGCCCGCCAACCCTCGGCCCGTTGACGGTGCTGCATTGACCAAGCTTCTCCACGCCGCATGGTCAGGCAGCGATCCGCGACTCACCTGGACGGAGCGGACAGCATGACCAGCCCAGTGAGCGACTCCGATACCACCGAGCAAGACCGGCGCGAACGGCAACTTGTCGACGCTGTCATCGCCAGCTTCGCCGACACGCCCAACGAACGATTGCGGACAGTGCTGACGGCCATGGTCGAGCACCTGCACGCCCTCATCCGCGAGGTCCGGCTGACCGGGCAAGAGTGGGAGCAGGCGATTGCCTTCCTCACGCATGCTGGACACATCACCGACGACAAGCGGCAGGAGTTCATCCTGCTGTCAGACGTCCTCGGTGCGTCAATGCAGACGATCATCGTCAACGATGACCCGACCGGGCGCAGCACCGAAGCCACAGTCGTCGGACCGTTCTTCGTCGAGAACTCAACCCGCGTCCAGTTGGGAGCGGACATCTCAGGCGGCGCATCGGGGGAGCCCTGCTGGGTCGAGGGCGTCGTCAGTGACATCGACGGGCGTCCGCTGGGCGGGGCGCGGATCGAGGTGTGGGAGGCGGACGACGATGGCTACTACGACGTGCAGTATCGCGACGAGCGCTCCGCCGCCCGTGGGCACCTGTACACCGACGACGACGGGCGATACCGATTCTGGGCGCTGACGCCGACGCGTTACCCGATCCCGAGCGACGGCCCGGTGGGTGGCCTGCTCGCCGCGACGAACCGCTCGCCGATGCGAGCGCCGCATCTGCACTTCATGGTCAGCCACGAGGCCATGCGAACCGTCACGACCCACGTGTTTGTGGCAGGCGAGGACCTCGGCTCCGACAGCGTCTTCGGCATCCGCGACTCGCTGATCGTCGACTTTTCCCGATCATCGGGCGAGGAGCCCACACCCGACGGCAGGGTGATTCAAGGTACGTCCTGGACCCGAGCCCGCTTCGACATCGTGCTTGCTCCACAGCCGGTCCCTCGGTCGACCAGATCTCCGGCGTAGACGCTCCCGATCGCGCCCAGCGTGGGTGACCTAGACGTGACTGTTCAGTCTCGGAATCGCGGCGAGGCGTCGGATGCGATGCTCCGAGCCTTGGCGACAGGTGACGGTGGTGTGCAGGCCCGGCACCGCGGCGATCCATAGCCCGTGCAGGCGCTGTGGAACCACGTCGGTTCGGTAGGCCCGGCCGTGCGCTCCGATCCGCCTGGTGAACGTCACGGTGGGATCGTCGGAGGTTGCCGACGCGTGTCCGACAGCCAGGGCCCACCATCGACGGGTGCCGTCGGCATCGTGGCCCCTGCCGCGCCAGGCCGCGTCGACTGTCAGCATCGGCAAGTTCGTGCTGGTAACCAATCCGACGAGGTCGTCGGTGTCATCGTTGATCTCGATCAAGGTCCGTCCGTTCGGTTGCACCGTCCAACGCAGGGTCCACCCGGAGAACGGCAGCGGCATGCCGACCGGGGTCGTCGGCTTGTCCCGTAGTGGGCCGGCACGCGTCGGAAAGCTCGAGGGGATCTCGCAGACTGTCATGTGACTCCGATCGGGTTAGCTGGAGCTCATCGGATGCCACCGATCATCTGTCTTACCAACTATCTGTGTCAACAGTGATACGTGCCACCGACGATCAGGAGGAGAAATCGTTGTAAGATTCTCGCGTGTCCGTGACAAGATCCGCCAGCGTCGCCGTCAGCGAGCCGCCAGAACTGTTGAAGGCGGACCTGGGTTGGCTGTGTGCGAAGGTCTTGAGGGCCTACAAGGGCGCCGCCGAACCCGCCGTGCGGGACGTACCGGGCGGAATGCGCGGCTATCTCGTCCTCGCGGCGGCTGCGTCGGGTTGTGCCAACAACCAACTCGAGGTCGCGCGCCGCCTCGGCGTCGACCGCAGCGTCATGGTCGGACTGCTCGACAGCCTCGAGCGGGCCGGATTGGTCGCTCGCAAACCTAACCCCACCGACCGCCGCGAACGCGCCATCATCGTCACGCCGGCCGGGGGCAAGCGACTCGACGCGATCCAGAAACAACTCGAACGAACGGGCGAAAACCTGCTCTCACCGCTATCAGCCCAGCAACGCGACGGGCTCATCGAGGCATTGCACACGGTCGTCGCTCGCCTCGAGCTATCCGATGGCAGTTCCTCCGCGGACGAGTGTCCGGACGGCGCGTCGGCCTGATCCGGTGTGGGCTACGTCGTGAAGTCCTGGAATCGAGCGCGTTTCGAACCGCGGCGCACGCCACATCTGAACGGACAAAAGTTATCCGGATCGGCAGCATGGAACTTGCCATGCAGGACTGGCAGGACAACCACCACGGCCGCGACTGACGGCGTCGCCGAGACTGTCTTGTCGGTGCGCGCGCCCGCCAGCGATCACAGCTCGCGCACGGCTTGTCCAGGGACAATATTCACGATGGGTTACCTCCGGTCGGTTGACCGGCCGGCGGATCGCTCAACGATCCGACGGCTGGTCGATATTTTTGTGGTTGTACTGGCCGTGGCAGCCGCGCTACCCAACCTCTTCCATGACCACTACCGGCCCCCTGCGCTGGCTATCCCGGTGCTCGTTGTCGTGGCAGCACCGTTGGTCGTGCGGCGCTTCTTTCCATTGCCCGTCTTCGCGTGGGTTCTGGTCACCGCGGCGGTGGCTGGCCTGTGGGATCGCCACGTCATCGCTGCGTTCGCCGTATTGGTCGCGCTGTACACCGTTGCCGCGGAGCGCAGTCGCCGTGACGCTCTCGCCGCTGCCGCAGTGCTCGAGGTCGTCATCGTCGCGGCGACGATCATGGAGGCGGGTAGCGGCTGGTCGTATGACTCGATCTTCCTGTCTGGCTTGGTTGGCGCTGCGCTCGGGCTGGGGCTGTACGCGGCGACCCGGCGTGCCTACCTCGCGGAATTACAAGAACGCGCGCTGCGCCTGGAGCATGAACGGGATCAGCAGGGGGCACTTGCCGCGGCGGCTGAACGCACCCGGATCGCCCGCGAGTTGCATGACATCGTCGCGCACCACCTCACTGTGATGGTCGCCCTGAGCGACGGTGCCATTGCTGCGACCGCTGCGGCGCCCGCGCGCGGGATCGAGGTGATGCGCACGGTGTCCGCTACTGGCCGCAGGGCGCTGGTCGACACTCGCCGCCTGCTCGGCGTGCTGCGACAAGGCGGCTCGACCGACCAGCAAGAGGCGCTCCAGCCGGTCCCCGATCTCGCCGAGCTCGACGTGCTCCTCGAACGGGTGCGCGCAGCAGGATTGCCGACCACGCTCGAGGTGCACGGGGCTGCCCTGGACGTTGCGGCTGGTGTTCAGCTGACCGTGTACCGAATCGTGCAGGAAGCGCTGACCAACACCCTGAAACACGGTGGACCGGGGGCGCGCGCATCGGTGCGGCTGCGTTATCTGCCGGGGGAGCTGCGCGTCGATGTCGACGATGACGGTGCGGGCGCTTTGGCACCGGCTCCGGTCGGCGTCGGAAGCGGGCTGAGCGGCATGCAGGAACGCGTCCACGCCTATGACGGCGACGTGCAATCCGGTCCTCGTCGGTCCGGCGGCTGGCATGTCTCGGCGCGCTTGTACTTGGACGAGAGCGACCCACGATGATCCGGGTGCTGCTGGTCGATGACCAGTCCTTGCTGCGGATGGGGTTTCGGCTGATTCTGGATGCCGAACCCGACATGGAAGTCGTCGGTGAGGCCGCGGATGGCGCCACCGGGATTCGCTTGGCTGCCGCACTTCATCCCGACGTCGTGCTGATGGACGTCCGGATGCCCGGGATGGACGGAATCCAGGCGACCGGTGCCATCGTCTCCCGCGAGGCAGCCCCGAAGGTCCTGATCTTGACGACGTTTGACCTGGACCAGTATGTGTTCGCCGGTCTGCAGGCCGGAGCAAGCGGATTCCTGCTCAAGGACGCACCGCCGACCGAGTTGCTCGCCGCGATCCGAACAGTGGCCGGCGGCGAAGCTGTGCTCGCGCCGACCGCGACTCGACGTCTTATCGATCAGCTCATGCCTCTTCTGCCTGACCCGAACCAGCTATCCAATCGTGACGCCGTGCTCAACGAGCTCACCCACCGAGAGCGATCGGTGTTCGCCTTGCTTGCGGCTGGACGGTCCAACCGCGAAATCGCTACCGAACTGCAGGTGTCGGAAGGCACCGTGAAGATCCACGTCGGACGGATACTGGCCAAGCTCGACTTGCGTGATCGTGTCCAAGCGGTGGTGCTCGCCTACGAGTCCGGTCTCATCAGCCCGGGCCGCTGAGAACACGGTGCGGTCCTGCGCACTATGACGTCAGTCGGTTGGGGCAGAGGTCTTGGTGCGGTGCCGCCGCGCTACGACGGCCGCGACGGCAACGGCCACGACGGCAAGGAAAATGTAGCCGGCGTAGCTGGCGTAGCTTTCGATCTTCTTGTAGCTGGCGCCGGCGAGGTAGCCGAGCAGGGTGAACCCGATGCCCCACATCAGTCCGCCGGCGGCGTTGAAAGCGAGGAAACGGCGGTAGGGAATCCCGGCGGTGCCGGCGAGCCCGGGCATCACGGCCCGCAGGAACGCGGTGAATCGGGAGAGGAAGACCGCCCGGCCGGCGTTACGGCGCAGGGCGATCTGTGCCGTGCTCAATGCCTGACGGTGGCGGCGAAAGATGCGGGTGCCGAGCAGTCGGGGGCCGTAGCGGTGTCCGACTTCGTATCCGGCGCTGTCCCCGGCGATCGCGGCGAGCACCACGACCGCGGCCATCAACGGCAAGGACACGGAGTGCCGGTAAGCCAGCACGCCGCCGAGGATGACGGCGGTCTCGCCGGGAAGTACGAAGCCGACAAACAGAGCGGCTTCGGCGAAGACCAGGCCACCCACCAACGCGTAGGCCGCCGGTCCGTTGAGGGTGAGAATCGGATTCACGATCGCGCTGATCACGCTCATCTCGATCTCCTTCCGAGAAACACGCCTTGCTCATTGGACGGTGGCGCGAGGTGCTCTGGGCAGCAACACCTCGCGCCACCTCTGACGGCTCAGGCATCGACCTTTTTGAGCCGGATAGCTGCAGCGGCAACCGCTGCGGCGGCCCACAGGCACAGGACCAGCAGCCCGGCCAGAGCAGAGAGGTGCGTTCCGGTCGGGTGGCCCCAGAACGCTTCGCCTGCGTTGGACGGCAGGTACGGCCCGATGCGGTCGGACCAACTCGTCGGGAGCAGGCCGAGCACCGGCGGGATGACGAAGAACAGCGCCACGAGGCTGGAGATGCCTGCGGCAGTGTTACGGAGCAGCCCGCCCAGGGCCATCCCGATGATGCCTACCAAGACGAGGTAGACGGCGGCGCCGAGGACCATCCGCAGCGCATCCGGACTGCCGATCGAGACGTTGAGGTGCTTGCTCGAGAGCAGCGACTGCCCGAGGAAGAACGACCCGAATGCCGCCGCGACCGAGACCGCGCCGACCACGCCGGCGAACACCCCGAGTTTCGCCCACAGCACCGGCAGGCGCTTCGGGACCGCCGTCAATGACGCACGGATCATGCCTGTCGCGTACTCGCCGCTGAGCAGCAGGACACCCAGCACTCCTACCGCGAGCTGGGAAATGTTCACCCCGTCCAGGCTGGTGACCACCGCGTTGAAGGTGGCCCGGTCCGCTGGAGATGCGCTCGCCCAATGCGAGGCGGTGACCGCGCTGATCAGCGCTCCGAGCCCTACGGTGAGCAGGACGCTGACGAGCAGCGTGATATTGGTCGAGCGCAGCGAGCGGAACTTCGTCCATTCGGAGTTGAAGACCCGAGCTTGGGTGACCTTCATTCCCGGGTAGCGGGGTGTCACCGGCCCCTCGGTCCGATCGTCGGCGAGGGTGCTGGTCATCGTCGGTCTCCTGCGGTTTGGGGGAGCCGCTCGGGCGCCTCGGTGCGGTCGTTCGCGGCGTGGGCGTGAAATTCGACCGAGTCGCGAGTCATCTCCATGAACGCGTCCTCCAGCGAGGCCTGCTGCACGGCCAGGCCGTGCAGTCGAAGGTGGTGGTCGAACGCCAGGTCGCCGATCGCGTCGGCACTGACGCCGCGGACTTCGAGCACCCCGGCTTCCTTGCTCGTGATCGTGACGTCCGGACCGAGCAGCAGATCGCGTAGCTGGCTGGCCTGCGGTGAACGGACGAGGACCACGTTGGTGGATGCCAGCGCCACGAATTCCTCGACGTCCAGGTCAGCGATCAGTTCGCCCCGCCCGACCACAATGAGGTGGTGTGCGGTCAGCGCCATCTCGCTCATCAGGTGCGAGGAGATGAGCACGGTGCGCCCCTCCGCGGCGAGGCTTTTGAGCAAGTTGCGCACCCAGAGGATGCCTTCCGGGTCCAGGCCGTTGATCGGTTCGTCGAGCACGATCGTCTGCGGGTCGCCCAGCAGGGCGGAGGCGATGCCCAGCCGCTGCCCCATGCCGAGCGAGAAGCCGCCGGCACGTTTGCGAGCCACTTCGCGTAACCCCACGAGATCGATGACCTCGGCCACCCGGGACTTGGGCACACCATTGGTCTGTGCCAACGCCAGCAGGTGGTTGTACGCGGAGCGGCTGGTGTGCACGGCTTTCGCCTCCAGGAGAATTCCCAGCTCCGCCATAGGCACAGCTGCGCGTCGATAGTCAGCCGAGTTCACCAGCACCGAGCCAGATGTCGGTGCGTCCAACCCGGCGATCACGCGCATTGTCGTCGACTTGCCCGCGCCGTTCGGGCCTAGGAATCCGGTGACGATCCCGGGCCGCACCGTGAAGGAAAGATCATTCACGGCGGTCTTGTCGCCGTAACGCTTCGTCAATCCACTAACTTCAATCATCGTTCGCAACTCCCTTCGAGTTTGATGTCGCTCTTATCGAAGGTATGCAGGCGAGCGCGGCGCGGCATCAGCAACATGGCCACACTTCAACCCGTTCGCATAGGCCAAATGACGTGTCCACGTATGCACAAAGAGGTACACCCTTGCTCCGTCGAGTGCCTGCCGCCGAGGCCTCGGACTCACCGAGTGATGGGGCTCACTGACGCTGCCATGGCGTCGGCGGGCCGGCGATGCTCGGCTAGCAACGTTGCTCCCCAGACCAGCCAGCCGAGCGCGACGATGAGCGCGAAACTGATGAGTCGGTAGAGCAGCACTGCGGCCGTCGCGGGCACCGTGCTGACGCCGCCCTGGGTAAGCGCGATGATCATGGCGGCGTCGACCACGCCCAGACCGCCCGGCAACAGCGAGAGGCTGGACGCGCTCATTCCGGCGAGGAAAGCCACAGTCACGAGCGCCAGCGACGACCCGGAGGCGCCGACGGCATGGCAACAGGCCAACAGGCAGGCGAGGTCGGCAATCCAGTTCAGCCCGGCGAAGCCGAAGCCGGCCAGCCAGTCGCGGTTGCGGGGTTTGATAGCGGACAGCTCACCGGCCACGCGATGCAGAGCTGCGAGTCCGGCCTCCGGTGCTCGGTGCGCGATCCGGTTCGCCCGTACCAGGCTGCGACTGGCTACTCGGACCAGCAGATCGGGCTTGTGGTGACGGCGCGCTACCAGCGCCGCGACCGTCATGACGATGGCGCCGGCAACAATCAGAAGTGAGCTCAGTCCGCCGTTTCCGGCGAGCACCGCACCGATCACGGCGAGCAGTGCGAACGACAGCGTGCTCAGCACGCCCGAGGCCAGGATCGTGAAACCGGCGGCGGGAACGGTTGCGCCCCACGACCTGAGGCGCTTGAAGACGTAGCCGGACGACAGCGCCGGGCCGCCGGGAAGTGTCCTGCTCACGGCGTTCGCGGCGTACGTCAATGCCGCCATGCGACGCATCGGGACGCGGGCGCCGCCCGCGGAGAGCATGCGGCGTTGCACGTGCGCGAACGCGCCGAGCGACATCAGTTGGGCTACCAGGGCGAGGGCCAGCCATCGCAGATCGGGGCGATCAAGCGCGGATATCGCCCGGTCGAGATACGGGGCGGCGAGCACGATCTCGACGACCGTGATCGTGCCCATCACGCCGAACGCGAGCACTTTCCACTTTGTGCGTCGGCTCGTCGCGGTCTTTTCGGTGACCGGACGGACAACGGTCCGCTCGACGAGCATCTCGTCGGACAACCCAACGGCAGTCATGCGTACGCCGCCTCGTTCGCGCTGCCCGGGCGCCCGGCCCAGGTGTCGAGCCAATTGGCGGCGAGTTCGTAGCCATCGCGGATCAGCCGGCCGGTCTCGCGGAAGTCCATGGGGTTCGTCGCCGTGCTCATTGCAGGCGGGAGTAGATGCACTTCTCCCTGCGCGGCCCGGGAGTCACGACGTGCCGTGGAGTCCAGAATCTGACCGAGCGCGTGATAGGCGATCGCCAGCGGACCGCGCGGCGCAGCGCCCCGTTCGTCCGAACCTGCCGCCGGTAACACGAAGGATGCGGTCGCGCCGAGCGCCTCGGCCTGCAGAATCGGTATGTCGGCCGAGACACCGCCGTCCACCAGGCGCAGCCCGCCGCGTGTGACCGGGGCGTAGATCCCTGGAAAGGCTGACGAAGCCAGCAGCGCGGAGGCCGTGTCGCCGGTGGACATCACGACTGGTTCGCCACTGAGCAGTCCGGTGGCCACCACATGCGACCGGATCCTCGTTCGGTCCAACTCGGAAGCGACCAGGTCGGATCGCAGCAGTTGTCCGAGTGGGGCGGCGTCGAACAGCCCGTCGCCCCGTCCGGCAATCGCGCGTACGAGTGTGCGGGCAGAGATGCCGGCGACGCTGCGCCGCCGCAACGTCAGCCACAGATTCTCCAGTCGCTGCAGTCCGGCCTCGGTGGGGTCACTGGCATAGGCCACTGCATTCAGCGCCCCGGCCGAGGAGCCGATGACGAAGTCCGGTGTGATGCCCGCTTCGGCCAGGGCGCGCAGCATGCCGACCTGGGGCGCACTCAGACTCCCGCCGCCCTGGAAAACGAACGCGACGGAGCGTTGCGGACGAGGTTCAGGCAAGGTCCAGGTGGCTGCCCCCGTCGCCAACGCAGTCATCGCACCCTCGCTTACCCGCTGAGCCCTTTAGGGGTGGACGTCGGAGGGAGCCTCCGTATTCCCGTCCCAGATGACTTTCTGGACCCAATTTCCGCGGACGCGCTCGGAGAAACGGACCCGCGCCCGACCTGTTCGTACCGGACCGTCTCGCGCTCGTGCTGCGGGCCAGGCAGTGCTCAGCCGAGCGGAAGTCGATCCGTCGACGGAGCAGGCAGCGTGGCGGTTGCACCGGGCTCCGCGCCGGTCGGCGCCTCGGCCAACACCGCCTTCAACATCTGCCACGAATCCAGCACGTGATCTTGTGCCAGCGTGCGCGCCGCGTCGGCGCTGCCGGCCGCCAACGCGTGCCTGATGGCGTCGTGCTGTCGCACGTTGACTTGGTAGAGCCGGTCAGCCGCCGAACCGGGTGCCCACATCGACTCACCGGAGAAGACGCGCCGCAGGCCGGAGATGAGCCGACCGATCAACGGCGCCTGCGCGGCAGCCAAGATGGCCTCGTGGAAGGCGTCGTTGGCCGCGATCCAGTCCAGCGAGGCACGCTCTCGCTCGGCGCTGCTCAGGCCCGGGCTGCGCAGCAGGTCGGTCTGGTGTCGGAAGTCCTCGTTCGCCTCGTCGATGCGGCGCAGGTCGTCGTCGGTGATGCGCGAGGCGGCCCGATGCGCGGCCGCTGCTTCCAGGGCCGCACGCGCGAGGAACGCCTGCCCCCATTCGTCCTGGTCGAGAGCGCGCACCCGCACACCGCGGTTGGGGACGAAGGACACCAGCCCCAGCGCGGCCAGCTGACGGAACGCCTCGCGCACGGGCGTGCGGCTCACGCCGAACCGCCGCGACAGGTCGTCCTGGCGCAGCACCTGGTCGGGTCTGAGCCGACCGGCGACGATCATCTCCTCGATCGAACGGGCGATCTCGT
>JAOPWD010000481.1 GCA_025965875.1 Pseudonocardiales bacterium
CGAAGGTGTGGCCGGTCATGAGCACGACGCCGGCGTCCGCCGCCGCACTGATCAGCTGACGCGCTTCGGCCGACGTCGGGGCGAGCGGCTTTTCGACGAGGACGTGCTTGCCCGCTGCGATCGCCCGCAGCGCGATGGGCACGTGGCTGGTCGGCGGCGTCGCGACGACGACGGCATCGACATGTGGGAGCGCGTGGTCCAGCGAGGTGAAGCAGAGGGCGTTGGGATAGCTGCGAGCGAGGTTGTGCAGTCGCACCTCGTAGGCATCGACCAGAACCACCTCGTCCACGCCTTCGGTGGAGTGCAGCACCCGGACGTGCTTGGAACCCCAATACCCACAGCCCACGACCGCAACGCGCAGCCCACTGGTCATCGCCATCTTGTCGACCCCCCGATCAACGACTCCTTCAATGACCACGTCGCGCACCAGGGGCCTACAAGCGCAGGCGGTGCGATATGGGCGCCGCCCCCGGGCCAGCTGACCGTTGGCTGGCCACGAGGTCGTGTGAAGCGCGTGAGAAACGTAGCTTGAGGTTGATCATGGCCGCATCGTTAAGTTGCACTAGGCCGTCTCATCGGAATGGCGGGTTTTTGGCCCGGGTGCCACACCCCTTGCGACCGGGGAGCGCGCGACGTCAGTAAGCGCCCATCGGGCAGCCCAAGGTCTTGACGCAGGCCGGTCTGATGCTCGGCCAGTCGGCCTGCAACCAGGTGAAGTTGGCCAGTTCGTTGCGCACCCGCGAGATATAGCCGTCGGCGCCCGAGCTGTGCCAGTCCCCGGCGTACCAGGCGCCGACACAGCCCCAGAGGTCGCCGGCCCGGTAGCTACCGCTGTGCTTGAGCCAGTACTGCCAGCCGTTGTAACAGCCGCGCAGTTGTGAGGCGAGGTAGTCGAGCGCGAACGCGGTCGACCGTCTGCTGAACGGGAAGGTCCCGTTCTGGTTGCCGGGCATCTGGCCCCAGGACGGCGCTTGCCACGACATCACGCCGGCGATGGAGAACGTCCGCGGACAGATGCTCGCACCGAAGTCCTCCTGGAAATCCCGCCCGTTCGCCGCGATACCGTCGCAATACACCGACGCGCCCGCGGTGCCGGCCGGCATCATGTCGCCCGTCCCCCAGTCCAGTACGGGTCGGCCTGACGGGTAGATCTCGTTCTGGTACCACGTCGATTCCCGCACGGCGATCGCGCGCAGCACGTCGTCGGACAGGCCCCACTTGCACGCCGCCCACTGGAAGATCTCGTCGGTCGTACCGGTGAATTGCCCGTCGACGCGCTGCAGGAGCCAGCTGTCCCAGCGCGGATCCTCGCTACCGCCGACGGAAACCGGGCGGGCCGCGAACGCTCGGTGCGCCGCGCTCCGATCCGGCATGACGTGGTTGGGCCCGCCGTTGTCGGGCCTCGGTTCCCACGTGGAGTAGCGCACCCGGCTCGCGCACGACGCGTCACTAGGCAGCGCCGACCACACCCCTACCGGCTGCAGTTGGAAATAGCCGCCCTCTGCTGGTGGTTGATTTGTCGTCGCGACTGGCCGGGACGCCCCAGTCACGGGATGGGCGTTTCCCGATTCACTCGACCGGAGAAGGGCCACGGTGATGGCTGCCGCAGTCGCGAGCGCACAACTGGCGCCGACCAGGACGCGTGCGCGACGGCCGAGGAAGCCCGGCCCGGGGTTGAAGTTTCGGGTATCCCGGACTGAGGGCATTAGTACTCGATCCGCCGAGCGCCTGATCGCGGCGCGATACGTAGGACGTGTGCCGGTCAGTTGAACATCGCGGGGCGAATTCGGCAAGCAACCGACCCTTCTCGTCCCGATTTACGATGGTGGGTGCCTGGTGACCGTTTTAGGTTACTGGCGCGAACACCTGGTCTCAGCTAGCGTCCCTCGCGATTGATCCGGGTGCAATTACCGTAACGTCCGCGTCCCCATTTCCAGGCGCCGAACGGTACGCAGCCATAACAGATGGCTGAGTTCAGCCCGGGGCGCGGAATGCACGACTCGAGGGGGGTCTCGATGGCGCAGAGTGCGGCACGAATGCGATCTAAGGGCGACGCCGACTCCGGCGGCTTTGGACAATCGAGGCGCCCGGCACCGTTGCCGTCGCGGCCGGTTCTCATGCACGAAGCCCACTATCGCCTGCAGGTTGGGCACGACATCCGCCACGAGCTCAGCACGATCATGCTACTGGCGTCGGTGCTGACGACGTCGAAGGACATCGGGCCGGTCAGTCGGGGCCGCGTCGGACAGATCCTCGCGGAGACGCACTGGCTCGAGGAGTTGATTCGCGCCTACGACGAAGTGCCCGGCGGCGCCGGCCGCGATTCGCTTGCCGCCGATGTGATCAGGCTCGACACGCTTGTCGCCGACATCCTCCGACCCATCCGGCTCTCGTCCCAGACCCGCATCGCTCTGGTTGCTGACGAAGTCTCGGCGCGGGTCAACCGGCTGGCATTTTGGCGGGCGTTGCGCAACATCATCTGCAATGCGCAAGAAGCAGCCGGTCCCGACGGTCGTCTCGCGGTTGGGGTGTCCGCTGCCGAAGGGTTCGTCGTCGTGGACGTCGCCGACGACGGACCGGGTTTCGACCCTGCGCTCAGGACGCCTTCGTCACTTGGCCTGCGGATCACCGCTGAAATCGTCGACTCGTGGGGCGGGCATCTTCAGATCGGCCGGGGCAGCCTGGGCGGCTGCCGTGTTCGCTTGGTGCTCCCGCAGGGTGATCCGGCTGATGGTGGCTGAGGCAGCAGGCCCCACGATGGCGGAAAGCAGGCTGACGCAGGTTTCTGGCGCGTTCACCGACCCGTCCTTCTCACGCCATGCTTAGTTGTGCAGTCAGATACTTGTCGGATAACTTTTGCTGTTGAGGCTGAGATCAGCCTCAACAGCGGTGGCCCGGCTCCTCGCCGGTCGCCACTACGCGACGCAGCCGGG
>JAOPWD010000536.1 GCA_025965875.1 Pseudonocardiales bacterium
GCCGGCACCGCGCACCTCGGCCGGCCGGTCGTCGATCAGCAGCGTCGGGCCGCTCTGCGCCGGCAACGGGGCGCCGGGGCCGACGATGTGCGTGTCGGCACCGTGGCGCAGCAATGGCTCCCAGAGCGGGGGACGCGCCGTGATCACCTGCACGGCGGCCCCGGACGCGGCGGTCCGGACGGCGATCAGCTGAGCCGGCAGCACGCCGGCCGCCAATACGATCCGGGTGCCGCCGGAGCGGAACAGCCGGATGAGGACGAGACCGCAACGCCCCACCCCCAGTCGCACGCCGGACTGCGGTGCCGCCACCGTCGCACCGGCGGCGAAGTGGACTCGCAATGCCCCGCGCGTCACGTGCTCGTCCCCATCGCGCTCACACCGGTTCCCCGATACCCACTGGCGTCGTGGCTCGCAGCAAGGGGGCTTGCTCGCCGTCGAGACGCTGCACGATCAACCCGAACGTGCCCGCAAACCGGGACAGCCAGTTGACGGCACCAGTTTCGGACACCGTGCCCGGACCGCTCAGCCGCATGAGCAGGCTCGCCTGGATATCGCCCCGGCCACCGACCCGCTGCAACAGGACGGTCGTCGCCACGACCGGTGTCGGCGCGGCCGCGGCCAGCCGGGCCACCCGGTCGGTCAGGTCCGGTCCGTCGCCGGAGACAGCGAAGACCGTCGACCAAGTACCGGCCACCCGCACGTCGTGCCAGGACTCGACCGATCTCGGCGCCCGCCGGCCGGGGGTAGGGGTCTGCGGTCCCATCCACGCTGAGAACAGCGCCCCCACGGCCGCCTCGTCCAGCCGGCGCACCGACAGTCCGGCCCGGGACAGCACGCCCTCGGCGTGCAGCGCGCACCGGCGCAGGATCTGGTGCACGGCCGCTTGGGTGCCGCCACGCGCGGCCACCGCGTCGGCGGCACGGCGGGTGTCCAGGGTGAGCAGGCAGTAACGCGCGGCCAGCGGCGTCACCGGCGCCGCCGGGCCGGGCGGGGCGTACGCCGGCAGTTGGGCCGGCGCGGTCAGCGTCACCAGTCGCACGCTCGACAGTGACACGTCTTCGATCGACAACAGCCCGGTGAGCAGGTCGACCGGCACCGGCGCGTCGTCATTGAAGACTCCGTCCAGTCCCAGGACGAGCGGGAGGCACCACGTCGTGCCCGCGTGGACGACGCCGAGCGCGACGCCGTGACTGCCCGCGGGAACCGACTCGACCTGGTAGTCGCCCAGCATGCCGGCCAACCCGTCGCGCCGGGCCGCACCGCGGCGGCGCCCCAGCAGCGCCAACCACGACACGGCAACCTGGTAGAGCCACCGGCGCCGAACCGGCACGACTGCGAGGGCGAGAAACACCGCCGCGCCGAATGCACCGGCAATCAGCCAGACTCCCCCGCCGGCCAGCCCGCCCAGGAAGGCCGCCGCGGCCAACTCAGCGAGGATCAGCTGGGGCCGGGTGCGTTCCGGCACGCGTCCTCCATCGTCGTAGCTCGGGCGCTGATCATCGCAGGTCGAGCCGCCGGTACCTGACCCGTATCCTGCTGCCAGGTCTGGCGGCACGTGCACAGCCCGGGCCTGGGGGTCGTCGAGGGGAGAGCCGTGCAGTCGCGCCGCGACCAGTTGCAGGCGTACCGGTTCGTCAATCGACGCGCCCTCGCTGCTCTCGTCAGCGGCGAGCCTGACGTCATCGATCCACCGATGCGGCGACTCACGATCACCACGATCTCCGGGATCATGATCGCCATCCTGATCGCGGTCGGCTTCGCGCTGCTCGGCGTGATCAAGCCGAGCCAGGGCGACAAGTGGAAGGCCGCCGGCTCGATCATCGTCGAGCGCGAAACCGCCGCTCGCTACATCTATGTCGACAACGTCCTGCATCCCGTCCTGAACTACTCGTCGGCGGTCCTCGCGGTCGGCACCAACAGCAAGCCGAAAGTCGTCTTCGTCGACCGCAGCGACCTCAAGAACGTGAAGCGCGGTCCGGCCGTCGGGATCGACGGCGTCCCCGATTCGCTGCCGTCGGCTAAGAACCTGATCAGCTCACCGTGGACCGTGTGCTCACGCCAGTCCGGCGACAGTGATCAACTCAACGCGCGGGTCAGCGTCACGGTGGGCAGTGCCGCCGGAGCGCAGCCGGTGGCCGCCGACCGCGCCGTAGTCGTGCGGTCGGCCTCCGGCGGCACGCCGTATCTGCTCTGGCAGGGACAGCGGCTGGCGATCGGCTCCACCAAGGTCGCGGCATCGCTGAGTCTGCAGACGGCGCAGACCGTGCTGGTCGGCACCGCGTTCCTCAACGCGATCCCGCCGGGTCCGGCCCTACGGGCCCCGACCATCCCGTCGGCCGGCCAGCGGTGGACGACGTCGGTCAGCAACCGCTTCCCGATCGTCGGGCAATTGCTGCACATCACGGACGAGGACACCTACTACGTCGTGCTCGCCGACGGCGTGGCACCGGTCAACCTGGTCCAGAAGAAGCTCTTGGAGACGCTGCCGATCGGGCCGAACCGCACCTTCCTGCCGGCGATCGAGACGCCCAACAACGTCGCGCTGAACCTGCCGCAGTCCCCCAACGACTCGAAGACAGTCGCGACCCAGTTCAACGGCCTGCCTGCAACCGTGCCCCCACTGATCGACTCGGCGTGGGAGAACGGCGGCATCTGCGCCACCTACCCCGGTGGCTCGGCCAAGGCCACATTCGGGGTGCCGGCCACCCTGCTGCCCGCCTTCCGCGAGGGCAAGGTCGTCGAGTCACTGGCCTCGAGCCAAGGGCTGACCGACGAAGTTGTCCTCGGGCCCGGGCGGGCGGCCCTGGTGAAGGCCAGCGACGGCTCGGCCACCGTCTTCGTCGTCGCCGAGCCCGGGAAGAAATTCGCGGTGACCTCCGCGGAGGTATTGACCGGATTCGGCTACGACCACGTCACCCCGGTCGCGCTCCCCGTCCAGCTGTTGCCGATGCTCCCGACCGGTCCCGCATTGGACCCGGCGGCGGCCAGGCGACAGATCACCGGTTGACCGTGCGGATCGGCCCAAATCGTTGCTAACCTGACGCGCGTTCCCGTATTGGGGACAGTTACCCGCAGTTGACCGACTCGCCTGCCCCGTAACGTCTTGCCCGAGATGCTAGTTCGGGCGTCTTTAGTATGGTATGACCAGTTCGGCCAAGATCCGGATCCACTCACATCTCATCCAGGAGGAGGCTCATCGTGGCAGCTCAGTACACGACCGAGCAGCAGGCAATGGCGCTCGGCGCCACCAAAGTCGACGATGCTGCGACGCAGATCCAGGGGCATATCTCCAGCCTGCGGGGCGAGGTCGAAACGATGATGGCCGGCTGGCGCGGCAACGCTGCCGGGTCGTTCGTCCAGGTCCACACCAACTTCGAGGCCCAGGCCAACAAGATCAACGCGGCGCTTCGCAGGATGCACGAGAGCCTGCTCCGCACGCACCAGACCTACGGCACGCAGGAAGAAAGCCAGACCCAGACCCTGTCCGGCCTCGCCGGACAGATCAACGCCTGACGCCCAAGGGGACTGAGTAAACATGAGCGAAATTCACGTCCAGTTCGAATCGCTGGCGGCCGGCCAGCAGGGAATCCGCAACAACTACCAGAAGCTCACGGCGACGATCGAGCAACTCGAGAGCGATCTCGCGCCGATGATCGCCACGTGGAGCGGTGCCGCGCAGGCGTCCTACGTCCAGTGCAAGGCCGAGTGGGACAAGGCAGCAGCCGCCCTCGCGCTGGTGCTGAACAATGTGAGCACGGCCGTCGGAGACGCGCACCAGAACTACACCGCAGCCGAGCGGGCGGCCCAGTCGAACTGGGCCTAACGGCAACGCACAGCTGGCCGGAGGAGTGAGTCACATCCGGCCGATCGTGGCCGCGTAGTAAGACAGTCCAGGATTCGAAAGGGAGTGGATCGTGGCACCGAGCCGCGGATTCCGGGTCAACACCGACAAGCTGACCGACGTCGCTGACATGGTCAAGCGGTTGCTCGACGACGTGTCCGGGGCCCGAGGCTTCATCGGCGGCAACCTGCCCGATTTCCGCCAGGCTGACGGCCATGAGCTACGCGAGGGCCTCGCCGTCATCTGGCCCGAATGGGACGACGGCTTCGCCACCGGGTACGGATACGAGCACCAGGGCATGCTGAAGACCTACGAATCGATGGTCGCGCAGTTGACGGCACTGGAAGCCTCCTGCCGCAGTACGGCCAAGGCGTATGCCAACCGCGAACACGATTCGACGGCCGCGGTCAACGCCGTCGACAACCGCGAGATCTGAGGTCAGACCATGGCTGGCGCAGACAAGCAGGTCTGGAACACCGGCACGCAGGACACCACTTACACCTGGGACCGGTCCGGTGACGCGGGCGGCATCCACGACCAGTTCGAGAAGAGCGACCCGAACCACATCGAGCCGCTCATCTCACGGATCGAAGCACTCATGCGGTTCGCCGGCGATCGCATCGCGCCCGACCTGGCCACGATCAAGGCCAACCTGAATGTGGCATGGGAGGGCGCCGAGGCTGACAAGGCGCTCGGCATCCTCGGCGAACTGACGACCAACGCCACCACGATCAGCACCGACGCGTCGAAGATCGGCCAGTCGTTGCGTACCTTCCAGGGCAGTTGGATCCAGTTGCGTGCGAAGGCGATGAGCCTCAAGACCGGGTTCAGCGTCACCGACGCGGCGACGAGCGGGGACTTGAGCGGCGGTAACGACGGCGGCGCGCGTGACCTGGTGGCCAAGCTCGTCGACGCCATCAACAACTCGATGCACGCGATGCCCGGGCAACTCACCTACTACACGCCGCTCGACCCTAAGCAGTACGACGAGCAGACCGGACCCGGCCCTGGGCCTGGCCCGGGTCCCGGACCTGGGCCACTCGGCCCTGGTCCTGGCCCGGTGCACCCGCTCGGACCTGGCCCGGGCCACATTCCTAACCCTGGTCACCCGAACGGACCTGGTCCCATCGGTCCTGGCGGTATCGGCCCCGGCGGTATCGGTCCTGGCGGTATCGGCCCCGGCGGTATCGGCCCCGGTGGCTTGGGGCCCGGGGCCGGCATCGACACCGGATCCCAGCTCGCCGGCTTCGACGGCGTCAGCGGTGGCCCCAGTGGCGGCGGCGGACTCGGCGCGGCCGGCGGTGGTGTGGGCGGTGGTGGTCTCGGTGCCGGCGGCGGGCTTGGCTCCGGCAGCGGTGGACTCGGCTCGTCCACGGCGGGCCTCGGCAGTGCGGGCGCTGGGGCCGGCGGCCTCGCCGCGGCGGGC
>JAOPWD010000009.1 GCA_025965875.1 Pseudonocardiales bacterium
TCGGTGAACGCTCTGCACTCGACGACGGTGCCCGCTGGCGCCGGCAACTTGTGGGCACGCATCGATTGACGGAAGGCGCTGGCTCGCTCTCGCCCGGTCGACGTATCGGGCGGACCCGACAAGTGCACCAGACGTCGGTGCCCCAGTCCGACCAAATGGTCGACGCACAGCTGGACGCCGCGCCGGTCGTCGCCGCCGATGTAGGGGAGCGAATGACTTGCGGTGTCTCTGTTGACCAAGACGACAGGAACGTCGGAGGCGGCCATCTCGTCGAGCAGCAAGTCCTCCCAATACGCCGTGGCAACGATGAACCCATCTGTGCCGCGCCCCCGCATCGACGCGATTTGGGCCCGCTCCGCGAGCGGGTCGTTGTTGGTGTCTGTCAGCACCAACGTGAAGCCGCGCCCACTCAGCACACGCTCCGCTCCGCGCACCAGCGGCGGAAACAACGGGTTGGTGATATCCGGGATGACCAGCGTGACCACGTGTGATCGTGCCGTGCGCAGGCCACGCGCCATCACGTTCGGGACGTAGCCCAGCCGCTGCGCGGCCTGCTCGACGCGACGAATCGTTCTTCGGCTCACCTCGTTGCGCGTGGCCGGGTTCAGCGCGCGACTGGCGGTGGCCGTGTGCACGCCGGCCTCGTGCGCAACCTCGACCAGTCTGACCCGCTTCACGATGAACAACATAGCCGAAAAAATCATGCTTGTGATCCCGTAAGCACAATCCTTTGCGAGGTGTCGTGATCCATCAGCGAACGGGAGAGCCTGTGAATAGCAGGCTAATCCCGAAAGAAGGCTTGACAGACCGCGACCTGCGGCGCGATGCTTCCGCAATCGATTGCGCTCTCAATCCTACGAGTCGCGACTCCCGGCTGAGCAGCCGGAACTAGCTCCGCCGCCGAAGCAGGAGGCTTGGTCCAATGACTGATCTCAAGCAGTTGCGTCGATCCCTGGCGGTGCTCGGTGGCATCGGCGTGGTTGCCGTTGTGGTCGCCGGCTGCGCCTCGAGCAGCGGCGGCGGCTCGAGTAAGAGCAACAGCAAGGGACCCCTGGTCATCGGCGCGTCAGTCTCTCTGACCGGGGACTTCTCCGACTCCGGCAAGGCGGTCAAGCGCGGCTACGACCTTTGGGCCAGCACCGTTAACGCAAACGGCGGCGTTCTCGGCCGCAAGGTCCAGATGAAGATCGTCGATGACGCGTCGAGCACCACGCAGGTGGTCACCAACTACCAGAACTTGATCAACAAGGACCACGTGAATCTCACGTTTGGCCCGTTCTCGACGCTGCTGACCATCCCGGCATCGCGCGTTGCGAAACGTTATGGATACGCGTTCCTGGCCCCCGCAGGTGGCGGCCCCGACGTCTTCAAGCAGAACCTCGACAACTTCTTCTTCGTCCAGCCGGCACCAACGACTCAGTCCGGCAACGTGTTCGCCAACTGGATCCTGTCACTCCCGGCAGCTGACCAACCCAAGACCGCTGCCTACGCCGAACTCGACGACCCGTTCTCTGCCCCGATCGCGGAGAGCCTGCGCGCCAAATTCGAGGCAGCCGGCATCCGCACGGTGTACAAGCAGGTGTATCCCGCCGAAACCCAGGACCTCTCGCCGGTCATGGCTGCCCTCGTCGCCAAGAAGCCGGACATGATCATCGGCGGAACGCAGAGTAACGACGCCTACGCGCAGGTGAAGAGCCTGGTGCAGCTGAAGTACAGCCCCAAGTTCATGTACCAGTCCAACGGTGCGAACGACCCGCTCAACTACCCGGACAAGGTCGGGGCGAAGAACACCGAGGGCATTATGTCGGCGGCCGACTGGTTCCCGGGCTCGACCGCAGTCGGCAGCGCCGCGTTCACCGCCGCGTACATCAAGGCGTACGGCGGAACCGCGCAGCAGGTCGACGACAGCTCCGCCGAGGCCTACTCGGTAGGTCAGTTGATCGAGGCGGTCGCGAAGAAGACCGGCAAGATCGACAACGCGACGATCATCAAGTCACTGCACTCCGGTACGTGGCAGACGCTGCTGGGCAGCCTGTCGTGGAGCGCGAACGGTTCCCCGTCCGGTGAGTTCAACCTGGTGCAGTGGCAGAAGAGCGCGCTGGTCCCGGTCTTCCCGACGACGATCGCCAAGGCCACGCCGCAGCACCCCAAGCCCAACTGGGGTGGCTGAGGTGCACGCCTTCATCCAAGGCCTCATCCTCGGCCTGCTGACTGCCGGCGTCTACGCGTTGATGGCCTCGGGTCAGACGTTGATCTTCGGAATCATGAATGTCATCAACCTGGCCCAGGGCGCGATGGTCATCCTCAGCGCCTACATCTCCTACCAGCTGTTCAAGTCCTTCGGCATCGACCCGTTCCTCGCGATTCCGATCGTCACCGTCGGGATGTTCGTGATCGGCGTCGCGGTGCAATTGCTGTTCCTGCGCCCGCTCAAGCGAGAGGACCGTGCTGAGCTCAGCCTGTTGGTCACCTTCGCAATCGCGCTGCTCATCGAAGGCATCATGAGTATCACCTGGAAGACCAACTACCGCAGCATCAACACCAGCTACGCCAACTCCAGCTGGACCGTGTTCGGCTACCAGATAACGCTAGTTCGGTTGTGGGCCTGTGTGCTCTCACTCGTCGCGCTCGGGCTGCTGTACGTGCTGCTCAACAAGACCAGGTTCGGCCGCGCGGTGCGTGCGACGGTCCAGAATCCCGAGTCCGCACGCCTGCTCGGTGTCGAGTCAGACCGGGTCGCGGCGCTCGGATTCGGGTTGGGGTCGGCCACAGCGGCGGCCGCGGGATCGGTGTACGGCCTGCTGTATGCCTTCTACCCGGGTAGCCACTACGACCTGATCTCGCTCCTCCTGTCGATCGTCGTACTAGGTGGGCTCGGCAGCATTGGCGGTGCCATGGTCGGCGCCGTCGTTGTGTCAACGTCGTCGGCAATCGTCGCCTCGACGATCTCGCCGGCCTGGTCGGCCATGACGTTCTTCGTCATCCTCATCGTGGTTCTCGTCGTCCGCCCCAGAGGACTCTTCGGCAGTACCGCGCGGGGGGCAATATGAGCAAGGCGCTGCGTCTCAGCGCCCTCCGGGGTGCCGCCTTCTTCGGACTACTGGCTGCGCTGCCGTCGTTCAACCTGGCGCACTGGGTACTCAACATGCTGGTCTTCACGCTGATGTACGCGGCGATGTCCAGCGCGTGGAACCTCGTCGGCGGTTTCACCGGATATCCGTCGCTCGGACACGCGGCGTTCTTCGGGGTGGGCGCCTACGCCGTTGCGCTGTGGTTCCAACACCACGCGATCCACTCCGGCTACGAGCCGTTCGTGATACTGCCGCTGGTCGGTGTGCTTGCCGGTCTCATCGGGCTCCCGGTAGCGGCGGTTGCGATGCGTACCCGGGCCGACGTCTTCGCGATCGTGACGATCACGTTGTTGTTCGTGGCCCAGACACTGGCGTTCAACCTGCACAGCATCACCCACGGCGCACAAGGCTTGTCGATCGATCCCGCACCGTTCTCGCCGGCCACCTTCGAGCGGCCGTTCTACTACGTGCTTGTGGGTCTGCTCGCGCTGGCGATGGGAATTACCTACCTGACGATCAAGAGCAAGGTCGGGCTCTCGCTCGCGTCGATCCGCGCTGACGAGGACAAGGCCCGCGGCATCGGTGTTCGGGTCAGCGGGCTGAAGCTCCTCACGTTCTGCGTCAGCGTTGGACTCACCTCAATGGTGGGTGGGGTATGGGCCTACTACGAGGGCTTCGTCTATCCGCAGTTCGCCTTCGACCCGCTGATCACCATCTCCATCGTCCTGATGACGTTCCTCGGCGGCCGAGGCACGTTGTGGGGGCCGATCCTAGGGGCGTTCGTGCTCGAACTGTCGCAGCAGAACCTCGCCTACCGGCTCGGTGGCAGCCAGTTCTATCTCATTGCCTACGCCCTGGTCTTCCTGCTGATCATGCTGTTGCTTCCCCGCGGCATCCTGCCGACGATTCAGGACCGGCTGAGGTATCGGCGCCGCCGCGCCGGCGCTGCGGAAGGGGACGACCGACCGAGCGCACCGGCGCCGCGCACGGCAGCGGCCAAGGTCGCTGTCGGCGGAGGTGAACGAGCATGAGCGCGCTGCTCGAGATCACCGACGCCACGAAGGTGTTCGGCGGTGTACGTGCGGTGGACGGCGCTTCGTTGTCTGTCGGCGCCAACACGATCACCGCACTCATCGGCCCGAACGGCTCGGGTAAGACGACTCTGTTCAACCTGATCACGGGCTACCTGCGTCCTGATCGCGGTCGCGTGCAGTTTGCCGGCCGCGACGTAACGGGCATGGACGCCGGATCGCTCTACCGCCGCGGCCTGTCGCGCACCTTCCAGCAGGCGCGAGTGTTCCCGCAGCTGAGCGTCCAAGAGAACCTGGTCGTCGCGGGCGGATACACCTGGCGGCAGCTGTTCACCCGCCGGGTGAGCTCGTCCGACCGGAACCGGGCCGGGCAGCTCCTGGCCGAGTTCAACCTCGCCCCAGTCGCCGACCTGCTCGCCTCCGAGCTGTCCTATGGGCAACGCAAACTGCTCGAGTTCGCGGCCGTCCTGATGAGCGATCCGAAGCTGGTGCTTCTCGACGAGCCGACCGCCGGCGTCAACCCGGTCATGATCGACACGATGGAACGCCACGTGCGGGATCGGCACGCGGCCGGCATCACGTTCCTCATCGTCGAGCACGACATGAGCTTCGTCATGCGGCTCTGCGACCCGGTCATCGTCCTCGATCAGGGCAAGCCGATCTTCAGCGGCCGCCCGTCGGACGTGCAGACCAATCCCCTCGTCCTCGACGCCTACCTGGGGAGCTGACGATGGCGCCCATCCTCACCCTCGATTCCGTCTTCGCCGGCTACGGTGCCGGCGACATCCTGAAGGGTGTCGACCTACAGGTCGAGCCCGGCACCGTCACCTGCCTCATCGGCCCCAACGGCGCCGGCAAGTCCACGGTCCTCAAGACGATCAGCGGGCTTCTGCGTCCGAGCCGGGGCAGTGTCATGTTCGGCGACCGGGAACTCAACCGGCTCTCCCCCAAGGCCCGACTCCTACTCGGCATCGTGCACGTCCCCCAGGAGCGCAGCCTGTTCCCAGCGATGAGCGTGTGGGACAACCTGCTCATGGGCGGCTACGTGATCGCCGATCACAAAGCCGTCCAAGAACGCATTGCGCATGCCGTCGAGGTCTTCCCCATCTGCGCCGAGCGAGCCCGCGAGCACGCTGGATCACTTTCCGGCGGAGAGCAGAAACAGGTTGAACTCGCCCGGACGCTGGTACTCGATCCCAGCCTCATCCTGCTCGACGAGCCGTCGATCGGCCTCGACCCGAAGGCGCGCCGCCAAGTCTTCGACAGCATCCGCTCGCTTGCCGCGATGGGTCGCACCGTGCTGCTCGTCGAGCAGAACGCGCGATCCGGCCTGGCTGCGTCCGATTTCGGTGCCGTCCTCGAGTCGGGCGTGGTCCGGCTCGTCGCCACCGGCGCCAACCTGCTCAACGACCCCGAGGTGGCGCGCCTGTACCTCGGCGCCGCCCACAACTCCGTGCTTCACGCCACCGCGCCTGCCAACGGCAGCTCGCAATGACTGGCCCGACCGAAGGAACGTTCATGAACTCACTCGAACCCCGCATCGGCTGGATCGGCACCGGCCGGATGGGACACGCGATGGTCACCCGACTCCTCGCGGCGGAACGGCACGTCCACGTCTGGAACCGCACGCGCGCCAAAGCCGACGATCTGACCGCCCTGGGCGCGAGAGTCGTCGATTCGGTCGGCGACCTCGCCGACCGCGACGTGGTGTTCACCATGGTCTCCGCCGACGCCGACCTCATGGACGTCTTGCTCGGCGATGGTGGGCTGCTCACCCAGCACGTTGCGCCGGCCTACCTCGTCGACTCGAGCACGGTCTCAGCCGAGACGTCGCAGCGGGTTCGCGCGGCCGCCGCCGAACGCGGCACGGCGTTCCTCGTCGCCCCGGTCAGTGGTAACGCGAAGGTGGTCAAGGCCGGTCGCCTCTCGATCGCCGTGTCCGGCCCGGCCGAGGCCTACGCTGCCGTCGAAGCGCTGCTGCAGCTCATCGGGGACACCACCCGTGTCGGTGACGCTGATCTCGCGCGGCTGGTCAAGATCGCGCACAACGTGTTCCTCGGGGTCGTCACGCAATCTCTGGCCGAGATCACCGTCTTGGCCGAGCAGGGCGGAGTCGACCGGTCGGATTTCCTGGCGTTCCTCAACCGCTCGGTGATGGGTTCGACGTTCACGAGGTACAAGGCGCCGGCATTCGTCAGCCTCGATCTCACCCCGACGTTCACCACGGCGTTGCTGGGCAAAGACCTCGACCTCGGCCTGGCTGCCGCACGGCAGCTGGACGTACCGATGCCGCTCGCCGCAGCTACCCAAGCGATCGTGCACTCGGCCGTCGGACGCGGACATGGCGCCGAGGACTTCGCCGCGTTGCTCCTCGAGGTAGCGCGCAACGCGGGCATCGAACTCCAACCAGAGGCGGTCACCGTGGACGACGGCCTCGCGGCGCCGAGTCCAGCCACCGTGGCGCTGCAACCCACCGCAGTCTGACCCGCCGAAGGCCCACGATCAACCATCCCGGTAGGAGCTTCCGATGACGACGACCCGAGCAA
>JAOPWD010000041.1 GCA_025965875.1 Pseudonocardiales bacterium
CGGCGCTCGCCCTCGAGATCCCACTGCCCGCCATCGCCGAGGAGCCCAACGACGCGGTGGTCACGAGCGTGCTGGGCTGGACGGTCGGCTCGCTCATCGGCGCCTATCATCCGGCCGAGACTCGCGACGCTGCCTACGAACGCGTGTCCGCCGCCGCGCTGCGGGCCGTACTGGCGGCGCCGGCCGGGTCCGGGCGGCAGCTCGCCGCGGTGCGAGCCCTGGCCACGTCGTCGACAGACAGCGCGCGACTACGGGCCTGGCTCGACGGCGACGCACTGCCCGAAGGACTTCTCGTCGACACCGACCTGCGCTGGTCGCTGCTGCACCGGTTGGCCGTGCTCGGCGCGCTGGAGTCCGGAGAGATAGCCGCCGAGGCCGCCGCCGACAACACCACCCAAGGCGCCGTGAACGCGGCCAAGTGCCGGGCCTCGCTGCCCGAGCCCCTGGCCAAGGTGCAGGCCTGGGAGACGCTGATGACCGACGCGGAGTGCTCGAACTACGAGCTGTATGCGCTGGCCGAGGGTTTCTGGCAGCCGCGGCAGAACGTCCTGACCGCGCCGTTCGTCACGCGCTACTTCGATGAGATCGCCGGCACGGCTGCGCTGCGGTCGGGCTGGGTGGTCAGCCGCCTGGCCCAGATCGCCTATCCATGGACCGCCGTGCACCCAGCGACCGTCGAACACACCGACGCGCTGCTCGCCCGCGCGGACCTCGACGAAGGCATCCGCCGCTCGGTGCTGGACGCCGGCGACGACCTGCGCCGCGCCCTCGCCGCGCGGGAGAAGTACGCGACCAGCTCGTAACACCCGATCTTCCTGCGCCCACCGCACGCATGACGTACCAGGCGCAGGAAGATCGGGTCTGCGCAGGTCAGGCCGTGACCGCGGCGCGGGCGGCGACGAACGCTTGCACGCATGTCTCGACGTCTGCCTCAGAGTGCGCCGCGGACAGCTGAACCCGGATCCGGGCCTTGCCCTGCGGCACCACGGGATAGCTGAACGCGATCACGTAGACGCCGTGCTCGAGCATCGCCTCGGCGGTCCGCGCGGCCAGCCCTGCGTCGCCGAACATGACCGGCGTGATCGGGTGCTCGCCGGGGAGCACGTCGAAACCCTCGTCGGTCATCCGGTGCCGGAACAGCGCGGTGTTGCGGCGCAGCGCCTCGCGCTGGTCGGCGCTGCCGGCCACCAGGTCCAGTGCCGCGAGCGACCCCGCCACGACCGACGGCGCCACCGCGTTGGAGAACAGGTAGGGACGCGACCGCTGTCGGAGCAGTTCGACGATCTCGGCATGCGCGCTTATGTAGCCACCGGACGCGCCGCCGAGTGCCTTGCCGAGCGTGCCGGAGACGATATCGACGCGGTCCTGCACGCCGGCCAACTCGGGGGTGCCGGCACCGGTGGGACCGACGAAGCCCACCGCGTGCGAATCGTCGACCATGATCATCGCGTCGTAGCGCTCGGCCAGATCACAGATGTCGGCCAGTGGGGCGAGGTAGCCGTCCATCGAGAACACGCCGTCAGTGACGATCAGCCGCCGCCGCGCGCCGGCGGCCGCGACGAGCTTGGCCTCCAGGTCGGCCATGTCCCGGTTGCGGTAGCGCGATCGGGCGGCCTTGCACAGCCGGATGCCGTCAATGATCGAGGCATGGTTCAGCTCGTCGGAGATCACCGCGTCCTGATCGTCGAGCAGCACCTCGAACACACCGCCGTTGGCGTCGAAGCAGGACGAATACAGGATCGTCGCCTCGGTGCCCAGAAACTGCGACAGCCGGCGTTCCAGCTCGGCGTGCTGCACCTGCGTTCCACAGATGAAGCGCACGCTGGCCATCCCGAAACCCCACTCGTCCAGGGCCCGCTTGGCCGCGGCGACCACATCGGGGTGGTCGGCCAGGCCGAGGTAGTTGTTCGCGCAGAAGTTCAGCACCCGCTGCCCGGCCGAGGTCACCTGTGCTGCCTGCGGCGACTCCAGTTGCCGCTCGGTCTTGTAGAGGCCGGCCTCGCGGATCTCGTCGATCGTTGCCTGCAACTGCTCGCGTACCGATCCGTACATCAGAGAACCGTCCAATCCAGAACGACCTTGCCGCACTCACCGCTGCGCGCGACGGCGAAGGCATCGGCCCAGTCTGTCGCCGCGAACCGGTGTGTGATCACCTTGGAGATGTCCAGGCCGGAGGTCAGCATCGCGCTCATTGCGTACCAGGTCTCGAACATCTCCCGGCCGTAGATGCCCTTGATCGTGATCATGTGCGTGACGATCTTGGCCCAGTCGATCTCGATCGGCTGGCTGGGCAGGCCGAGCATCGCGATCCGGCCCCCGTGATTGAGGTTCGCGAGCACGTCGCGCAGCGCTGCCGGTTGCCCGCTCATCTCGAGCGCGACGTCGAAGCCCTCGACCATCCCGAGCCGGCGCTGCGCGTCGACGATCGCCTCGCGGGAGACGTCCAGCGCGAGGTCGACGCCCATCTCGCGGGCCATCGCCAGCCGGTACTCGCTGACGTCGGTGATCACGACGAACCGCGCTCCGACATGGCGCGCCACCACGGCCGCCATCAGCCCGATCGGGCCGGCTCCAGTGATCAGCACATCCTCGCCGACAAGCGGGAACGACAGCGCCGTGTGCACGGCATTGCCGAACGGGTCGAAGATCGCGCCGAGGTCGGGATCGATCGGGACGTGGTGCACCCAGACGTTGGACTCCGGCAACACCACGTACTCGGCGAACGCTCCGTCGCGGTTGACGCCCACGCTGGACGTGCGGATGCACAGGTGCCGCCGCCCTGCCCGGCAGTTGCGGCAGGTGCCGCAGACGATGTGGCCCTCCCCCGACACCTGGTCGCCCACGCGCACGTCGCGCACGCCGTAGCCCAGCGCCACGACCTCGCCGCAGAACTCGTGGCCGGGAATCAGCGGCGCGTCGACGGCGCCGGCCGCCCACGCGTCCCACGACTCGATGTGCAGGTCGGTGCCGCAGATTCCGGTGCGCAGCACCCGGATCAGGACCTCGCCGGGTCCGGCCTGCGGTTCGGGTCGATCGGTGAGCTCGAAGCCCGGGCCAGCCGCCGGCTTGTACAGAGCTCTCACTGCTCGCCCAGCAGCGCATCGACGAACTGCTCGGGATCGAACGGGGCCAGGTCGTCGGCACCCTCACCGAGGCCGACCAACTTGACCGGCACGCCCAACTCACGCTGCACGCTGATCACGATGCCGCCGCGCGCGGTGCCGTCGAGTTTGGTCAGGACGATGCCGGTGACATCGACGACCTCGGTGAACACCCGCGCCTGGGTCAGCCCGTTCTGGCCGGTCGTGGCGTCGAGCACGAGCAGTGTCTCGTCCACCGGTCCCTGCCGTTCGACGACCCTCTTCACCTTGCCGAGTTCGTCCATCAGACCGACTTTGGTGTGCAGGCGCCCTGCGGTGTCGATCAGGACGGTGTCGACCCTGGCTTCGGTGCCCTGCTTGACCGCGTCGAACGCCACGCTGGCCGGATCGCCGCCCTCGGGTCCGCGCACGGTCTCGGCCCCGACGCGGGATCCCCAGGTCTGCAACTGCTCGGCCGCCGCGGCCCGAAAGGTGTCGGCCGCCGCGAGCAGCACGGTGCGACCGTCGGCCACCAGGACGCGGGCGAGCTTGCCGCAGGTCGTGGTCTTGCCGGTGCCGTTGACTCCCACGACCAGCACGACGGCAGGCCGATCCGACGTGGGGACCGTGTGCAGGGTGCGGTCCATGTCCGGCTGCAGCGCGGTGACCAGTTCGTCGGCCAACAGCGCGCGCAACTCACCCTGCGAGCGGGTGCCGAGCACCTTGGTGCGGGTCTTGAGATGTTCGACGATCTCGTTGGTCGCCCCCACACCGACATCGGCAGTCAGCAGGGCTTCCTCGACCTCGTCCCATGCCTCGTCGTCGAGGTTCTCGCGGGACAGCACCGTGAGCAGGCCGCGGCCCAGCGTGCTCTGTGACCGGGCCAGGCGGGCCCGCAACCGCAGCAGCCGCCCCGCCGTGGGTTCCGGGGTCTCGATGACCGGCGCGGCGGGCGTCTCAACCGGCTGGTCGGCCACCGTATCGGGCGGTGCGGGTGGTGCGGTCACTTCCGTGTCTGCGCCCGGCGGCCGAGTGTCCAGGGCTGTCGGCGACGGTGCCCCAGGCCCGCGCCGCCGACGCGGGACGACGAAGGCGACGAGAAGCAGGGTGGCGACGACGACGATGGCGAGGGCAACCCAGAGGTAGATCACACGTGCATCCTCTCAGCTAGCGGTCACTGAGCGATGTGCCGAGTCATCAGTCACCAGCGGCGCGATGTGCGCGCAGCCAGGACAGCTCAGCGCGTGCGATACATCCCACCGGTCTGCCACTGCGACCACGGCACGTTCCAGTCGCCGTACCCCTGGCCGAGTTGCATCTTGCCGCCGTTGGCGTTCGGGTACATGACCACGTCGCCGATCTTGAGGAAGTTGTAGACCTTCAGCGCGTCGGCGGTCGTCATGTTGGTGCAGCCGTTGGAGGAGTCGGCGTGGCCGATGTTGCGGAGATTCCACGGGGCTGCGTGCAGGTACTCGCCGTCGTAGGTCAGCCGCTGCGTGTACTTGACACCGCACTCGCTGTAGCCCGGTCCGCTCATGCAGATGCTCGCGCCCTTCTCCATGATGACCTTGACGCCGCTTCGGGTCGGAGTATCCGAGGCGCCGAGGGAGACGGGGAACCGGCCGAACTGCTTACCGTCGCTGGTCACCGTGATCGTGTGCGTCGAGTCGTCGACGGTGGAGATGTTCGCGGCACCCGTAGCGAAGTCTGATGTGAGGCTGTCGTCATAGGCCAAGGTCCCGCCGGCGGACAGGCCCTTCACCGGCAGGTCCATGTGCACCTGGGCGTGGGCCGGCCAGTAGTTCTGCGGGCGGTAATGGGCCTCGACGGGGTACTTCTTGTCGGCCGAGGAGGGCTCGAAGTACCAGGCACCCTTGATCGGGGTTCCGTTGACGGTGACCTTCGTCGCGGCCGAGAACGCTTTAGCGTCGCCGATATGTCTTGAGAGGTAAGCGATGATCGGGATGCCCACGCCGAATGTCGATCCATCACTGAATTTGAGCGCGACATGGACCGGTGTCTTGGGCTTCGCCGGCTTGGACGACGCCGGGGTCGTCGGCGCGCCACTCGTGACAGTCGTGGACTTGCCGTCAGCGTTGGTCACGACCACCGTCTTCGGCGAGGTTTTACCCCCGCCGGAGCTACAGGCCGAAAGGGCGAGGGCGGCACCGACGAGCAGCGCTAACGCGCTCCACAGGCGAGGTCGAGGGGCAAATTTCGGCTTCGTCACCCCACCACGGTAAATGACGCCTCAGAAATCGCTCGCGGCGGGCTGATTCGTTCCTCAGCCATAATAGAATGGATTGCCTGATTCGTGCCGCTAGCCGTCGCGCAGTCGCTGGCTGATCACCTGGGTGACTCCGTCACCGCGCATCGTGACCCCATAAAGCGCGTCGGCAATTTCCATCGTTCGTTTCTGGTGGGTGATCAGAATGATTTGACTGCTCGCCCGCAGTTCGGCGACCAGCGAGATCAGCCGGCCCAGGTTCACGTCGTCGAGGGCCGCCTCGACCTCGTCCAGGATGTAGAACGGACTGGGCCGGGCCCGGAAAATCGCCACGAGCAGCGCCACCGCGGTCAGCGAGCGCTCGCCGCCGGACAGCAGCGAGAGCCGCTTCACTTTCTTGCCGGGCGGGCGTGCCTCGACGTCGATACCGGTCAGCAGCATGTCGTCGGGGTCGGTGAGCACGAGCCGGCCCTCGCCGCCCGGGAACAGCGTCGCGAAGACGATCTCGAACTCCCGCGCGACGTCCTGGTACGCGGCGGTGAACACCTCGAGGATGCGCCCGTCGACCTCCCGCACGACGGTCAGCAGGTCGCGGCGAGTCGCCTTCAGGTCCTCGAGCTGCGTGGACAGGAACTGATGGCGCTCCTCGAGAGCGGCGAACTCTTCGAGCGCGAGCGGGTTCACCTTGCCCAGCAGGGCCAGGTCCCGCTCGGCGCGGGCGGCACGCTTTTCCTGGGTCGGGCGGTGGAAGGGTCCGGGCAGCGGTGCGACGACCTGTTCGCCGCGCTCGCGGGCCTGCTCGTACTCGGCCGTCTCGATGGCGCTGGGCGGGGTCGGCTGGTCGGGCCCGTACTCGGCGAGCAGCGCCTCGACGTCGACCCCGTACTCCTCGGCGGCGCGGGCTTCGAGCTGCTCGATGCGCAGCCGCTGCTCGGCGCGCACGATCTCGTCGCGGTGCACCTCGTCGGTGAGGCGGGCGAGCTCCTCGACCAGCTCACGGGTCTGCGCCCGCAGGGTGAGCAGCTCCCCTTCGCGGACCACCCGCGCCTGCTGGGCGGTGTCACGTTCGGTCACCGCCGCTGCCACCGACTCGGTGATCCGCGCCAGCACCTGGGTGGCGGCGTCGCGGACGCAGCCGGCGACCAGTGCGCCGCGGGCGCGTGCCGCGCGCACCTCCTGTTGCCGGCGACGAGCGGCGCGCTCGATCTCAGCGGCCCGCAGCAGCTGGTCGGCCCGTCCGGAGACGGCCCGCACCCGCTCCTCGCCCGTGCGCACCGCGAGGCGTGCCTCCATCTCGGCCTGTCGGGCCTGCGCCACCTCGGCCTGCAACGAGTCCCGCTCGTCGGCAGCGGGCTCCTCGGGTTCGCCGGTCTGGACCTCGGCGAGGTGCAGGCGCTCCTCGAGGTCGGACAGGCCGGCCAGATCGCGGTCGCGGGCCTCCTCGGCGGCCGTGCGGGCGGTGTCGAGGCGGGCGGCCTCGGCACTGGCCGAACGCGCGGCCTGGCCCAGCTGGGCGAGCTGCTCGGCCACCGCGGACAGCTTGGCGTCGGACTCGTGCAGCGCGAGCAGGGCGGCCTCGACGTCACCGCGCAGTGCCTCGGCGCGGGTCCGTGACTCGGTCAGCTGGGCGTGCAGCCGCTCGTGACGCGACGCGGCCTCGTCGGCCTTGAGCTGCGCCTCGTCGACAGCCGCCCGGATCTCGATGGCGCTCGGTGCCGACGTCGACCCGCCCGCCGACCAGCGGGCCCCCAGGACGTCGCCGGCATGGGTCACGGCCCGCACGGACGGGTGGTCGGCGACGAGGCTGTGGGCACCGGCCAGGTCGGCGACGACAGCCACCTGGTGGAGCGCGTCCTCGATGCTGGCGCGGATCGCGACGGGGGCCCGGATGACCTCGACGGCCCACACCGCGCCGGGTGGCAACATCGGCCAGCCGGAGCGGTCCATCGGCGACCCGGCACCACCGACGAGCAGCCCCGCGCGGCCGGCGTCGTCGTGCTTGAGCACTTCAAGAGCGCTGACGGCGTCCGTGGCCGAGGCCACGGCCACCGCGTCGGCCACCATGCCCAGCGCCGCGGCAAGCGCGGCCTCGTGGCCGGCGTCGACGGTCAGCAGGGCTGCGACCGAGCCGAGCAGTCCGGGCAGCCGCGATCCGGCCGCCAGCAGGGCGCCGGCGCCGTCTTTGCGAGTGAGCCCGAGCGCCAGTGCGTCGGCCCGCGCCGCCCAGGTGGCGCGTTCGCGTTCGGCCTCCCGCTCCCCCGCGGCCAACTCCCGAACTCGCGCCTCGATCGACTCGTAGGCACCGACGGCCGCTTCGTGCCGCTCGTCCAGACTGAGCTCGCCCTCGTCCAGTACGCCGACCTCGGCCTGCACCACGTTCAGCTCGGCCTCGGCCGTCGTGGCCCTCGTGCGGGCCTCGGCGGCGGCGCTCGACAAGCGCGCGATCTCGTCGCCGCCCGCGGTGGCGCGGGTGCGCAGTGCATTGACCTGGCCGACCAGCTTGGCCAGCCCTTCACGGCGGTCGGCCACCGCGCGGGCCACGGCCACCAGGGCCCGCTCGGCGTCGGCCAGGCGACGTTCCAGCTCCTGGCGGGTGCCGACAACGTCGGTGAGGGTGGCATGCGAGGCGGTCAATGCCTGCTGCAGCTGAGCCTCCTCAGCGCGGACCTCGACGGCCTCTGCCTCCATCGCCTCCGGGTCGCGGCCCGGTCGCGCCTCCTCGGGCTCAGCGGCCAGGTGGCGGGCCCGTTCCGCGGCGAGTGACGCGGTGCCGCGAAAGCGCTCCTCGAGTGCGGACAGGCGGTACCAGGTCTCCTGCGTCCGGGCGACCAGTGGTGCGTCGGAGGCGACCGCCTGCTCCAGTTCGGTTTCCCGGGCGCGAGCCTGCTCGACGGCGGCTTCGACGGCACTGCGCCTGGCCCGGATCGCGTCCTCGTCGGCGACCTCGCGGTCCAGCTCCACCCGCAGGGCGACGAGGTCGTCGGCAAGCAGGCGCAGCCGGGAGTCACGCAGTTCGGCCTGTACGCCCGCGGCTCGGCGGGCGATCTCGGCCTGCTTGCCGAGCGGTTTGAGCTGCCGGCGCAGCTCACCGGTGAGGTCAGTGATGCGGGTGAGGTTGGCCTGCATCGACTCGAGCTTGCGCAGCGCCTTCTCTTTGCGCTTGCGATGCTTGAGCACGCCAGCGGCCTCTTCGATGAAGCCGCGACGGTCCTCGGGGCGGGCCTGCAGGACCGAGTCGAGCTGGCCCTGCCCGACGATGACATGCATCTCCCGGCCGATGCCGGAGTCCGAGAGCAACTCCTGGATGTCGAGCAGGCGGGCACCCTCGCCGTTGATCTCGTACTCGCTGGTGCCCTCGCGGAACATCCGGCGGGTGATCGAGACTTCGGTGTAGTCGATCGGCAGGGCGTTGTCGGAGTTGTCGATCGTCAGCGTCACCTCGGCCCGGCCGAGCGGCGGCCGCCCGGCAGTGCCGGCGAAGATGACGTCTTCCATCTTGCCGCCGCGCAGGGTCTTGGCGCCCTGTTCGCCGAGAACCCAGGCGATCGCGTCGACGACATTGCTCTTGCCGGACCCGTTCGGACCCACGACAGCTGTGATGCCCGGTTCGAAACGCAAGGTCGTGGCCGATGCGAAGGATTTGAAACCCCGCAGCGTCAGCGACTTGAGGTGCACGGATCTCCCGGATCAGGTCGTCGCCACAGTGCGCGGCGCGCGGAGGGTCCCGAAGAACCTACAGCGAGGGCTGGCTACACCCGAGGACCTAGTGGTCTGTCTGCGATTCCTGGCGCAGCCAGGTCATACCGCCCGCAGCCCGCTCAGGCGAGGGCGGGCTCGGTCGCCTCGGAGAACCGGTGCAGTTCGCTATCGAGGTCGGCATGGTTGGTGTGGCGCACTTCGGCGAGTTCTGACTCTAGTTCGGTCACGCGGCGGCGCAGCCGGGCAACCTCCAAAGCCAAAGTCTGCTCGTTGCTGTTCCCTACATAGCCCAACAAGGCGCGTGCCATCTGGCGACCCTTCAGTTTCACCCGTTGTCCCGATCGATGCGCGGCTGCGAGTTAAGCCGGCCGAGGATGGGACAGGTTGCTGTTGTGGACGCGGCGGGAGGGGCGCGATCCCGGGCGACTACCCACGATCCCAATGATGCGGATCGCTGGTGGTCGTGGCCGGCGGAGCTCCCGTCAGGTCACCTCATGGTCTCACTGAGGTAACGACGGGTCAATAACGGCGTGCTAGCGGCGCGGCGAGGAGTCCAAGGCGACGCGGGCAAATGCGACGCATCACGTGACGTCGAGCCTGGCGCGGGGCGCCCGCGGCGGTCGCTGGCAGGTCGGACAGAAGAAGCTGGACCGGTTCATGAACGCGGCTCTGCGGATCAAGCTACCGCAGCGCCGGCACGGCTTGCCCTCGCGCCCGTACACCGCCAGCGAGCGGTCGAAGTAGCCGCTCTGCCCGTTGACGTTGACGTAGAGCGCGTCGAAGGACGTGCCCCCGGCCCGGAGCGCCTCGGCGAGCACACCGCGTACCTGGCCGAGCAGGTCCAGCGCAACTGCCCGGGTGAGGGTGCGGGCCCGGCGTTCGCCGTGCAGGCGGGCCCGCCACAAGGATTCGTCGGCGTAGATGTTGCCGATGCCCGACACGAGCGACTGGTCGAGCAGGGCCCGTTTCACCGCCGAGTCGCGCCGCCGCAGGCGCGTTACGAACAAGGCGTCGTCGAACGCCGGGTCGACGGGGTCACGGGCGATGTGCGCGACGATCGCGGGCACCACGTCATCGGCCCCGGCCGGGACAAGGCGGTCGAGCATGAGGCCGCCGAACGTGCGCTGGTCGACGAAACGCAGCTCCTGGGCGCCGTCGGTAAAGGCGATGCGGACGTGCAGATGCCGCTCGTCAGGGGCCTCGGGCGGGCGGACCAGCAACTGCCCGCTCATCCCGAGATGGGCGACCAGGCATTCGTCCACGATGCCGGAGGCGGCGGCGAGGGGCAGCCAGAGGTACTTTCCGCGGCGGGCGGCCGCTTCGATGCGAGTGCCGACGAGACGGGCCGCCAGATCGTCGCCGCCCGGCAGGTGCCGGCGCACAGCACGGGGGTGGCGGATCTCGACGGCGGCCACGGTGCGACCCACGACCCAGCGCTGCAAGCCGTCACGAACGGTCTCGACCTCGGGTAGTTCGGGCACGCGGTACTAGGAGACTTCGACGTCGTCCGCGACGATCGCGCGCCAGGCAGTTTCGGCGGCCACCTGCTCGGCTTCCTTCTTGCTGCGGCCGGTGCAGGCCTCGAAGGTACGGCCGGCGATGATCGCCCGGGCCGTGAACATCTTCGCGTGATCGGGGCCTTCGGAACTCATGAGGTACTCGGGAACCCCGAGGCCCCGTTCGGCGGTGAGTTCCTGCAGGCTGGTCTTCCAGTCCAGGCCGACGCCCAGGTTGGCGGCGTCGTCCATCAGTTCGTCGAACAGTGCGTGGATCACCCGGGCAGCCTCCTCGATGCCGTTATCGAGGTAGATCGCGCCGAGGATCGATTCCAGCGTGTCGGCCAGGATGCTCGACTTGTCGCGGCCGCCGGTGGCCTCCTCGCCCCGGCCCAGGCGGACGTAAGCGCCGAGACCTGTCGGTGCGATTGCGCGCGCGATGTCGGCCAGCGCACGCATGTTCACGACCGAGGCCCGCAGCTTCGCGAGCTTGCCCTCGGACAGATCCGGGTGGGCGCGGTAGAGCGTGTCGGTGACGACGAGACCGAGCACGGAGTCGCCGAGGAATTCCAGCCGCTCATTGTGCGGCAGGCCGCCGTGCTCGTAGGCGTAGGAGCGGTGCGTCAGCGCGCGCCTCAGCAGCCCGGCGTCGAGGGTGACGCCGAGTGCACCGGCCAGACAATCCTGATCGGCGGGCTCGGTGGTAGCTGGCACGCGCGACACGATGCGATCAGACCGCCAGGACCTGCTTGCCGTCGTACTGGCCGCAGTTCGAACAGGCGGTGTGTGGCAGCTTCATCTCGCCACAGGCGCGGTTCGGGCAGATCACAAGGGTCGGCGCTGTCGTCTTCCACTGCGAGCGGCGAGCTCGGGTGTTGCTGCGCGACATCTTCCGCTTCGGGACGGCCACGTCGGTCACTCCTGACTTAGTCGAGCTGACTGGGTGAATCAGCTGCTGTTGGTGAGTCACCCTGCGCATCGTCGGTAAACGCTGCCAGCGCGGCCCATCGAGGGTCGAGCAGTTCGTGCGAGTGGTCGGCCGGCAGGCCGTCGAGCCGTTGCCCGCAGGTGGGGCACAGCCCGGCGCAGTCCGGTCTACACAGCGGAGCGAAGGGCAGGCCCAGCACTACCGCGTCACGCACCACCGGCTCGACGTCGAGGTAGTCGCCGTCGAGACGGTGCACCTCGTCCTGCTCGGTCGTCTCTTCCGTGACGCTGTCCGGGTAAGCGAACAGCTCGCAGAAGTCGACGACGAGCTCATCGGAGACCGGGTCGAGGCACCGCCCGCATTCGCCGGTGAGCGGCCCGGTGGCGCTGCCCGTGAGGAGCACGCCCTCGGTAACCGACTCGAGCCGGATGTCGACTGCGAGCGGGGCACCTTGCGGTACCCCGATGATGTCCAGGGCCAGTCCCGCAGGCGCGGGAACACTACGCCGGTACTCCCGCATCGAGCCGGGCCGCCGCCCCACTTCCCGGACGTCGATGACGAACGGACTGCGCGGGTCGGCACGGTTCGATCCGTGTCGTGTCGGTGTCGTTTTCTCAGGCATACGAAAAAGGGTCCTGCTGTGGTTGAGGCCGTCGACCAGCCTAGCGGAGGAGTGGGCTCATTCCGAATCGGGCGCATTGGGCTCGTTCACCGGCTCGTTCACCGGCTCGGTCGGCGGCTCGGCCGGCGCACGTCGCTGGGCCAGGGCGGCGCGGCCCTGTTCAGCGGTCGCGGCCGTGCGTTGCAGGGTCGAGGCAAGCTCGGCCAACGTCCGGTCGGCGTACTCCTCGGCGTCCCCGGTGAGCTTGGCTGCGTACTGATCGGCGGCACCGCGGGTCACGTGCGCGTACTGCTCGGCATCGGCCCGCAGGTCGGCGTCGTAGCGCTCAGCAGCCGCCCGCGTCTGGGCATCGAACTGCTCGGCTTCGGTGCGCTGCGCGGCCGCTGCCTCGGCCGCGGCCTGGTGGACACCGGTCGCCGAGACGAGCCGCGCGTGCTCTGCGCGGCCGGCTTCGACGATCTCGTGGGCCCGCACGTCGGCATCGCGAGCTAGTTCGTCGGCGCGCTGATTGGCGTCGGCCAGGATCGCGTCGGCGGCGCCCACGGCCTGCTCCCGGGTCGCGGCCGCCGCTTCGTGGGCCTCGTGCAGCGTGGCGTCACGGGTGGCGATCAGCCGGCGGGCCTGGTCCATCTCGGGCGGCATCGTCTCGCGCAACTCGTCGAGCAGATCGAGAACCTTTTCGCGCGGCAGCACGCAGGACGACGACATCGGCAGCGTGCGCGCCGTCTCGACCAGTTCCACGAGTTCGACGAGCAATTCGTCGGCCCGCCGCAGCGACTGGTCAGTCATCGGGTCCTCCTACTCCGTCGAGGCGGTGCGCTCCTGGAGGCGCTTGAGGACGTTGGGCGGCACCAGTGAGGACACGTCCCCGCCCCACTTGGCGATCTCCTTGACCAGGCTAGATGCCAGGAAGCTGTACTCGGGGTTGGTCGGCATGAACAGGGTGTCGATGCCGGCCAGGCCCCGGTTCATCTGGGCCATCTGCAGTTCGGAGTCGAAGTCACTGACCGCCCGCAGGCCTTTGACGATGACCGGGATGTCGTGGTCGCGGCAGTAGGTGACCACTAGCCCGTGGAAGGTGTCGACGCGGACGTTTCCGTAGCCCGCCGTCACCTCTTGGAGCATGTCGCGGCGCTCTTCGATGGTGAACATGCTCGACTTGGACTGGTTGACGAACACCGCGACCACGACCTCGTCGTAGAGCTGCGCCGCCCGGCCGATGATGTCGAGATGCCCGTTGGTCACCGGGTCGAACGATCCGGGGCAGACCGCGCGGCGGATGATCCGTGCAGGCCCGGCGAGCGGGTCCGAAGCTGATGTGCTCATCGTCGGCGACCGTACCAAAGCACGCCTTCGCCATAGCGTTTCTGCTTGATCGTCTCGATGGACTCAGGCCACTGGGGCGCACTGCCCCGGGCCGAGCGCTCGACAACGACGATGGCTGAGTCGGCCAGCCAGCGCGGGGTGGCAAGGCTGGTGAGCAGGACGCCGAGTGCCTCGTCGCCGAACGCGTAAGGCGGATCGGCGAAGACCAGGTCGAACGGCTCGTCGGCCCCGGCCCCGACCAGGTAAGCCGCCGCCGGCCGCCGGTGGATCTCGGCGCCGGGCAGCCCGACCGCGTCGACGTTGCGGCGCAGGATCTCGCACGCCGCGCGGTCCGATTCGACGAAGCAGACGGCGGCGGCGCCGCGGGAGAGCGCCTCCAGTCCGACGGCGCCGGTGCCGGCGAACAGGTCGAGCACACGGATTCCCTCGATGTCGACCAGGGCGGCCAGCGAGCTGAACATCGCCTCCCGGGCCCGGTCGGAGGTGGGCCGGGTGCCCCGTTGCGGCACGGCGAGACGCCGCCCCTTGGCCGACCCGGCGACGATGCGGGTCATGCCTTTTCCAGGTAATCGGCCTGCTCGTCGGCCACTAGGGCCGCGACCTGCGCGGCGAGCAGCGGGTGCCCGGACAGGTCGGGGTCGGCGGCGACGATGTCGGCTGCCTCGGCCCGCGCTTCGGTGATCAGCTTCTCGTCGCGCAGCAGCGACAACAACCGCAGCTGTGAGCGGGTCCCGGACTGGGCCGCACCGAGGACATCGCCCTCGCGGCGCTGCTCGACATCGAGCCGGGCCAGTTCGAAGCCGTCGGTCGTCGCGGCGACGGCGTCGAGTCGTACGCGCGATGTCGTCCCCATGGGCGCCTCGGTGACCAGCAGGCAGATCCCCGGCGCCGAGCCGCGCCCGATGCGCCCGCGCAGTTGGTGCAGCTGCGAGATACCGAACCGGTCGGCATCGAGCACGACCATGACGGTCGCGTTCGCCACATCGACCCCGACCTCGATGACGGTGGTGGCCACGAGAACGTCGATGCGCCCGGCGGCGAAGTCGGTCATGGTCCGGTCCTTCTCGTCCGGGGGTAGCCGGCCGTGCAAGGGCGCCAACCGAAGGCCGGCGAGCGGGCCACCGGCGAGCATGGCGAGGGTGTCGGACAAGGCGAGCGGTGCGCGCCGGGGCGGCATGTCGTCGGGGATCGGGATGTCGACCAGCTCGGCTTCGTACTCGGCCAGGTCGGCGCCGATACGCGGGCACACGACGTAGGCCTGGCGCCCGGCCGCGACCTCTTCGCGGATCCGTTGCCAAGTGCGATCCAGCCAGCCGGGCTTCTCGGTGGCCGGTACGACCGTCGTGGAGATCGGTGAGCGGCCGGCCGGCAGCTCGGTCAGCGTCGAGGTGTCGAGGTCGCCGAAGACCGTCATCGCAACGGTGCGGGGAATCGGCGTGGCGGTCATGACGAGCAGGTGCGGGGGCCGTTCGGCCTTGCTGCGTAAGGCATCGCGCTGCTCGACGCCGAAGCGGTGCTGCTCGTCGACAACGACCATGCCGAGCTCGGCAAAGCTCACTTGGTCCTGGATCAGCGCGTGGGTACCGACGACGATGCCGGCGGTGCCGACCGCAGCGTCGAGCAGCGCCGTCTTGCGGGCCACGGCCGGCAGCGATCCGCTCAGCAACGCGACGCGGGTGCCGGCGTCGCCGCCACCCAGCCGGCCGGCCTGGCCCAGCGGACCGAGCAGCGCCTCGATGGAGCGGGCGTGCTGGGCGGCGAGCACCTCGGTGGGCGCGAGCAGCGCCGCCTGGCCGCCGGCGTCGACGACCTGCAGCATCGCCCGCAGCGCCACCACCGTCTTGCCGGAGCCGACCTCACCCTGCAGCAGCCGGTGCATCGGATGCGGCTGGGAAAGCTCGTCGGTGAGCACCTCGCCCACCGCTCGCTGACCGTCGGTGAGCGTGAATGGCAGGCCGGCGTCGAACCTGGCCAGGATGCCGGCGGCGACGGGCGGACGCGCGGTCGCGGAGTTGGCCCGCGCGCTCGCCCGGCGTTGGGCCAGCGCGAGTTGCAGGCCGAGCGCTTCGTCCCACTTCAGCCGGCGCCGGGCCGCGTGCCACTCGGTCATGTCGCCGGGGCGGTGGATCGTGCGGATGGCCGTGTCGAAGTCGAGCAGGCCGCGCCGCGCGCGTACCTCAGCCGGGACCGGGTCGGGCAGTGGGTCCAGCATCCCCAGGACGATGCGCATCGTGTTCGAGATGCTCCAGGTACGCACGTCCTTGCTGGCCGGATACACCGGGATGAGCGCTCCGACGAAGTCGTCGGCCTCGTGCCCGTCGATGTCGTCGTCGCCGTGCAGCAGCATGTATTCGGGGTGGGCGAGCTGGCGGGTCTTGCCGAACAACCGCACCTTGCCGGAGAACAGGCCACGCATCCCCGGCTGCAAGTCCTTCTGGCGCCACAGGCTGCGCTTGCCGAAGAAGACGAGGTTGAGCTTGCCGCGGCCGTCGCTCACCACGACCTCGAGCCGCAGCCCCTTGTCGTAACCCTTCCTCTCGGAGCTGATCACCTCGGCCAGGACGGTGACGTCGTCGTCGATCCGCAGCGCCGCCAGGTCGGTCAGTTCGCCGCGCTCGGCCATCCGCCGTGGGTAGTGCCGCAGCAGGTCGCCTACCGTGCGGATCTCGAAGGCCTTCTCCAGCGGCTTGGCGGTGCGGCCGCCGATGAGATCGGAGAGCGGCTTGGTCAGGACGCTCATTCGACACCGATGATCAGCGGGAAGTCGGGCTGGCCGCCGGGATACACCGTGACATCGGTGTACGGCGCACGATCCTGAACGTGTTGGACGATCAAGTTGCCGACCGAGTCCGGGGCCCCGCCGCCCACGAGAACCGTCATAAGCTCGGCACCGACGCCCAGCAGTCGGTCGACGAGCGCGAACGCCACGGAGACCAGGCCGCGGCCGATCTCGACGACCTCGCCGTCGATGAGGCCGAGCACGTCGCCTGGCTCGCAGACGCCAACGGACGTCAAAGCCTCCCGCTGTGCGATCGTCACCTCGGCGAAGCGAGTCGCCGCGGCCGCCTCGGCCATCGCGACGACGTCGTCGTCGAAGCGTCGGGCGGCATCGTGCACCGCGACCGCGGCGAGCCCCTGCACCGGCGAACGCGTCGGCACCACCGTGGCCCGGATGCCCTCGGCCCGCGCCTGGTCGGCTGCGGACTCGGCGATGCCGGTGACCTGGGAGGCATTGGGCAGCAGGACGACCTCACCGGCACCGGTGGCGCGCACCGCCGCCAGCACGTCGGCGGTGGATGGGCTGTTGCCGTCGACCACCCAGACCCCCTCGGCTTCGAAGAGATGCGCGAGCCCCTGCCCGGGCGCGACAGCGACCACGGCAGTGCCGGCCGACGCGGCGACCTGATCGGCGAAGCGCACGACCGTGATGGCGTACGGGCGCCCCGCCTCGATGCCGGACTCGATCGCGGCGCCGACATCGTTGACGTGGACGTGGACGTTCCACACACCGTCGCCAGTGCCGACGACCGCGGCCGAGTCGCCGAGACCGGTCAGCTCGCGACGCAGCGTCGCGACGGCCTGCTCGCCGGCTTCGAGCAGGTACTGCACCTCGAAGTCGTACTCGCTGCTGCCGGTCTCGCGGGCCGAGCGCAACTGCTGCGACGACCGGCCAACGCGTTGCAACTCCGGCGGTGCGCTCCACTCGCCCGACACGGTGCGGGCCAATGCGTCGAGCAGCAGCACGAGTCCCCGACCCCCCGCGTCGACGACGCCTGCCCGCGCCAGCTCGGGCAGCTGTTCCGGCGTGTGCTCGAGGGCATCGATGGCCGCGTCGGCGGCGCACCGGGTGACGGCGAACAGCGTCGTGCTGCTCGCCGCGGCGTCGGCGGCCGCGCTGGCCACGGTGAGGATGGTGCCCTCGACCGGATCGGCGACCGCGGCCCGGGCTTGGTCGGCGCCGAGCAGCAGGCCGGCCCGGAGCACGACGGCACCGCAGCTGGGCTCGTCGGCGGCAGCCTCGGCGATCCCCCGCAGCAGTTGCGAGATGATCACACCGGAGTTGCCGCGGGCGCCCAGCACCGCGCCGCGGGCGAACACCCGCAAGGCGGCAGCAGCGTCGTCGGCGCCATCGGCCGCCAGTGCGTCGGCGGCCGCCCGGATCGTCACCGAGAGGTTGGTGCCCGTATCGCCGTCGGCAACGGGAAACACGTTCAACGCGTCGATTTCAGCCCGGTGTGCGTCGAGTGACTCGACCGCGGCGCGGCTCCAGCGGCGCACCGCGTCTGCGTCCAACGACTCGAGCACGTCCACCCCCAGCCGTCGGTTCGGTCAGGCGCAGGATACTGGGGCGTGGCGACAGGTCGGCCGGTTTGGCCTGCCCGCGAGCCAGCAGTTAGACTGCTCGGGTTGCCCGGCGTACGGCCGGGAACCCATCAACTTCGGCACGGGTACCTCGTGCTGCGTCGTCCAAGGAGTCCACAGTGGCCAACATCTGCGATGTTTGCGGCAAGAGCCCCGGCTTCGGGATGTCCGTGTCGCACTCGCACCGCCGCACCCACCGGCGGTGGAACCCGAACGTACAGACGGTGCGGGCGATGGTCGCGCCCGGCACCCGGCGCCGGATCACGGTGTGCACGTCCTGCCTGAAGGCGGGCAAGGTCACCCGCGCCTAGCTCCCGCTGCGGGCCGGCGAGGCAAGGCCCCGCGCCGCCCAGCTCGCCGCCTGGTCAATCAAGCTGCGCCTAACGGCCCGTCCGCGCATTGCGCGCGGCGGGCCGTTTCGCTGCGTCGCCGTTTGTGACGAGCGTCTTGCCGTAGAAGATCGCACCTGGTGTGCACGCGTAGTGCCCGAATCCCTTGGTGGGCAGGTAGCCGCTGGATTCGTACAGCGCGATGGCCTCGGGCTGCTGGTCGCCGGTGTTGAGCTCGACCCGGTGGGCGCCGGCCGCGAGCGCGGTGGCCTCGAGTTCGGCCAGCATCAGCCGAGCCAGACCGCGGCGCCGGGCCGGCTCCAGGACGTACATCCGCTTGATCTCGACCGTGCCGCCGTCGATGCGCCGCCAGCCGCCCGTGACGGCCGGCTCGCCGTCGAGGATCCCGACCAGGAACAGCCCGGCCGGCGGTTCGAACTCGCCCGGCTCGACCGCTGCCGCGTCCGGGCCGCCGTAGCGCCGGACGTACTCGCCCTGCACCTCAGCGACCAGTCGCACTACGTCAGGGTCGTCATAGGTTCGGGCTTCGATCCGGAAATCCACGCCAGAACCCTATGTCAGCGGAAGTGCTCGTGGCCTCCGGCCGGCCAGCGCCGACCGTCCACCCGGACGCCCTCGCCCTCGGCCACGGCCCCGATCACTGTCCAGCCCTCGGGCAGCACCGTCTTTTTCGGAAAGCTCGCCACGAGCGCGTAGTCGTCGCCGCCGGTGAACACCCACACCAGCGGGTCGACGTTGAGCGCGGCGCCGACCTCGCGCAGCTTGGCCGGGATCGTCAGCAGTTCGGCGCTCAGGTTGATCCGGACGCCGCTCGCGTCGGCGATGTGGCCGAGGTCGGCCACCAGGCCGTCGCTCACATCGGTCATCGAGGTCGCGCCCAGTTCGGCCGCGCGCGGCCCCTCGGCGTAGGGCGGTTCGGGGCGCCGGTGCGCCGAGACGACCTGTACCGGCGAGCGGAAACCGCGCCCCAGCACAGCGAACCCCGCCGCCGCCCAGCCGACCTTGCCCGCCAACGCGACGACGTCCCCGGGGCGGGCACCGGTCAGGGTGATTGGATCGCGGCCCTGCAGGTCCCCCAGCGCCGTGACGCCGAGCGTGATCACGTCCGCGGCGGTGACGTCCCCGCCGATGATGGCTGCGCCCACCTCGCCGCATTCCTCGCGCAGCCCGGCCATCAGCCCGTCGACCCAGTCGAGCTCGACGTCGCCCGGCGTGGCGAAGCCGAGCAGCAGCGCGGTCGGGACGGCCCCCATCGCGGCGATGTCGGCGAAGTTGCGGGCGGCGGCCTTGTGCCCGATGTCGTTGGCCGTGGACCAGTCGCGCCGGAAGTGCCGGTTCTCGACCAGCAGGTCAGTGGTCGCGACCACGCGGCCGTCGGGCACGGCCACCACGGCTGCGTCGTCGCCAGGCCCGAGCAGCGTCGAGGCGACCCCCACGAACCCGGCGGTGACCCGCTTGATCAGTCCGAACTCGCCCAACTCCGAAACGGTGATGACGGTCGCCCCTCAACTGTTGACAGCGGCAGCGGCGCCGAGCCCGTTCCATGGTCCCGTATCGCGCAAAGTCGCCTGCGCTACGTTCTACCGGTCCCGATGATGCGACGACGAGAGGACACGCGCGATGGCCGTCAACGCGTACATCCTGATCCAGACCGAAGTGGGCAAGGCAGCCGCCGTCGCCCGCGAAATCGGTGCCCTTGAGGGTGTGCTGAACGCCGAGGACGTCACCGGCCCCTATGACGTGATCGTGCGTGCCGAGGCGCCCACGATGGACGACCTGGGCAAGCTCGTGGTCGCCAAGGTGCAGGCCGTGGACGGGATCACCCGGACGCTGACCTGTCCCGTCGTGCACCTCTAGGCCGCGGAGCACACCGATCGACCCGGGACGTCGCCGCGCGGCCGCAATCGCAACGGCGGTGACGCTGCCCTTCGTCGTGATTCTGGCGCTGGTCCTGGGCAACGCCACCAAGGACCCCAAGAAGACGACGGATTCCGGTACGCCTACGCCGAGGCCGCTGGCGCCGATCACCGTGGTCGCCCCACCGGCCGATCCGGCCGCCGTCGCCCCGTGCACCACGTTGCTTACCGCACTACCCGTGCAGCTGAGCGACCTGGCCCCACGGATCGTGCATCCCAAGCCCGACTCCCCCTTCGTGGTGGGTTGGGGGGATCCCGCGGTGGTGCTGCGCTGCGGCGTCGCGCGTCCGGTCGGGCTGAAACCCGGCAGCGCGGACCTCGTCATCGGCGTGGACGGCGTGTTCTGGCTGCCGATCCATCAGAAAAATGCCACGGTCTGGACGACGGTCGACCGCGCCGTCTACGTCGAGGTGACGGTGCCGCTGTCCTACCGACAGCCACCGTTGGCGCCGATAGCCGACGCGATCGCGAAGGTTCTGCCGCCGGTATGTGTGGTCGACCCGAAGGAGACCGACGCGAGCAAGCTCTGCACCAACCGAAAATAGCCGGAGCCGATCTGAACCACGTTGCAGCCATGCCCGTAACGACGGGCATGAACCGATACTCGCTTGCCGCCGGAGCCGCCGCCCTCGCCATCCTGCTCGCCTCCTGCTCCTCGTCGAAGAAGAACTCGCCCGACACGACAGCGCCAGCGGGAACGACCACGTCGGCCGCCGCCCCGTCCAGCGCAGCCGGCGGCATCGTGATCAGCGGGTTCGCCTACTCCGGGACCCTGACGGTCAAGCCGGGCGAGAAGGTCACCGTGACGAACAAGGACTCGGTGGCGCACACCCTCACGGACGTGGGCGGCAAGTTCGACACCGGCAACATCGCTGGCAGCGGCGCCACCGGGACGTTCACCGCGCCGACCGCGCCGGGCAGCTACCAGCTCAAGTGCACGTACCACCCCAGGATGAAAGGCAGCCTCGTCGTCAAGGCCTGACCGCACTTCCGGACCCGAGTTACTCGTCCTGGACCAGTCCGCGGCGGGCGGCCCGGTCGGCGGCGCGGCCGAAGGCGCTGACCAGCCCTTGGACCGCCAGTGGACGCAGCCGGGCGAGCATCGCGACGACCTGCTCGTGGTCGATCTCCCCGCGCTGGTACGGGCCCCAGACCGCGTCGACGAAGACCTCGGTCAAGCCGTTCGCGACGGCGGTGGCGTGCTCGTCGATGATCCGCGCGGAATCGTGCAGCACGCTCGTCGGTACGGGCAGTTTCAGCAGTTCGATGGCGTGGCCCAGCGCCGCGGGCGACGCACGGAACGAGGTGTCGTCGATCGACTCGAGGGCACCGACCTGGACGAGGTAGCCAATCTGTTCCTCGGTCAGCCGCCGCCCCACCCGACGTTCGATGGCCGCCAGGTCGAACTCCTCGGTCTGATCGGGCAGCCACGGCGCAAGGACGGCCGCGTGCACCGCGTACTCGGCCGGCTCGGCGTCGGCGGGGATCCGGGCCAGCACCCGCTCGACCGCGGCGAGGGTGTAGCCGTGGTCCTGCAACGTGCGGATGAGATCGAGTCGCATGCGGTGCCGCGCGTTGTAATACGCGACCCGGCCGCGGCGCTGCGGGGCAGGCAGCAACCCTTCGGTCGCATAGAAACGGACCGTGCGTACGGTCATGCCAGTACGCGCCGCGAGCTCGTCGATCGTGAACTCGTCGGCGTCCACGGTCACCGGCACTGCCATGTCTGCGAGCGTAGACCACGACACACCTACTGGCGCTTGACAACTGTGACAGTGATACTGGCAGTATCACCACTACTCCGAGGATCTCGTTGAGGACGGTTAAGGCATGAGCACTGAAGCGTTCGTCTATGACGCCGTACGGACTCCGCGCGGGCGGGGCAAGAACACCGGCTCGCTGCACGGCACCAAGCCGGTGTCACTCGTCGTCGGCCTGCTCGACGAGTTGCGCAAGCGCAACCCCGGACTCGACCCGGCCCAGGTCGAGGACATCATCCTGGGTGTCGTCTCCCCTGTCGGCGAGCAGGGCGCCGACATCGCCCGCACCGCCGCACTCGCTGCCGGCTACGAGACCTCCGGCGCGGGCTTCCAGCTCAACCGGTTCTGCGCGTCCGGCCTGGAGGCCGTGAACATCGCGGCCCAGAAGGTGCGTTCCGGCTGGGAGGACCTGCTGCTCGCCGGCGGTGTCGAGTCCATGTCGCGCGTGCCGATGGGTTCCGACGGTGGCCCGTGGGCCATGGACCCCGAGACCGCCTACGCCACCGGCTTCGTGCCACAGGGCGTCAGCGCAGACCTCATCGCCACCATGGAGGGCTTCACCCGCGCCGACGTCGACCTGTTCGCCACCGAGTCGCAGACCCGCGCCGGCAAGGCCCTGGCCGACGGGGCGTTCAGCCGGTCGGTGATCCCGGTCGTCGACCTCAACGGCCAGATCGTGCTCGACCACGACGAGTTCCCCCGCCCCGGCACGACCCCCGAGTCGCTGGGCGGTCTCAAGCCGTCCTTCGAGGCGATGGGCGAGATGGGCGGCTTCAACGCCGTGGCCCTGCAGAAGTACCACTGGATCGAGAAGATCAACCACGTACACACGCCGGGCAACTCCTCCGGCATCGTCGACGGCGCGGCGCTCATGGTCATCGGCAGTGAGCAGGCCGGCAACGCCATGGGCCTCACGCCGCGCGCCCGCATCATCGCCACCGGCGTCGTTGGCACCGAGCCGACGATCATGCTGACCGGCCCGGCGCCGTCGGCGCAGAAGGCGCTGGCCAAGGCCGGGATGACCGTCGACCAGATCGACTTGTTCGAGGTCAACGAAGCGTTCGCTGCCGTCGTGCTCAAGTTCATGCGCGACCTGGGCGTCCCGCACGAGAAGGTGAACGTCAACGGCGGCGCGATCGCGCTGGGTCACCCCCTCGGCGCCACCGGCGCGATGATCCTCGGCACCGTCATCGACGAGCTCGAGCGCCGCGACCAGCGATTCGGCCTCGCCACCCTGTGCGTCGGTGGCGGCATGGGTGTCGCCACCATCGTCGAGCGTCTCTCCTGATTCGGAGCACATTCAATGACTGAGCAGAACACGATCCGCTGGGACCAGGACGCGGACGGCATCGTCACGCTGACCCTCGACGATCCGAGCCAGCGCGCCAACACGATGAACCAGGCCTACCAGCAGTCGATGAAGGCTGCAGTCGATCGGCTCTACGCCGAGAAGGACACGGTCACGGGCGTCATCATCACCTCGGCAAAGGACACCTTCTTCGCCGGCGGTGACCTGAAGCTTCTTTCCCAGGTGACCGATGACAATGCGGCCGAGTTCGGAGCCGGCGTCACCGCCATCAAGGCCGACCTGCGCCGCCTCGAGACGCTGGGCAAGCCAGTGGTCGCAGCCCTGAACGGCGCGGCGCTCGGTGGCGGCCTGGAGATCGGGCTGGCCTGTCATCACCGCATCGCGCTCGACAACCCGAAGTCCCAGTTCGGCCTGCCCGAGGTCACCCTGGGCCTGCTGCCCGGAGGCGGCGGCGTCACCCGGATCACCCGCCTGCTCGGCATCGCCGACGGCCTGATGAAGGTCCTCCTGCAGGGCACCCGCTACCAGCCCGCGCAGGCCGTCGAGATAGGCATCGTCGACGAGCTCGCCGCGACGCCTGAGGAGATGCTCGACCAGGCCCGGGCGTGGATCAAGGCCAACCCCGATGCCGTCCAGCCGTGGGACGCCCAGGGCTACCGGATGCCCGGCGGCGTGCCGTCCAACCCGAAGCTGGCGGGCATGCTGCCGGCCTTCCCGGCCAACCTGCGCAAGCAGCTCAAGGGCGCCCCGATGCCCGCGCCACACCACATCATGTGCGCCGCGGTCGAGGGTGCGACGGTGGACATCGACACGGCCTTCACCATCGAGGGCCGCTATTTCGTCGACCTCGCGCGCGGCCAGGTCGCGAAGAACATGATCCAGGCATTCTGGTTCGAGCTGAACTCGATCAACTCAGGCGGGTCGCGTCCGGACGGCTACGAGCCGCGGCCGACCAAGAAGGTCGCCATCCTGGGCGCAGGCATGATGGGCGCCGGGATCGCCTACGTCAGCGCGCGCAACGGCATCGACGTCGTGCTCAAGGATGTCTCGATCGAGGCCGCGGAAAAGGGCAAGGACTACTCCAAGAAGATCCTCGACAAGGCGATCTCGCGGGGCAAGTCGACCGAGGCCAAGCGCGACGAGGTGCTCGCCCGCATCACGCCGACCGCCGACTACGCCGACCTGGCCGGCTGCGACCTGATCGTCGAAGCGGTCTTCGAGAAGGTGTCCCTCAAGCACGAGGTGTTCAGCCAGGCCGAGCCGGTCGTCGCACCGGACGCGCTGCTGGGCTCGAACACCTCGACACTGCCGATCACCAACCTGGCCGAGGGTGTGCAGCGCAAGGCCGACTTCATCGGCCTGCACTTCTTTTCGCCCGTGGACAAGATGCCGCTGCTGGAAATCATCCGCGGCGAGCAGACGTCCGACGCCGCACTGGCCCGCGCGTTGGACTACGCGGCCCAGATCAAGAAGACCCCGATCGTCGTCAACGACAGCCGCGGCTTCTTCACCAGCCGGGTCATCGGCACGTTCGTCAACGAGGCGCTGGCCATGCTGGGCGAGGGCATCCACCCCGCCACGGTCGAGCAGGCCACGACCCAGGCCGGCTACCCCGTCGGTGCGCTGCAGTTGGCCGACGAGCTGAACCTGGAGCTGTTCCTCAAGATCCGCAACGAGACCCGCGACGCCATCGCGGCCTCCGGTGGCAGCTATCCGCGGCACCCCGCCGAGGACGTCGTCGAGAAGATGGTCGAGCTCGGTCGTCCGGGACGCTCGCGCGGCGCCGGCTTCTTCGACTACGACGAGAACGGCAAGCGGACTGGTCTGTGGCCCGGGCTGGCCGAGCTGTTCCCGGTCAAGGGCAGCATGGCCGACGTCGACCTGCATGAGCTCGAGGAGCGGATGCTCGTCATCGAGGCGGTCGAGTCCGCGCGCTGTGTCGAAGAGGGCGTGATCGTGCAGACCGCCGATGCCAACATCGGCTCGATCATGGGCATCGGCTTCCCGCCCTGGACCGGCGGGGTGTTGCAGTACATCAACGGCTACTCGGGCGGGATCACGGGCTTCGTCGAGCGAGCCGACCAGCTGGCCGAGAAGTACGGCGAGCGTTTCGCGCCGAACCCGCTGCTGCGCAAGAAGGCCGAGAACGGCGAGACCTTCTGACCGTGGGGTCCGGGCCGCTCACGGGAGTTCGGGTCATCGAACTGCCCGCGATCGGTCCGGTGCCGTTCCTCGGAATGCTGCTGGCCGATCACGGGGCCGAGGTGGTCCGCGTCGACAAGTTGCCTGGGCAGGGCGGCATGTTCGCCGGCCTGCCGGCCGGTCCGCTCGGGCGCGGTCGGCGCTCGATCGGGCTTGACCTGCGTCGACCGGGCGCGGCCGAGGTCGTGCTGCGGCTGGCCGAGCGCTCGGACGTCCTGATCGAGGGCTTCCGGCCCGGCGTGGCCGAACGGCTCGGTGTCGGGCCGGACGCAATGCTCGCCCGCAACCGCAAGCTCGTCTACGTGCGGATGTCGGGATGGGGCCAGGACGGACCGCTGGCCAGCACCGCCGGGCACGACATCACCTATCTGGCGATCTCCGGCCTGCTACACGGCATCGGCCCGGCTGACGGTCCGCCCGTGCCGCCGATCAACTACGTCGCGGACTTCGGCGGTGGGTCGATGTTCCTCGCTACCGGCCTGCTCGCCGCCCTGCTGCACGCCCGCGCTACCGGCATTGGCCAGGTCGTCGACGCCGCGATGACCGAGGGCGCGGCCTACCTGAGTTCGATGACGCGCACCTTCCAGGCCGCCGGCGGCTGGCAGGACCAACGCGGCGCCAACATGCTCGACGGCGGCGCCCCGAACTACCGCTGCTACGAGTGCTCGGACGGCCGCTACGTCGC
>JAOPWD010000065.1 GCA_025965875.1 Pseudonocardiales bacterium
TGCCCTGGTCGGCGCTGCCGTCCTGCGCGACGCGAGCGGTCTCCGTCGCTCCGTCCGCGGCGCTGTGGCACCGAGCCGCGACCGACTCGCGGCTCAGCGACGGCCCCGCCGTTCTCGCACACGGACCAGGGTTGAGCCATGCCTCGGCCGAGGTGCGGGCGCTCGCGCGCGTGTACCGGGACGCGACGTGCCTCACCGGCCGCAACGCTCGGGTCGCGGCTCTGCTGAGCGCGCTCGACGGGGCCGGGGTAGCGCACCTGGCCGCGCACGGACATTTCCGATCCGACAATCCGATGTTCTCGGAACTGCAGTTCGCGGACGGGCCGCTGACGGTCTATGACATCGAGCGGCTCGCGGTGCCACCGCGCCATGTCGTGCTCGCGTCCTGCGACTCAGGTCTCGCGGGCGTGCGTACCGGCGACGAATTGATCGGCCTCGCGGCCGCGTTGCTCGCCATGGGCTCGGTCAATCTGGTCGCTGCCGTCGTGCCGGTGCCCGATGAGGCGAGCCGCGCCCTGATGCTGCGCTTCCACCGGCACCTCACCGCGGGCCGCACCGCGGCCGAGGCGCTCGGGGATGCGCGGCGAGAGATCGCGGCCGCGTCCAGCGCAAGCCCGGCAGCGGCGGTTGCCGCAGCAGGGTTCGTCTGTTTCGGCGCCGGCTAGGATTTCGCCATTTGTGAGCTTTCTGTTAAGTTGACGTTCGGTCGCTGGGGAGCGATCACCACCGGGGAGCAAACGATGGCAGCCCGCGGGCACGTGCCGTCATTACGTTAGGACGCCACGATGGGCACTCCTCGGCGACAGTTCTCCCTGGCCCGAACAGGCGCTATCGCACTGGCGATCGGCGCACTGATCGCCACCGCGACAGCCACGGTCCAGGCCACCGCGACGCCGGCCACGCCCGCCGCGCTGGCCGCGCCGGCCGCGAATACGAGCGCTGCAGTCAACGCCCCCGCGATGCCGTGCGGCGGCCTGGTCATCGCCAAGACGGCTGGTGGCTATTGGACCTGCTCCTTCGACGATAACTTCAACGGGCGCTCACTCGACGCCACCAAGTGGACGGTCCAGCAGACCGCCAACAGCGGCTACCACTCCGGCGCGGAGTGCTTCGTGGACCGCTCGGCCAATACCTCGGTCGCCAACGGCGTCCTGAGCCTGACTGTCCGCAAGGAATCAGCCCCGTTCACCTGTACGGACCCGCTCGGCGACTACCGCACCCAGTACACCAGTGGCATGGTCTCGACCTGGGGCAAGTTCACGCAAGCCTACGGACGCTTCGAGGTGCGGGCCAAGCTGCCGGCAGCCAAGATCAAGGGCCTGCAGGAGTCGTTCTGGCTCTGGCCCGCGGACGCCACCAAGTACGGGCCGTCCTGGCCGATGTCAGGCGAGATCGACATCGCCGAGGTCTACAGCCAGTACCCCGACCGGGCGGTTCCCTATATCCACTACGTCCCGGCGTCGCTCGACGCGAGCGTCACCAACAACAACTGCCTGATCTCCGACATCACCAAGTTCCACTCCTACGTCGCGGAGTGGACGCCGAGCGAGATCACCGTGATCTACGACGGGCACACTTGCATGGTCCACCGATGGAACCCCGCGCTGCCGTTGGTCGGCTCGCAACCCTTCGACCAGCCGTTCATGGTCGTACTGACCCAAGCCCTCGGGATCACCACCAACGAGTTCGACCCGCCCACCACTCCACTGCCGGCGACGACGCAGGTCGACTACGTGCGGGTCTGGAAATAGCGGCCCTTGTAGTCTGCAATTCTGCGCGGCGGGCGCGTGTCAGGAGGCAGACCAGTGCAGAAAGTGCTCATCGCCAACCGGGGTGAGATCGCGGTTCGGGTCATTCGCGCGTGCAAGGACGCCGGCTACACCTCCGTCGCGATCTATGCCGAACCCGACCGCGACGCGCTGCACGTCCGGATGGCCGACGAGGCGTTCGCCTTGGGCGGTACGACTCCGGGCGACTCCTACCTCGTGATCGAGAAGGTCATCGCCGCGGCGAGCCAGTCGGGTGCCGACGCGGTACACCCCGGCTACGGATTCCTGGCCGAGAACGCCGAATTCGCGCAGGCAGTCCTCGACGCTGGGCTGACGTGGATCGGACCGTCTCCGCAGGCAATCCGCGACCTCGGGGACAAGGTGACGGCCCGCCATATCGCACTGCGCGCCGGCGCGCCGCTCGTCCCTGGCACCAAGGAGCCGGTCAGCGGCCCGGAGGAGGTCGTCGCATTCGCGCAGGAGAACGGCCTGCCGGTCGCCATCAAGGCGGCGTTCGGCGGTGGCGGGCGCGGGCTGAAGATCGCCCGCACGATCGAGGAGATCCCGGAACTGTACGACAGCGCGGTCCGCGAGGCCGTAGCGGCGTTCGGCCGGGGCGAGTGCTTCGTCGAGCGCTACCTCGACCGGTCTCGGCACGTCGAGGCGCAGGTGCTCGCCGACCAGCACGGCAACGTCGTGGTCGTCGGCACCCGCGACTGCTCGCTGCAGCGCCGCAACCAGAAGCTGGTCGAGGAAGCGCCCGCCCCGTTCCTGACCGACGAGCAGCGCGCGCGCATCCACGAGAGCGCCAAGGCGATCTGCCGCGAGGCCGACTACTCCGGCGCCGGCACGGTCGAGTTCCTGGTCGGCAACGACGGCGTGATCAGCTTCCTCGAGGTCAACACCCGCCTGCAGGTCGAGCACCCGGTCACCGAGGAGACGAGCGGCATCGACCTGGTGCGCGAGCAGTTCCGCATCGCCGACGGCGAGACGCTGCGGTTCACCGAGGACCCAACGCCGCGCGGGCATTCCTTCGAGTTCCGCATCAACGGCGAGGACCCCGGCCGCGGCTTTCTGCCCGCCCCCGGCGTCGTCACCACCTACCGCGAACCGGCCGGGCCCGGCGTCCGCGTCGACGCGGGCATCGAGGGCAGCTCCGTCATCGGCGGCGCGTTCGACTCGTTGCTGGCCAAGCTGATCGTCACCGGCGAGACCCGCGCCGAGGCGCTGGCCCGGGCCCGCCGGGCGCTGGACGAGTTTGTGGTCGACGGGATGGCGACCGCGCTGCCGTTCCACCGCGCGGTCGTGCGCGACCCGGCGTTCATTGCGGAGCCGTTCACCGTGTTCACGCAGTGGATCGAGACCGAGTTCGTCAACGACATCCCGCCGTTCAGCGGCGGCGCGCAGGCCGAGGACGAGGCCGGCGAGCGCGAGACCGTCGTCGTCGAGGTGGGTGGCAAGCGGCTCGAGGTGTCGTTGCCCGCGGGCTTCGGCACGGGCGGTGGCGGCGCCACGAGGAAGGCGGCGCCGAAACGCGCGTCCGGGCGCAAGTCCGGTGCGGCGGCGTCCGGTGACACCCTCACCGCACCGATGCAGGGCACGATCGTCAAGGTCGCTGTGGCCGAGGGGGATGTCGTCGAGGCCGGTCAGCTGGTCGTCGTTCTCGAGGCGATGAAGATGGAGCAGCCGCTGAACGCGCACAAGGCCGGGACGATCACCGCACTCAACGCCGAGGTCGGTGCGGTGGTCACGTCCGGCTCAGCGATCTGCGAGATCAAGGACTGACCCGACCCCACGACGTTGTGGACAAGGTGTGGACGAGTCGGTGGACAACGACTATTTCTGGGGATAACACGATCCGTTCTGTGGACGGTCAGAAATTCTTGGGAGAATATTCAGATTGCCGATGAAAACCTCTTGTGCGTACTGCGCGGGCGCAGTAGAAATAGCCCTGTCGCCAGCAACGGAGACACCAATTCGGAGGAAACTCCGAAGGCCAAGAGTCCGAGTAATCGGTACCTGAGGTGGTGTTTCTAGCCGGTGGCCGACCTGGCAACGCGGGCCCGCTGAGCAATCGGCGGGCGGTGCAGGCAGGCCGAAAGTAAGGCCCCTCCATCTCATACATGGAGGGGCCTTACGTCATTCTTAGCCCAAGTCAGGTGCTAATTCCGGGACGACACAAGAACGACACGCCAATTTGACCGTAGATTCACGTGAGCGCGGTCTTGGGTACCGCCCGCTCGCGGCGAAAGGGCAACCGGCCCCACCTATCGGGACGTCCGGCCCTGTTTAGCCGGCCACCCGCAGCGTGGACTGGATGTCATACATCCTCGCGCGCATCGGGAGCCGACATGGACCGGATGAGTTCGCTCGACGCCGGCTTCTGGCACCTCGAGAGTCCCCATGCCTCGATGCACATCGCGAGCGTCTCCGTCTTCGCCGGCCCCGCGCCCAGCCACGCCGACCTGGTCCAGCTGTTCCGGCACAAGCTGCACCTCGTGCCGCGCTACCGGCAGAAGATGCGCACAGTCCCCCTCGGCCTCGCCCGGCCGGGCTGGGTCGACGATGCACACTTCGACCTCAGCTATCACGTGCGCTGTACCGCGCTCCCGGCGCCGGGAACAGCTGAGCAGCTGCGTCGCCTGGTCGGCAGGCTGATGTCACAGCACCTCGACCCCGACCGGCCGTTGTGGGAGACCTGGCTGGTCGAGGGTCTCGAAGACAGGCAGTGGGCGCTGGTCTCGAAGGTGCACCACAGCATGGTCGACGGCATCGCCGGGATGGATGTTCTCTCGACGATCCTGGACACATCGGCGGACCCGATCCTGCCACCCGTCGCGACCTGGGCGCCTCAGCCCGAGCCCGGCCTCGTCGCACTCGCCGGTGCCGCCCTCCTCGACGCCGGCGCCACGCCGGTCCGGCTGGTGCGCGGTCTCGGATCCGCGACCAGGAGGCCGCAGCGAACGGCACGATTGCTCGCCACGGGCCTCCGCGGCTTGATCGGGTACGCGCGCGCCGTGCGGCCGACTGCGGCGACGTCGCTGACCGGATCGATCGGCAGGTCACGGCGTTACCGCTGGTTCGGCATAGAGATCGCTGACGTCGCGCGCGTACGAGAAGCACTGGGCGGCTCGCTCAACGATGTGGTCCTGGCGATCGTCACCCGAGGCTTCCGGGAGCTGCTCCTGCACCGGGCGGAGGAACCCGTCCCGCAGGCGGTGCGTTGCCTGGTGCCGGTATCGGTCCGTAAGTCAGACGAGCACGGGCGATGCGACAACCGCGTGTCGGCACTGCTGGTCGACCTACCCGTCGAGTTCGCCGATCCGGTTGCCGGCTACGGCGCCGTCGTGACCCGCATGCGCGAACTCAAGTCCTCCGACGAGGCGGCCGCGGGAGAACTGATCACCGAACTGGCCGACCAGGTGCCCCCGGCCGTGCTCGCCGCGACGCTGCGGGCAGCGTTCCGAGTTCCCCAGCGCACCCTGACCACGGTGGCGACGAACGTGCCGGGCCCTCGGCAGCCGCTCTATGTCCTCGGCCATCGCATGCTCGCCATCTATCCCTACGTCCCGATCGCGGACCAGCTCCGGATCGGTGTCGCGGTGACGTCCTACGACGGCCGGCTGTTCTTCGGCGTCACCTGCGATCGCGACTCCGTGCCGGATGTCGACGTGCTGACAGCCGCCATCGAGGACGGCCTGGCCGAACTGCTCAAGGCGGCTGTCACCACCGAGCAGGAGAGTCGATGAACCGACAGCTCTGCCCGGCTCTGGACGACCGGGTGATGACAGCCGAGCAGGCCGCGGCATTCATCGCGCCGGGAAGCCACGTCGGGATGAGCGGCTTCACCGGCGCGGGCTACCCCAAAGCCGTGCCGGCTGCGTTGGTGCGCCGGATTTCCGAGGCCAAGCAACGCGGCACACCGTTCACGGTCAGCGTCTGGACCGGCGCGTCCACGGCCCCGGACCTCGACGGTGCGCTGGCCTCCGTCGACGGCATCGACCTGCGCATGCCCTACCAGTCCGACCCGGTCACCCGGTCGAAGATCAACGCCGGGTTGCTGGATTATCTGGACGTGCACCTCTCGCACGTCGCGCAGATGGTGTGGGAGGGCTTCTTCGGGCAACTCGACGTGGCGGTGATCGAGGTCGCGGGCATCACCGCCGACGGCTCGCTCATCCCGTCCTCGTCCGTCGGCAACAACAAGACCTGGATCGACCAGGCCGACAAGGTGATTCTCGAAGTGAATTCTTGGCAGCCGGCCGAGCTCGAGGGCATGCACGACATCTACTACGGCACCGCGCTGCCCCCGAACCGCAAGCCGATCCCGCTGCTGCAGGCCGGCGACCGGATCGGCGAGCCCTACCTGCGCTGCCCGCCGGAGAAAATCATCGCAATCGTGGCGACCCACAACCCGGACCGCAACACCTCGTTCAGGCCGCCCGACGATGCCTCGCGGCTGATCGCCGGGCACGTCCTGGACTTCCTGGCCCACGAGGTGAAGGTGGGGCGGCTGCCCGACACGCTGCTGCCGCTGCAGTCAGGCGTCGGTAACATCGCCAACGCCGTGCTCATCGGTCTGGAAGCCGGGCCGTTCCGCCCCCTCACGGCCTACACCGAGGTCATCCAGGACGGCATGTTGGATCTGCTGCGCTCGGGCACGGTCTCGGTCGCTTCGGCGACGGCGTTCTCGCTCAGCGACGACGGCATCGCCGAACTGCGCGCCAACATCGGCCACTACCGCGATCGGATCATCCTTCGGCCGCAGGAGATCAGCAACCACCCCGAGGTGATCCGCCGCCTCGGCTGCCTCGCCATGAACGGCATGATCGAGGCCGACATCTACGGCAACGTGAACTCCACCCACGTCATGGGCTCGAGCATCCAGAACGGCATCGGTGGCTCCGGCGACTTCGCCCGCAACGCCTACATCTCGATGTTCCTGACGCCGTCGACCGCCAAGCGCGGCGCGATCTCGTGCATCGTGCCGATGGCCAGCCACGTCGACCACACCGAGCACGACGTGCAGGTCATCGTCACCGAGCAGGGTCTGGCCGATCTTCGTGGCCTGGCGCCGCGGCGCCGCGCGCAGAAGATCATCGACCACTGCGCGCACCCGGACTACCGCCCGGCGCTGCAGGACTACTTCGACCGGGCCATGGCCAGCACCTGCGGCAAGCAGACGCCCCATCTGCTCAGCGAGGCGTTCGCCTGGCACAGCCGCTACCTGCAGGACGGCACGATGCAGCCCGCACCAGTAGCGCCTCCGGTCAGCTCGCGACCGGACGAGCCCGCACCAGCGCGGGCAGCGCGGTGAGGATCTGCTCGGTAACCTCGTCCGGCGCGAGCGTCGCATCGACCACGTCCAGCAGCCCACGCTCGCCGTAGAAGTCGATCAACGGTGCGGTGGCCTCGGTGAAGACCTCGAGGCGGTGCCGGATCACGTCGGGCTTGTCGTCGCTGCGCCCCTCGATCTCGGCCCGGCGCAGCAGCCGCGCGACGAGTTCCTCCTGCGGTACCTCCATGTAGATCGCGCACCGAACGGCGGAGGCGTGCTCCTCCGCGATGCGGCGAGCGGCGGCCGCCTGTCGAATCGTGCGCGGGAAGCCGTCGAGGACGTAACCGTCAGCCTTGGCCGCAGCCAGGACCTTCGGCACGACCACGTCGAGAATCACATCGTCGGGAACGAGCGCGCCAGCCGAGATGTAGCCGGCGATCTGCCGGCCGAGCGCTGTCTCGGCAGCGACCTCGGCCCGCAGGATGTCGCCGGCGGCAATGTGTTCGACCGCGTACCGCTCGGCGATTCGGGCGCCCTGCGTGCCCTTGCCGCAGCCGGGTGGGCCAATCAGCAGGAGCCTCACAGTCGCTCGAAGATTGCGGCTATGCCCTGCCCGCCGCCGATGCACATCGTGACCAGCGCGTACCTGCCCCCGGTCCGCCGCAGCTCGTACAGCGCCTTGACGGTGAGGATCGCGCCGGTGGCGCCGAGCGGGTGCCCCAGCGAGACGCCGCTGCCGTTCGGATTCGTCCGCTCGGGCGGTAACCCGAGCTCGCGCACAACCGCGAGTGCCTGTGCAGCGAACGCCTCGTTGACCTCGAACACATCGATGTCGTCGATCTTGAGGTCCGCCCGCTCCAATACCGAACGCACCGCCGGTACCGGTCCCATGCCCATGATCCGCGGCTCCACGCCGGAGTGGCTGTAGGCCACCAGCCGGCCCAGGTGCTGCAGTCCGTGCGCCTCGGCGTAGTCGCTATCGGCGAGCACAACCGCTGCTGCCGCGTCGTTCACGCCCGCGGCGTTGCCGGCGGTGACCGTGCCGTCGGCGTCGAAGGCCGGTCGCAACTTGGCCAGGTCCGCCACTGTGATGCCAGACCGGACGTGCTCGTCGGTGAGCACCTGCACGACTCCCTTCCTGGTCTGGACCTCGACGGGGACGATCTGCGCGATGAAGTAACCGGCCTCGATCGCGGCCGCGGCACGACGATGGCTCTCCACCGCGAGCGCATCCTGGTCGGCCCGCGAAACGTGATAGTCGGTAGCGATGTTCTCCGCAGTGACGCCCATGTGGCATGCGTCGAACGGGTCGGTGAGCGCACCGACCATGGCATCGACGGTGACGCCGTCTCCCATCCGCTGTCCCCAGCGCATGCCCGGCAGCCAGTACTGGGCGCGGCTCATCGACTCGACGCCACCGGCGACGGCGACATCGGCGTCCCCGAGCTTGATCGCCTGGGCGGCAGACACGATCGCCTGCAGACCGCTGCCACACAGCCGGTTCACGTTGAATGCCGGCGTCTGCACCGGCAGGCCGCCGTTCACGGCCGCGACTCGGCTCAGGTACATGTCCCGTGCCTCGGTGTGGATCACACTGCCGAATACGACGTGACCTACGTCCTCGGGAGCCACGCCGGAGCGCTCGACTGCTTCGCGCAGCACCGTCGCGGCCAGGTCGCAGGGCGGCACGTCCTTCAGCCCGCCGCCGTATTTGCCGATCGCGGTGCGGGTTGCCGACAGCACCAGGACATCTCGTTGCTCGACTCGTTGCGTCATGGTGTCGACCTCACATGTCCAGTCCGCCGTTGACGGCCCAGGTTTGTCCTGTGACGTAACCGGATTCATCCGCGGCCAGGAAGCACACCGTGCGCGCGATCTCGTCGGGATGACCGAGCCGACCAAGCGGTACCTGTGCCTTGATGCCGTCGAGAACCTTCTCCGGGATGCTGGCCAGCATCTCGGTGGCGATGAAGCCTGGTGCGACGCCGTTCACCGTCAAGCCGATACCGTCGTGGAGCAGCCCGCCTCGCTTGAGTTGGAACGCCGCCTCCAGAGCCAGCGACTTGGTCAGCCCGAACAGTCCCGACTTGGACGCCGCATAGTTGGCTTGGCCGATGTTGCCCGTCTCGCCGATGACCGACGAGATCGCGATTATCCGGCCGGTGCCGCGTTCGACCATGTGCTGCATGGCCGCCTGAGACAGATAGAACGCGCCGGACAGGTTGACGTCGAGGACCTTCTGCCACTGATCGTCAGCCATCTTGGCGACGGTGCGGTCCATCGTGATCCCGGCGTTGTTGACCAGGATGTCGAGCCGGCCGTGTTCCTCGATGACTTCGCCGACCACGCGACGGCAGTCCTCGGCCACCCCGATGTTTCCCTTGTGCAGCGTCACGTGACACTCCGGGAAGTCGATCTTCATCTGGATCTGGTACTCGTGCGCTCGTTCGTCGCCGCGCCAGTAGCCGACGGCGATGTGCGCGCCGTGGGCGGCGAGTCGGCGCGATATCGCCTCTCCGATCCCGCTGGTACCCCCGGTGACAAGAGCGACCCGGTCGCACACGCCGTTCTCGCTCGGATTGCTGATGTGCACGTGCTCCCTGGTCGTCATCTGTTCCCCATTCATCGGTGTTGCGATGCCGCGGCTTGTTCCGCGGACTGAGATAAAGCGAGTTGCGCCTGTAGCGCCGCGACCACGGTTGGGTCACCGAGTGTCGAGATGTCGCCGAGTTCGCGACCGTCGGACACGTCGCGAAGCAGGCGGCGCATGATCTTGCCGGAGCGGGTCTTGGGCAGCTCCTGCGCGAAAGTGATCTGCTTCGGCCGAGCAAGCTTGCCGATCCGCTCGGCGACGTGCTCGCGCAGCGCCGCTTCCAGCGGTGCGTCGGCCTCGATCCCGGCACGGACGGTGACGAAGGCGGCGATGGCCTGGCCGGTGAGTTCGTCGACGATCGGCACGACCGCCGCCTCTGCGACCGCGGGATGCGCGACCAGAGCGGACTCGACCTCGGCGGTCGACAGCCGGTGGCCCGAGACATTGATGACGTCGTCGATGCGGCCGATGATCCAGATGTAGCCGTCCTCGTCACGGCGGGCGGCGTCACCGACCACGTAGGTGCGGGGGCCGAACCGCTCGAAGTAGGTGGAGACGTAGCGCTCCGGGTCCTCGTGCAGCGTCCGCGCCATGCTCGGTACCGGCTCGGTCAGCACCAGCAGGCCGGTCCCCACGCCGATCTCTTCGCCAATCACGTCGAAGAGGGTCGCCGAGACTCCCGGCAGCGGGCGGGTCGCTGAGCCTGGTTTCGTCGCGGTGAGCGCCGGCAACGGGGCGATCATGATGGCGCCGGTCTCGGTCTGCCACCACGTATCGACGATCGGACACCGCTCGCCACCGATGACCACGTGGTACCAGAGCCACGCCTTGGGGTTGATCGGCTCGCCGACCGAACCGAGCAGCCGCAGGGTGGACAGGTCGTGCTTGGCCGGATACTCGGCGCCCCACTTCATGCAGGCCCGAATGGCAGTCGGCGCCGTGTAGAAGATCGTCACGCCGTAGCGCTCGATGATGTCCCACCAGACGTCCTTGTTCGGGTAGTCCGGTGCACCCTCGAACAGCACCGACGTGCACCCGTTCGCCAGCGGTCCGTAGACGACGTAGGAGTGCCCGGTGATCCAGCCGACGTCGGCGGTGCACCAGAACACGTCCTTATCGGGGTCGAGGTCGAAGACCATCGAGTGAGTGGTGACCACGCCGGTGAGATAGCCGCCGGTGGTATGCACGATGCCTTTCGGCTTGGCCGTGGAGCCTGAGGAGTACAGCAGGAACAGCGGGTGCTCGGCCTCCATCGGTTCGGCCGGGCAGACCGGATCGGCTGCGGCGAGCAGGTCGTCGTACCAGACGTCGCGGCCCACGCGCATCGAGCAGTCCGCTCCGGTGGCGCGCACGACGACGACCGTCTCGAGCTGGCTCAGGTCGCCGATCTCGGCATCCACCGCCTGCTTGATCGCGGCAGTCTTGCCCTTGCGCCGGGCGCCGTCGACGGTGATGAGCGCCTTCGCATTCGACACGGCAAGCCGCTCGGCGACCGAGGCCGGCGCGAACCCGCCGAACACCACGGTGTGTGGGGCTCCGATGCGGGCGCAGGCGAGCATGGCCACGACCGCTTCGGGAATCATCGGCAGGAAGATCCCGATCACGTCGCCCTTGCCGACACCACGCTCGAGCAGGCCGTTGGCCAGTCGCTGCACGTCGGCGAGCAGATCGGCGTAGGTCAGCGCGCGGTATTCGCCTTCCTCGCCGTGCCAGTGGAACGCGATGCGGTCGCCGCGACCGGCCTCGACATGGCGGTCCAGGCAGTTGTACGAGACGTTCAGCGTGCCGTCGGTGAACCACGTGTAGAACGGCGGATTGCTGTCGTCGAGCACCGTGGTGAACGGCGTCTGCCAATCGATCCGCTCGCGCGCCTGCTCGGCCCACCAAGCCGGGCCGTCCTTGGCCTGGTCATAGATGGCGGGGTCTGCCGTCGTCGCCGCGGCTACGAATACGGCAGGCGGCTCGAACCGTTCGACCTCGAGAAGCTGGTCGAGCTGGTCTTCGAGACTGTTGGTCGAACCAGTCGAGGTCATGGTGGATTCCTCACCTCTGGACCGCAGGTTGCGTCTCGCAAGCTTCGCGTTTGACGGCAGGGCGCAGGCAGGGTCGAGCGACATCGATACGGAGGACGCATTCGGGACTTGCCGGGACGTTCGGCCCTGCCGCCCGGACAGTCCTGACGGTGAGCTGGACGGGACGCGGCGCCCGACGGGGCTGCAGCTTGCCGTCGGGCAGAGGAGTTCGAATGACGCTATGGGGCGATCCATCACCGGACATCGCTGACTGGGCCGCCGAACACCTCGGATTGCAGACCTCGACAGACCCCGATCTCGCTCAGTTCGGCCAGGCATTGGGGCTGGCCGCGAAGGGCCTGGCCGCGCGCCCGGCAGGCGTGGCTGCGGCGAGCGCACGCTTTGCCGCCGGACTGGCCCGGCTACCCAGCACTGCTGCGGCGCGTTGGCTGGGTCACGATCGCGGACCTGCATTCGCCATCGATCCCCGGGATCGTCGGTTCGCGGATCCCACCTGGACCGACAACCCCGCCTTCTACGCGCTGCGCCAGTACTTCGCCGGCGTCAGCCAACTCACCGAGGAGCTGATCGGCGACGCCGGCCTGAACCCGACCACCGAGCGCAAGGCCCGGCTGGCGGCTGGACTCGTCCTCGACCTGCTCGCCCCCACCAACTTCCTGCCGACCAACCCGGCCGCGCTACGGCGAGCGTTCGAGACCGGCGGCGGCAGCCTGGTCAAAGGTGCCCGGAACTTCGTCGATGACGTCCTGCACAACGACGGCCGACCGCGGCAGGTCGACACGAGCTCGTTCACGATGGGCGACAACCTCGCGGCGACGCCCGGCAAGGTCGTATTTCGCAACGAGTTGATGGAACTGCTTCAGTACGAGCCGCAGACCAAGCAGGTGCACGCCACCCCCCTGTTGTGCAGCCCGCCGTGGATCAACAAGTACTACATCATGGATCTCGCACCCGGCCGCAGTTTCGTCGAATGGGCGGTCGCGCAGAACCGGACCGTCTTCGCCATCAGCTATCTGAACCCAGGCGGGGAGATGGCGCAGGTGACGATGGACGATTACCTTCGCCGGGGCCCGGAAACTGCGTTGGGCGTCATAGCCGACATCACCGGCGCGGACACCGTGGACATTGCCGGCCTGTGCCTGGGTGGTGCATTGACCGCAATCATCGCTGCGCACCCGACGCGGTCGGGCGGAACGCGGGTCGGGAACCTGACGCTGCTCAACACCATGCTCGACTACACCGACCCCGGCGCGCTCGGCGTGTTCACCGAGGCGGACACCATCGACCGGCTCGAGAAGCAGATGACCAAGACCGGCTACCTCGACGGTTCGGCTATGGCCGCGACGTTCAACGTTCTGCGCGCCAATGACCTGATCTTCAGCTATGTCGTGGCGAACTGGCTGATGGGCCAGGACCCACCGGCGTTCGACATCCTGGCGTGGAACGCGGACAGCACGCGCATGCCTGCCGCCATGCACGCGTTCTACCTGCGAAATTTCTACCTCGAGAACCGCCTGGCCACCGGCGATCTCACCATCGCCGGCGAGCAGATCGATCTCGGCCGGGTCACCCAACAGTGCTACGTCGTGGGTGCGGAGAACGATCACATCGTGCCGTGGGCAGCGGCCTATGCCACGACCCAGTTGGTGTCGGGACCGGTGCGGTTCGTCCTCAGCAGCGGCGGCCACATCGCGGGAATCGTCAACCCGCCCGGCCCCAAAGGCTGGTACCTCGCCGGCGACGACACTCCCCCGACCGCGCAGGCGTGGCGCGAGACAGCGGACAAGTACGCGGGGTCGTGGTGGGACGACTGGGCCCGGTGGTCGCATGCCAACGCCGGCGAGTTGACCGATCCGCCCCCAGTCGGCAGCTCGGCCCACCCCGTGCTGGGGAAGGCACCTGGTGAGTATGTGCTGACGTGATTTGCCTTGTGACACAGGGAATAGCTGTGTTAGCAGAAATAGTGCTAACGTTGTAAACGAACCGAACACAAGCCCTCTACCTAGGAGCTAGTCATGGTCGCTACCGCCACCAAGCCCACCGCCTCACCCACCTTCGAAGTCCCGTCGTTCGAGGACGCCACCGGCAAGATCAAGGACCTGAACGAGAAGTTCATCGAGTCGTCCAAGAGCGCGGGACTGGCCACGCTGGACGCCTACGAGAAGGCCGTCGCGGCTCTCGTCGACGTCGAGGACAAGGTCGCCTCCGCCAGCCAGGTCGAGTGGGTGTCGACGTTGGCAACCACCCACGCCAAGTTCATTACCGACCTGAGCACCTCGTATGCCAAGGCCGCCCGCGGCCTGCTGAAGTAGCCCGACCCGCGTCCGCCGCTCGCTCGCCATCTCGGGGGCGAGCGCTCGGTCGCGCCAAGTCGCCGCCCCCACGGCGAGCCGTGAGTACTCAGCATGGAGGCGGGATATGTCGAACCCGACACGTCGAGCAGCAATCGTCACCGGGGCCGCCGGCGGCATCGGCGGAGCGATTGCCGCCCGACTGGAGAAGGACGGCGTCGACGTCCTCGCCGTGGATCTGGATCCGGACGTCACCGGCCGCGGTCCCGCGCCGCACGGTGTGCCGTTCGCCGCGGACCTCACCACCCGAACAGGCAATGAGAGTGCCGTCCGCGCCGCGTTGGACGAATTTGGCCGGCTCGACATGATCGTCGCGAACGCGGGCTTCCAGCATGTGTCACCGATCGCGGAGTTTCCCGAGGATCGCTGGGACTCGCTGATCGCGCTGATGCTGACCAGCCCGTTCCTGCTCGCCAAGTACGGGTGGTCCGCGCTGCGCACTGCTCCAGAGGGCGGCCGGTTCCTGGTGATCGCGTCAGCGCACGCTCTGGTCGCCTCGCCCTACAAGGCCGGCTACGTCGCCGCCAAGCACGGTGCGCTCGGCCTGGTGAAGACGCTGGCCCTGGAGGGCGCCGAGCACGGCATCACCGCCTGCGCGATCTGTCCCGGCTATGTGCGGACGGAACTGGTGCAGCGCCAGGTCGCGGCGCAGGCGCTGGCCCACAACATGTCCGAGGAGCGGGTGCTCGAGGACGTGATCCTGGCGGCCCAGCCCGTCAAACGGCTCATCGAACCGGAGGAGGTGGCTGAGTTGGCGAGCTTCCTGCTCGGCCCGCACGGCCGATCGTTCACCGGTGTGCCCGTCTCGATGGACCAAGGATGGACCGCCCGATGAACGCCGACCCCTGCCCGGCCGGCATTGTCGACGCCGCCACGAAGGCACTCTTCGGCAGTTACGAGGCCGTCGTGCGGGCGAGCGCTGACTATGTGACGGGCGCCGTCGCCCGCCAGGCCACGCCGACCCAACTCGGCGCCGACCTGGTCACCTGGTGGAGCACGGCGACACGGCGTGAGTCACCGCAGTGGGCCACCGAGCACACGATCGTCGCCGAGTGGCCGATCGCCCGGCTGCGGGACTTCTCCAGCGCGAACCCGGACGAGCAGATCGCCACGCTGCTGCTTCCCCCCCAGGCAGGGCACGACTCGTGCATCGTCGACTACGACCCGGGCCAGAGTCAGATCAGGACGGCCCAGGACGCCGGCCTGACTCGGTTGTTCTCCCTGGACTGGGTCGGCGCCACCGACACGACCAAGGACGCCTCGATCGAGGACTACCTGGCCGTGATCTCCGACTCGGTGGCGGCGGCGGGCGGTCGCGCCAACCTCGTGGGGGACTGCCAGGGTGGCTGGCTGGCCGTGATCTACGCGGCCCTCTACCCGGACACCGTGCACACGCTCACGATCGCCGGCGCACCCGTCGACTTCCACGCCGGTGAGCCGCTGATCCACGACTGGGTCAGGCTGCTCTCACCCGGCCGCGACCTGAGCTTCTACCGCGACCTGGTGCGGGCCAACGGCGGCGTCCTGCCGGGGCAGTTCCTGCTGTCGGGGTTCATCGCCCTGCAGCCGGAGAACGAACTGGACCGGCAGTTGCAACTGGTGGCACACATTCACGACCCCGCCCACGTCAGCCGCTATCGCACGTTCGAGACGTGGTTCCAGCACACCCAGCCGATCCCCGGCGCGTTCTATCTGTGGATCGTCGAGCACCTGTTCCAGAACAACGAACTCATCGACGGCACCCTGCGCGTCGGCGATGCGACCGTCGATCTCGGCCGGATCACCTGCCCGCTGTACCTGCTGGCCGGCGCTACTGATCACATCACTCCCCCGCCGCAGGTGTACGCCCTGGCCCAGTACGCCGGCACCGAGCCGGCCGAAATCGCCCAACGCGAGACGACTGGCGGTCACCTGGGTCTGTTCATGGGGCACGAGGCGCTGAGCAACCACTGGTCGCCGGTGTTCGCCGAGCTTGCCGCCCGGTCGCGACACTAACGGTCCGCGGGCTCCCCGCGAGCGGCACGAGCCCGTCGGACGGCGTTCGCGTCGACGAATCCGCGGTAGATCTCGATCAGCGCCCGGCGCTGCGCTGCGGTGAGTTCGGCTGCGGACTCGATCTCGGTCTCCAGCCGCGGGGGGCCGTCCGCATCTTCCTCATCAGGCGGCTCGACGAAGCCGGCCTGGGTGTAGAGCGCATCCGTCGACGTCTGCAACGACTCGGCGATGGCGGCGAGCACGGCATCCGACGGAGCACGCAGCCCGAGTTCGATCTGGGACAGGTAGGGCTTGGAGATTCCTACCGCGGCGGCAAACTGGCGCATCGGCAGCGCGGCAAACTCGCGCTGGGCACGGATGATCGACCCGAGCATCTGCTGCGGCGATTCCGTCTTGGCCATGGCCTGAGCCTATCGCTGCGCCGCATCGGCCGGCCCGCGTCGCCCGGGTCAGGAGTCCCCGCGGCGGGCGGTGATGCGGTCGATCGCGGCGATCCGCTTGCCCGCGATGTCGGCCATCTCGGCCGTGCGCCGCCGCACGTCGTCGACCGTCGCCCCCGGCGTGAAAACCATCGCCCAGCCGTCAGGTCCTTCGAGCTCCGGGACGCGTTCGACCATGGTGGCTTTCTCGACGTGATGCGTGCCCGCGAACTCGTGCTGGTGGTCGACCAGCGCGATGAGCACGTGGCCTTCGGGGACGTCGGGCAGTGCGGCGACGATCACCTCGGCGTGCTCGGCGAAGACGCCGGCTACCTCGATGGTGCGGCCGGCGCGGGCGCGCGCTTCGGGCGAGAGATCAGGCACTGTTTCGTTTCCCTTCCGGCTCAGTCCAGGTCGTCGTGCAGCATCAGTCGGCGGGCCGCCTCGGCCAGCGAGCCGGACAGCGATGGGTACACCCCGATCGTCGCAGCCACGTCGGCGACGGTGAGCCCGCGCTGGACCGCAAGCGTGATAGGGAAGATCAACTCTGAGGCGACCGGTGCGACAACCACCCCGCCGATGACCACGCCGGTCGCGGGCCGGCAGTACAACCGCACGAAGCCCTCGTGTTCACCCTGCATCTTGGCGCGGGCATTCGTCGCCAGGGGCAGGGTGACCGTCCGGGCCGGCACGTCGCCCGACGCGATCGCCTGGTAGCCGATGCCGACCGTGGCGATCTCGGGATGGGTGAACACGTTCGCGGCCACCGTCTTGAGCCGCAGCGGCGTGACCGCCTCACCCAGCGCGTGCCACATGGCGATGCGACCCTGCATGCCGGCCACCGAGGCGAGCAGCAGCACGCCGGTGCAGTCGCCCGCGGCGTAGATCGTCGAGACGTTAGTGCGCGAGACCCGGTTGACCCCGATGTAGCCGTTGGCGTCCAGTTCGACGCCGACATGCTCGAGCCCGAGCCCGGCAGTGTTGGGCACCGAGCCCACGCAGATGAGTGCATGCGAGCCTTCGACGGTGCGGCCGTCCTGCAGGTCGACGACGACGCCCTCATCAACACGGCGGACGGCCGACGCGCGAGCCCGCCGCACCAGGGTGCCGCCGCGGGAGGTGAAAACCTCCTCGATCACCGCGGCTGCGTCGGGATCCTCGCCGGGCAGCACCCGGTCGCGACTGGACACCAGCGTGACCGGCACGCCGAGTTCGCTGTAGCCGCTCGCGAACTCGGCTCCGGTGACGCCCGAGCCGACGACGACCAGATGGGGCGGCAGTTCGGTGAGGTCGTACACGTCGCGCCAGGACAGGATGCGCTCGCCGTCGGGCACCGCGGTGTCGAGAATGCGCGGGGTGCCGCCGGTGGCGAGCAGGACGATGTCGGCCTCGACCGTCTCGACGACCGCGTCGCCGTCGTCGAGCACCTCCACCCGGTGCGCGCGGGGGGGCTGCTCGGCGCCGAAGCGGCCGGCCCCGTTCAGCACGGTGACGCCTTCGTGCAGCAGCCGCTTGTGGATGTCGTCGGACTGCTGCTGGGCCAGGCCTTTGATGCGGTCGTTCACCGACGTCAGGTCGACGTGGACGTCGCCGGACCCGGTGCCGACGCCGACTCGCGGCGCGTCGCGGAACGCGGTGACCCGGTCGCTGGTGGCGATGAGGGTCTTGCTGGGCACGCAGTCGGTGAGTACGCACGACCCGCCGATGCCGTCCCGATCGACGACCGTGACCTCGGCGCCGAGCTGTGCTGCGACCAGGGCGGACTCGTAGCCGGCCGGCCCGCCGCCCACGATCACGATGCGCGTCACCGTCCCATCATCCCGTGTGCCGACGGGGCGCGGGGACCCGCGGGCCCTCGCGCTGGGCGTCAGGATCGGTACGCTGCCCTGCGATGGCATCCTCCAGCGGTATCTACGCCGCGTACGGCTCGAACATGGACCCCGAGCAGATGCTCGAACGGTGTCCACATTCACCAGCCGCCGGGACGGGCTGGCTCAACGGCTGGCGACTCAGCTTCGGCGGCGAGGAGCTCGGCTGGGACGGCGCCCTCGCGATGGTCGTCCCCGATGCCGAAAGCCAGGTGTTCGTGGCGTTGTACGACCTCTCGCCGCACGACCTGGAGCTGCTCGACTACTGGGAGGGCGCGGACACCGGGCTCTACAACAAGATCAAGCTGCGGGTCTCGACGCTCGAGGCGGACGTACTGGCCTGGGTGTACGTGCTCGACGGCTACGAGGGCGGGCTGCCGTCGGCGCGCTATCTGGGGCTGATCGCCGAGGCGGCCCAGGCGGCCGGGGCACCCGACGTGTACGTCGCCGAGTTGCGGTCGCGCCCGTGCCGCTCGCTGGGCGAGTAACTACTCGGCGGTGAGCCGCTCTGCGGTGAGCGCGGCCCGGGCCAGCGCGACGGTGTACGTGACGCCCACCGCCAGCGCGTCCTCGTCGATGTCGAACGTGCCCTGGTGCAGGTCGAACGGCGTGGATCCCGGTCGGCGCACCCCCAGGCGGGCGAGGGCGCCGGGCACCGTATCGAGGTACCAGGCGAAGTCCTCGCCACCCATGCTCTGCTCGGTCTCGACGAGTGCACCGGCACCCAGCGCGGACACGACGGCCGCCCGCTGCAGCTCGACGGTGTCGGCGTCGTTGACCACCGGTGGCACCCCGCGCAGGTAGGTCGTCTCGGCGTGGGCCCCCGACGGGGCGACGATCTGGTCGACGAGGGTTCGCATCAGCGGCTCGGCGGCCAGCCAGGCATCGCGGTCGAAGACCCGCAGCGTGCCGCGGACCCGGCCCGACATCGGGATGGCGTTCACGGCACGCCCGGCATCGACTGCGCCCCACACCAGAGACAGGGCGGCGCGCGGATCGACGTGACGCGACAGCAGGCCGGGCAGCTCAGTGATCACCCGGCCCAGCGCGTAGACGAGGTCGACGGTGAGGTGCGGACGGGCGGTGTGCCCACCGGGGCCGGAAAGCACGACCTCGACCTGGTCGCATGCAGCCGTGATCGGGCCCACGCGCGCACCGATCTGGCCGGTGTCCAGGCGCGGGTCGCAGTGCAGCGCGAAGATCCGCTCCACCCCGCTGAGTGCGCCGGCGGCGACCACCGACACCGCGCCGCCGGGCAAGCTCTCCTCGGCCGGTTGGAAGATCAGCCGGATCCGGCCGGGCAGTTCGGCGCCGGCCAGTTCGGCGGCGGCGCCGAGCAGGATCGCGGTGTGCGCGTCATGGCCGCAGCCGTGGCAGACGTCCTCGACGGTCGAACGGTACGGCACGTCCTTGAGGTCGCTGATCGGCAGCGCGTCGATGTCGGCCCGCAGCGCGATCATCGGGCCGGTGGTGCCGATGTCGCAGACGACGCCGGTGCCGCCGGGCAGCACCTGGGGCACCAGCCCGACCCGCAGCAGCCGGTCGATGATGACGTCGGTGGTGCGCTTCTCCTCGAAGGCCAGCTCCGGGTGGGCGTGCAGGTCGCGGCGCAGCGCGATGACGTCGTCGATGATCACGGCCCCAGGAATGTCGATGCGCACTCTATGCAGAGTAATGGCGGCACCAGCCGACGCCGTGCTGGGACTGCCCGCCCACCCCCCACCACTCGCACTTTGCACCTTTCAGCGCCCCGAAATGGCCCAGATTGGGGCGCTGAAAGGTGCAAAGCGGGGCTCAGGTGGGGGTCTGCCAACGGACCTCCCCGTCGACAATCGTGTCCGTCGGGCGCAGGCCGAGCCAGTCGGCGACCGAGATCGACGCGCAGTGGTCGGGGTGGACGTGCGCGGTCACGACGTCGACGCCTTGGTCGCGTAACCAGTCCGTCATGAGCTTCGCTGCTTCTCGGGCGTAGCCGCGGCGCTGGTGCGGCACCGCGACCACCCAGGCGACGTCGGCGCCGAGGCGGTCGGCCGGCCCGGTGACGGTGGCCTGCACGTAGCCGACGGCCGCGCCGCTGGCCCGGTCGCGGGCCACCCAGTTGAGCCACCGCTGCGAACCGTCAGCAGAGTGGCCGACGACCTGGTTGGCGTAGCGGCTGCGCAATTGCTCGTGCGTGGCAGGCTCGCCGCCGATGAACGTGTGCAGGGCCGGGTCGTCGAGCACCGCGGCCATCTCGTCGGCATGCGCCACGCGCAGCGGCTCGAGCACCAGTCGGTCGCCCTCGAGCGGCTGGGCCCAGCCGTCCGGCCCATCCAGTGACACTTAAGCCACCGATTCGCGATGCCGGAACACCCGGCGGTACGCGGCGGGTGACACACCGACGATGCGCGCGAAGTGATGCCGCAGCATTGCCGCGGAACCGAAGCCGCACCGCGCGGCCACCGTGTCGATGCCGTCGTCGCCCTCCTCGAGCATGCGCCGGGCCTGCAGCACCCGCTGGTGGGTCAGCCAGAGGTGCGGCGTCGTCCCGGTCTCGGCGCGGAACCGGCGGGCGAAGGTGCGCGGGCTCATCGCGCACCGCGCCGCGAGCGAGTCGATGGTGTGCTCGGTGGTCAACTCGTCGGCGAGCGCGTCCAGCAGCGGCGCAAGCGTGTCGGCGGGACGCACCCGGATCGGCGCGTCGACGTACTGCGCCTGCCCGCCGTCGCGATGTGGCGGCATGACCATCCGGCGGGCGACCTTGCGGGCGATTTCCTCGCCGTAGTCAGCGCGAATGATGTGCAGGCACAGGTCGAGGCCGGCCGCCGAGCCGGCTGACGTCATCACCTGCCCGTCGCAGACGAACAGCACGTCGGGGTTGACGCGGGCCGCCGGGAACGCCTCGGCCAGTTCGGCGGCGTACCGCCAGTGGGTCGTGCAGTCCCGTCCGTCGAGCAGGCCGGCCGCCCCGAGAACGAACGCACCGGAACACACGCTCATCACCTTGGCGCCCCGGGCCACCGTCTCGCACACCAGGTCGAGGATCGGCTCCGGGCAGACCGTCCGGTCGACGTTGGCCGGGACGACGACAAGGTCGGCGTCGCGCGCGTGATCAAGGCGGTGCGGCGTGCTGAGCGAGTAGCCACCCGCGGTCGGCACCGACTCGGTCATGGACACCACCGAGCAGTCGTAGGACGGGACGCCCTCCTCGCGGCGGTCGATCCCGAAGCCCTCCCAGGCCACGCCGAGTTCGAACGGCTGAACTCCTGGAACGGCCACGATGGCCACTTTGCGGATCGGCATCGGGACAGCCTGGCAGAGATCTGGCAGTAACTCAACGAACGTCGACTTAAAGTCGCTCGCGTCCAGATGTCGACGGGCACACACTTACTGCCATGATGATTCTGCTGTTCTTCCTCATCCTGATCGGCTTGGGCGTGGCCGCCTCCATCGGCCGGACCGCAGACTCACGGGACCCCGAGTACGGCCTCGGGCTCGTGCTGTCGCACCACGGCCGTAACTAGCCCACTTTGCACCTTTCAGCGCCCCACGCGGGCCAAATTTGGGGCGCTGAAAGGTGCAAAGCGCGGGTTATTGGTGCTTGTCGGCGGCGGCCAGGATCCGTGTCGCGGCCTGGTCGGCCGTGATCTCCCCCGCCAGCACCGCGGCTTCGGCCGCCTGCACCGCCGCACGCACACTCGGGGCCGCCAGCCGGTCGAGTAGCCGGTCACGCACCATCGCCCGCGTCCACTCGACGAGTTGGCGGCGGCGCTTGGTGTCCAGCTCGCCGCGCTCGATCAGCCGGTCCCGGTGCCGGGTGACGTGCTTCCAGACCCGGTCCATGTTCACGTTCTGCAGACCGCTGCAGGTCACTACGGGCGTCTGCCACTCGTCGGCACCGCCGCGCAGGAAGCGCAGCGCGCCGGACAGCTCCCGGGCGGCCCGCTCGGACTCGGCCGCATGCTCGCCGTCGGACTTGTTCACGCCGATGACGTCGGCCAGCTCGAGGATCCCGCGCTTCATGCCCTGTAGTTGGTCACCGGTCCGCGCGAGCGTCAGGAACAGGAACGTGTCGACCATGTCGGCCACCACGTACTCCGACTGCCCGACGCCCACCGTCTCGACGAGCACGATGTCGTAGCCGGCCGCCTCCATCACGATCATGGTCTCGCGGGTGGCCTTGGCCACGCCGCCGAGCGTTCCCGCGCTCGGTGACGCACGGATGAACGCGTTCGGGTCCGCGGCCAGCCTGGTCATCCGGGTCTTGTCGCCGAGGATGCTGCCCCCGCTGCGGCTCGAGGACGGGTCGACGGCCAGCACGGCGACGCGGTGCCCATCGGCGATCAGGTTGGTGCCGAGCGTGTCGATGAACGTCGACTTGCCCACGCCTGGGACGCCGGTGATCCCGACGCGCTGCGCGTGGCCCGCGTGCGGCAGCAGCTCGACCAACAGCTGCTGCGCCTGCCGGCGGTGATCGGCGCGGCGCGACTCGACGAGGGTGATCGCCTGCGCGATCGTCGCCCGGTCCCCCGCCAGCACATCGCCCGCTTTGACCCCGCCTTCGTCGCTGTCGGCGCTCATGTGCGGCGATACCGGGGTCAAAGCCGGGAGAGTTGCTCGTTGAGGACGCGAAGCAGGTCCTGGGCGGCCGTGGCGATCACCGTGCCGGGCGGGAAGATCGCCGCCGCCCCGGCCTCGCGCAGTTCGTCGAAATCCTGGGCCGGGATGACCCCGCCGACGACGATCAGGATGTCGGGACGGCCCTGCGCGGCCAGTTCGTCGCGCAGCGCCGGCACCAGCGTGAGGTGCCCGGCCGCGAGCGAGTTGACGCCCACGATGTGCACGTCGGCCTCGACCGCCTGGCGGGCCACCTCGGCCGGCGTCTGGAACAGCGCGCCCACGTCGACGTCGAAGCCGAGGTCCGCGAACGCGGTGGCGATCACCTTCTGCCCCCGGTCGTGGCCGTCCTGCCCCACCTTGGCCACCAGGATGCGCGGGCGCCGGCCTTGCGCGTGCTCGAACTCCGCGGTGGCCGCGCGGGTCTCGTCGATGGCGCTCACCTGACCAGCTTCCTCCCGGTAGACACCGGAGATCGTGCGGATCGTCGCGGCGTGCCGCCCGTACACCTGCTCCAGGGCGTCGGAGATCTCACCCACGGTCGCCTTCGCCCGGGCGGCATCGATGGCCAGCGCCAAGAGGTTCTGCTCGAGACCTCCCCCACCGGCTACGCCCCCACTGGCGGGGGGACCCCCAGACCCACTGGCGGGGGCACGCCCACTCGCCGCCGCGGCCGCGTTCGTCAACGCCGCCAGTGCGGCGTCGGTCGCGGGTTGGTCGCGCTCGGTCCGCAGCCGGCGCAGCTTCTCGGCCTGTTCGGCGCGCACCGCGGTGTTGTCGACGCGGCGGATCTCAAGCGCGTCGTCGTCGGCCGGCCGGTACTTGTTGACGCCGATGACGGGCTGGCGGCCGGAGTCGATGCGAGCCTGGGTGCGCGCGGCCGCCTCCTCGATGCGCAGCTTGGGCAGCCCGGCGTCGATGGCCTTGGCCATGCCGCCGGCCTGCTCGACCTCCTGGATGTGTGACCACGCCCGCCGGGCCAGGTCGTAGGTCAGCTTCTCGACGTAGGCCGAGCCGCCCCAGGGGTCGATGACGCGTGTCGTGCCGGACTCCTGCTGCAGTACCAGCTGGGTGTTGCGGGCGATCCGCGCGGAGAAGTCCGTCGGCAGCGCGAGCGCCTCGTCGAGCGCGTTCGTGTGCAGCGACTGGGTGTGCCCCTGGGTGGCCGCCATCGCCTCGACGCAGGTGCGGGTGACGTTGTTGAACACGTCCTGCGCGGTGAGTGACCAGCCCGACGTCTGGCAGTGGGTGCGCAGCGACAGGGACTTGGCGCTCTTCGGGTCGAACTGCTTGACCAGCTTGGCCCACAGGAGCCGGGCCGCGCGCAGCTTGGCCACCTCCATGAAGAAGTTCGTCCCGATCGCCCAGAAGAACGACAGCCGCGGCGCGAACGCGTCGATGTCCAGCCCCGCCTCGCGCCCGGCCCGGATGTACTCGACGCCGTCGGCCAGCGTGTAGGCCAGTTCGAGATCGGCTGTCGCTCCGGCCTCCTGGATGTGGTAGCCGGAGATCGAGATCGAGTTGTAGCGCGGCATCCGCTGCGAGGTGAACGAGAAGATGTCGCTGATGATCCGCATCGACGGCGTGGGTGGGTAGATGTAGGTGTTGCGGACCATGAACTCCTTGAGGATGTCGTTCTGGATCGTGCCGGTGAGCTGCTCCGGCGCGACGCCCTGCTCCTCGGCCGCAACGACATAGAGCGCGAGCACCGGCAGCACGGCGCCGTTCATCGTCATCGAGACGCTCATCTTGTCCAGTGGGATGCCGTCGAAGAGTTGCCGCATGTCGTAGATCGAGTCGATCGCGACGCCGGCCATCCCAACGTCGCCGATGACGCGCGGGTTGTCGCTGTCGTAGCCGCGGTGGGTGGGCAGGTCGAACGCGATCGACAGGCCCTTCTGCCCCATCGCCAGGTTGCGGCGGTAAAAGGCGTTCGAGTCGCTTGCGGTGGAGAAGCCGGCGTACTGGCGAATCGTCCACGGCTGGTTGACATACATCGTCGGGTACGGCCCGCGCAGGTAGGGCGGGGCGCCCGGGTAGGTGTCGAGGAAGTCCAGCCCGTCGAGATCGGCCGCGGTGTAGAGCGGGGGGACGGCGATGCCCTCCGGGGTGGCCCACGGGGCGGGCCGGTCGGCTTGGCCCGCTGCCGGGTCGCCCTCCTCTCCGGCCACGCCGGAGAGGAGGGTCGCGTCGCTGAAGTCGGGGATCATCACGCCACCCCCAGCTCGTCCAGCGTCGTGCGCAGGACGTCGAGCGCGTCGACGCCGGTGAACAGGTAGCCGTCGACCCCGGGCACGTCGCCGGGCGGCCCGGCGAGCCAGATATGGGTCGCCCCCCCGGCCCGCAACGCCTCGGCGGCCGGTGCCGCGACGTCGGCGTAGAGCCGGTTGGCCGAGCACAGGCAGGCCACCGTCGACCCGCTGGCGCGGAAGACCGCGACGATGTCGTCGATGTCGCCGATGTCGCCGGTGCCGCCGGTGCCGACGACAGGCTCGATGCCGCCGGCCTGGAACAGGTTGGCCGCGAAGCCGACCCGCGCGCGGTGGGCCGCTACCGGGCCGAGCGCGGCCAGGAAGACAACCGGCCGCGATTCGGCGGCGTCGGCGCGGTCGCGTAGTGCCTCGAAGCCCTGGGCGTAGCGCTGCGGGGCCAACGGCCCGCCGCTCGGCGCGACGGGAGCTGCCGGGCGGACAACCGGCTCCTCGTCGACGTACGCATACTCGCTGACGCCGGTGATCGGTGCTCGGCGGTGGGCGATGTCGTCGGCCCGCTGATCGCGCGCGGCGGCGAGCATCCCTTCGATCATGCCGTCGTCCAGTGCCGCCAGCGCACCGCCGGCCCGCTCGATCGCGGTGAACCGCGACCACGCCGCCCCGGCGAGCGCATCGGTGAGCGACTCGATGTACCAGGAGCCGCCGGCCGCGTCGATCACCCGCGCCAGGCTCGACTCGTCGTGCAGGACCGACTGGGTGTTGCGGGCGATGCGTCGGGACAGTTCGTCAGGCAGCCCGATCGCGGCGTCGAACGGGACGACGGTGATCGCCTCCGCCCCACCGACGGCGGCCGCGAAGCAGGCGATCGTCGTGCGCAGCAGGTTCACCCACGGGTCGCGCCGGGTCATCATCGCCGCGGACGTCACCGCGTGCTGCCGCTGCCCGCGACGGTCCGCGCTCGCCCCGGACAGTTCGGCGATCCGGTCCCAGACGCGGCGCGCGGCCCGCAGCTTGGCGATGGACAGGAATTGGTCGGCGGTGACCGCATAGCGGAACTCGACGACGCGCAGCGCCGAGTCGACGCTGAGCCCCGACTCGGTCAGCGCCCGCAGGTACGCCACCCCCACTGCGGCGCCAACGGCCAGTTCGTCCGCGTCGCTGCCGCCGGCGTCGTGGTAGACCGTCGCGTCGACGGTGGCCACCCGCAGGTTCGGGGAGTCGGCCACCAGCGCGGCCAGCTCGCCCAGCAGCGCAAGGTCGGCTGCCGCCCCGGTGCGGGCCCGCAGCCCGATCGGGTCCGCGCCGAGGCTGCCGGACAGCTCGCCGGGCGTGACGCCCTGATCGGCGGCCAGGGCAAGCAAGGCCCCGGCGGCGTCGCGGGTCTGCGGGCCGGCGTCCAGAGCGACGGGCGCCAGGTCGAGGTAGACGCCGTCCAGGGCCGCAGGCAGGTCGGCCACGGCCAGCCCAGCATCGCCGAGCACGAGCCACAACGAGGTGGCGCCGCTGGTCAGGTCGGCCAACGCGGCGCGGTTCGTGCGGCCCGCGTCCGGGTCGGCGTGGCGCTGGCGGACGTCCCAGCCGGCGCTGGTCGCGCCGTCGACGGTGCTG
>JAOPWD010000079.1 GCA_025965875.1 Pseudonocardiales bacterium
CCCGTCGCGAGCACATTCGCGTCGACCACCGTGGCGACGCCACCCCACTTGAGCAGCGCCATTTGCAAGCGGTAGCGACGCGCTCTAAGCACAGCGATCACCAGGGACGTCAGCCCGACCGCGATCGCGCCGGTGATCGGGAAGAAGATCCACAGGGCGATCGGCGAGATGGCGACCATGAACAGTGTGAAGACGGTCCACCAGCTCCACGGCAGAAGGACCAGCCGGAACTTCAGTGGCCCCGCACGCGGGGCAGCAGCGAGCCGGGTGTCGACCGGCTCCTGCCTCTTGTCCATCGAAACCAAGCCCGGCAGCAGCTGGGACAGGTAGTCGCCGATGTCCTTGCCGGTCGTCGCCCTGACGTAGTCGCTGATGTCCGTGCCGTTGGGACCGCTCGGATTGGTCGGACCGGCCGGCGCCCTGACCTCGTTCAGCTCCTGCTGCAGTTTCGCGATCTTCGCGTCGTCGAGTTCGCGCTGGAGCCGCGCGATTGTTTCCTCGGGCGTCTCGATCACAGGCTGGTTATCCCAGTCCCTGCCGCCGGCGTCAAACGGGCGCGGTGACGGGCAGCAACTTCAGCGCCGTGGAGGCGAAGTGCGAGTGGACGCGGTCGTCGACCGGATCGTTCGCCGGGTCGTCATGCACGCTGATGTGCCGGTAGAGCGTGTCGCGCTGCGCTGGGATGCGCCCGGCGGCGCGGATCATGTCGATCAGTTCGGTGCGGTTGGAACGGTGCTTCGCGCCGGCCGACGAGACGACGTTCTCCTCGAGCATCACCGAGCCCAGGTCGTCGGCGCCGTAGTGCAGCGTGAGCTGGCCGATGTCCTTGCCCGTCGTGAGCCAGGAGCCCTGCAGGTGGTTGACGTTGTCGAAGAACAGCCGCGACACCGCGATCATCCGTAGGTATTCCAGGCTGGTCGCCTGGGTGCGGCCCTTGAGATGGTTGTTCTCGGGCTGGTACGTCCACGGGATGAAGGAGCGGAAGCCGCCGGTGCGGTCCTGCACGTCGCGGATCATTTGCAGGTGCTCGATGCGTTCGGCGTTGGTCTCGCCGGTGCCCATCATGAACGTCGCGGTGGATTCCAGGCCCAGGCCGTGCGCGGTCTCCATGACTTCGAGCCACGTCTCGCCGGACTCCTTCAGCGGGGCGATCACGGTGCGGGGGCGCTTGACCAGGATCTCGGCGCCGGCTCCGGCGAAGGAGTCCAGGCCGGCCGCCTTGAGGCGGGTGATCACTTCGGCGTAGGCGAGTTGCGAGGTCTTGCTGATGTGCACGACTTCGGACGCGCCGAGCGAGTGCAGCGTCAACTGCGGGTGGGTGCTCTTGATCGCGCTGAAGGTGCGTTCGTACCACTCCATGCCCAGCTCAGGCGAGTGGCCGCCCTGCAGCATGATCTGGGTGGCGCCGAGGTCGACGGCCTCGGCGCAGCGACGCAGGATCTCCTCGAGGTCGTGCGTCCAGCCCTCGGCGTGGCCCGGCGCGCGGTAGAAGGCGCAGAACTTGCAGGCCGTGACGCAGACATTGGTGTAGTTGATGTTGCGGTCGATGATGTAGGTAGCGATGTTGTCGGGGTAGCGCCGGCGGCGCACCGCATCGGCGGCCTGGCCGAGTGCGTGCAGCGGCGCATCGGTGTAGAGCAGCAGCGCCTCGTCGGGCGCGATCCGGCCACCGTCGGCGGCGTGGTCGAGCAGGTCGGCGATGGCACGCGTCATGATGGTGAGGGTAGTCGGCGTCCCGTGTTGGGTTGTGGACAGCTGCCCCGTAGCGTTTGCGTCGTGATGGCTACGGCCAGCGTTGCGACGCGGGGGCCGCACTCTCGTCGTGTCTTGTCGACTGCGGCGGCCGGCTTCCTTGCCGCTGCGCTTGCTGTGGTGGCGGGTGGACAGGCCGGCATTGTCGACACCACGACGCCGTTGACGACGTGGGTTGGGCTGCTGTCCTCGACGGGGTACCGGCCCGGACAGTCCTGGCTTGCGGGTCTGCTGCTGTTCGTCGGCATCGCGGCACTGGTGTTGTTGTGGCTCGTTGTGCTTGGCCTGCGCGGGCAGTGGAGGGAACGGGATCTGTGGTGGATCGCGGCGGCTTGGTCTGCGCCATTCGTCGTCGGGCCGCCACTGATCAGCAAGGACGTATTCAGTTACGCCGCGCAGGGGCTGATGCTGCGCAGCGGGCTGGACCCCTATTCATCGGGGGTCTCGGCCCTGGCCGCCGTGCCGACTGACGCCGCGTCAAGCGTCTTGGCGGCCGTGGACCCCACCTGGCGAAGTGCACCGAGTCCCTACGGTCCGGTGGCCCTGACCATCGAGCATCTGGCAGTCGCGATCAGCGGCGGCAACCCTCTTGGTGCAGTCATCGCGCTGCGCGGGCTCGCCGTCCTGTGCGTCATCGCCATCGGTGTACTGGCTATGCAGCTGGCGGGCGATCGCCGTACTCAGGCTCTCATCTTGACGGTTCTCAACCCGCTCGTGCTGGTCCACCTGGTATCCGGGGCGCACTTCGAAGCACCGATGGGTGCACTGCTGCTCGGCTCGCTGGTGGCCGCCAAGCGTAATCACTGGGTCTGGGCACTTGTCTTGGCGTGCGCGGCTGGCTCGATCAAGGCGCCTGCATTCCTGGCCGTGCCGGCGATCGTCGCAACACATGTCATCGGGCAACAAGGTCGACGCGCGCGGCTGCTCATGGCTTTGCGGGATGTCGGCGTCTCCGTCGTCAGCCTCGCCGGGTTCACCCTGCTCGTCAGCAACGGTCTTGGGTGGATCAAGGGCCTGAACACACCGGCACTCGGTTACACGCCCTTCGCTCCAGCCAGCCTCATCGCCGACCTGTTCAAACCCGTCGTCCCAGGCGCATCCTTCGACAATCTGGTGACCGGCGGGCGGGTCGCGTGCCTGCTCGCCGCCGCGTGCATCGTCATCTACCTGATCGCGACGACGAGTGCCCGGCCGCTGGAGCACACCGTCGGCTATGGCTTGCTGGCGGCGGCGCTGTTAAGCCCCACGATCTTTCCGTGGTATCTGCTGTGGGGAGCACTGTGCCTCGTCGGCACTGCCGATGTGCGACAACGCGACTGGCTCGTCGCGGGCTGCGGCGTCGCCTCCGTTGCCGCCATCACGGGTGCTCCGACCGCGGTGACCAACACCTTCGACGCCATCGCGGCAGTGACGGCCGCGGCTCTCCTCTGGCGACGCGCTCGCCGGCGAAAGCCTCAGCTCGCTCAGGCCCGCAGCCTGGGTGCGGAGCCATCAACTGCGCCGGCGATTGACGGCGACCCGCAGCACACCGTGAGTTCGCTTGCTACGGGATTCCGACGACTTGTCGGCGGCGCGGGGCGACCAGAAGTCCGGCGACGGCCAGCACAACCAGGGCGCCGCCGAGGGCCTGACCGGCGGTGAGGTGCTCGTCGAGCAGCAACAGGCCGAGCAGGACCGCGACCACCGGGTTCACGAAGGCGTAGGTCGACACGGTCGTCGCCGGCAGCCGGTCCAGCGCGTAGACGTAACAGGTCATCGCCAGCAGCGCGCCCGGTCCGATCAGGTACAGCAGCGCCCACCAGGACTCGGCGCTGACGTGGTCAAGCGCGAACGTGAGTTCGCCCCGGGATGCGGCGACGACCGTGAGCACCAGGCCGCCGCAGAGCAACTCCATGCCGCTCATCAGCAGCGGCCGCGACGGCACCGGCAGCCGGGTCTGCAGCGCTGACCCGACTCCCCAACTCACGGCCGCGAGCAGGGTGGCGACGATGGCGAGGGCGGCGACCGGACCGCTGCCTGCGCCGCTGAGCACGACCACACCGGCCAGCCCCGCGGCGAGCGCGAGCCAGCGGGCCACGCCGGGAAGCCGGCGGGCGAACAGGCCGTCGGCCAGCACCATCCAGATGGGCACGGTGCCGACGAGCAGCGCCGCGATGCCCGAGGGGAGCTTCACCTCGGCCCACGAGACGACGCCGTTGCCGGCCGCAGGCAGCATGGCGCCGAGCAGCAGCATGGCGGCCCACTGCTTTCGTCCGGGACGGTCTCGTATCCGTTCCTCCGCGGTGCCGGAGAACCAGCCGATCGGCAGCATGATGACGCCCGCGACAAGGTAGCGGATGGCGGCGAGCGTGAACGGCGGGATCGTTCTCACGCCGACGCGGATTGCTAGGTACGTCGAGCCCCAGACGAGCCAGACCACCAGGAGTGCGGCCCAACCGGAGCGGGTGGCTGAGCTCACCGACGGATCCGCGGCCTTGGTTGTCGTCACTGGCTCTAGCCTACGAACGATCGGCGCCTCGCGCGCTCGGGTTTATGCCACCGTGCACCACGTTTCTGCCACTTCGTTGTTGCTGGCTGGCCGTTTGCCGTGGGGTGGCGGTGGTGTTCTGGTTGAAATGCGAAATGCTCAGCGACGACAGAGTTGGGTCCGTGGCTGGAACCCGCTCTCGGCTTCCCTTCTTGTGGTCGTCACCAACTCGTGGGGTTCGGCCAGCTCTCGGCTCCCTTTCTTGTGGTCGTCACCCCGTGGGTTCGGCCCGCTCTCGCCTTCCTTGTGATGGTCACCTGCCGCGCTCGCCTTCGCTTGGTCATCTTCGAGAATTGTCTTTTGGGTTAACCGGAAAGTGGGCCGGTTCTGTCAGACCCCGCCGTTAGAATCGAGGCATGAACCAAGCATCGGACTGGGACGACGACCCCGAAGAACTCGAGCCGCTGCCCTACGTCCCCACCGTCATGGATGCCGACCTGTGCCCGGATGATGTCGCGGCGTGGGCGGCGTCGATCACGCCGGGCTCGGCGGTGTTGACGTCGTTGGTGGCT
>JAOPWD010000091.1 GCA_025965875.1 Pseudonocardiales bacterium
GAGATGGCGGTCCTGGCTGCAGTTCTCCACCCGGGGTCGCGGGCCTCGCGAGGTCGGTTGGGCGGGCTGGAGGGCCAGCGTCGACCCTACCATGGTTGCCTCGTTCGGGCTCATTGCCGCGGCCGCCGTGTTCATCGGCCTGTATTCATTCTCCAGCGGCGGTATGTACAACCCCGTCACCCCCACCCCGAGCCAGACGAACGGGCGGCCGCCTGACTCGCGGCGCTCACCAAGGCGCCCGACCTCCGCGCGATCCGCCAGGCGCCTGGGGCACAGCGGTCCCCGGGGTCGAACGGGCCGACCGTGCCACAGACTTACGCGTCGTGGCCGGCGCCGTCGACCCCCGCGCTCGGGTCCACCCTGCTGGCCAGCCACCCTGCGCTGTCCAGCGCGGGAGTGCCCGGGGTGCCCGCCACCAGCGCTCCGGTCGGCGGTGGCGGTGGCGGCCCGGCCCCGACGCCTATCCCGAGCGACACCCCAGCGCCGTCACCCACCGACACCACACCGCCGACGGCGTCGGACACCCCGGTGCCGTCTCCGTCCGAGACGACCACGGCCACGGCGGGGCCGTAGGCGTGTCTTTCGTCTGCTACCGGTGAGCCGAGGGTCAGGCAGCCACGCGGACCTGACTACCGGTTTGTTCGATTCTCGGGTTCGGAGGTGGACCGGCTGCGCAGGAGTAGCCAACTCGCAATCCCGAGCACAGCCAGAACGCCGACGAGCCCGGCAAGTTCGACGAGGGCCGACCCAGCGAAGCGGGGGATGGCGTAGTTGACGCCGATGATCACCGCCGCCCCGATCACGACCGGGACGCACCGCAGCGCATAGCGGCGCAGGACGCCGACGTCGACGCGCGCGTCCAGCGGCAGGAAGCCGGCCAGGCTCGAGGTCGCGTGCAGGGCGTACAGCGCCGCCGCAGCGAAGACGGTTCGCGGTGCTGACGGGGTGACGTGCCAGCCGTACGCCGTGGTCCACGCCAGCACGAACCCGGCTATGGCGACCGTGGCCCCGATGCGCGCTGGAAAGGCAGCAGCCAGGACGACACCGATCAGCATGACCGCGGTGGGAACGGTGTGCAGCTGCGGTTGCGCCAGGATGGCGGCCAGGCCGGCGAGCAGTACCCCTAGCCGCACGAGAACCGCAGTGAGCGCAGGCCGCGGCGCTGTGATGCGCGCAGTCATGTCCGGACCCGCGGTGCGCCGACCGCCCGGCTCAGCCTGAGCAGCACCTCGTCGAGACTGCCGGCGCCACGCCACGCGACGACCGGTATCCCGTGCTCACCGAGCCGGTCGATGTCCGCTGACCGCTGCAGTAGCTGCAGTCGCCAGGCGAGATCGGTCCATTCGCGCGCCTCGTCCGTCGGCGCTTCGGCGCCCAGGGTGTCGATGACCAGCACCGGGTGGCCGGCGCGGGCGATCTCGACGGCCCGCTGCGGTCGGGCCGCACCGAGCAACGGGCTGAGCAGCATGACCATCGCGCGGGGTGCGACGCGGGCCAGTACCCGCGGCAGCGGGTAGTCGCCGCTCGATGGCTGCGGGGTGACGTCGAGCAGGGCGTCGACGATCCGATCGAGGTGCGCGCGCCCGGCGGCGGGACGAATGGGGCGCAGCGGCTGGGCGTGGTCGAGGAGGCCGACCCGGTCGCCGCTGTGCAGGTAGTGCTCCGCGATGGACGCAGCAGCATGCACCGCGATGTCCAGGCTCCCGCCCGTGGGCGTGACGCTACGGCTCGTGACGTCGATCGAGCTGTCGAGCACGATCATGACCGCGGTGTCGCGGTCGGACACGGTCGCGGTGACATGCAGTTGGCCGGTGCGCAAGGAGACCGGCCAGTTGATCCGCTTGAGCCGGTCGCCGCCGACGAACGGCCGGACGCCGGCCAGATCCGTCCCGTCGCCGGGGCGCCGGGAGCGGTGTGCGCCCAGGTTGCCCGCCGCTTGAGGCATCGCGTCGATGGCGTGGAAGCGTTCCCGAAGCGGCACGATCCGGACCGGTGTGCTGCGCGCCTGGGCGTCGAACCGGAACAGGCCCTGGGCGGCCGACACGGTCACATCCGCGCTTCCCGATCGCGTCCGACCCCAGCGCAGCGCCCGCGCCGCCTGGGGGACGATGAGCGGGCCGCTGGCAGGCATCTGGTCGCACCTTGTCGCCCGGGCTCCGGTCAACTCCATCCAGGCCCCGGCCCGTGTGGTCGTCCGAACGAGATCGGCCGACTCGGGGGCGGTGACCCGCAGGGTCAGCGTCGTGCCCTGGTCCTCCAGCAACGTGCTGGCGTGTGCGCGCAGCACCGCGCTCACGCCGGTGCCGGGCCGGCGGGCCAGGTTCACGACAAGGCTGATCACCAGCGGCGCCGCGATCACGACCAGGTCGGGGCGATGCAGGGCCACGGCGAGGAAGAGCAGCAGGGCGGCGGTGCCGGCGGCCGCAGCCAGGGCGACGGTCGGCTGCCAGCCGCTGGCCAGCCACCCCCGCCCACCGCCGCCGGCTTCGCTCATCCGCGCAACGCGGCCGGCGGTGCCGGCGCCGGCGCAGGGGCCGCCACCTCGGTCAACAGCTGCGCCACGACGTCGGCGGCGGACACCTGCCGCATCCACATCTCCGGGCGCAGCGTCACCCGATGCGCGAGGGCAGCCACGGCGACTGCCTTGACGTCCTCCGGCACGACGTAGTCGCGTCCTCTGATCACGGCGAGAGCGCGGGCCGCGAGCATCAGCGCCAGCGCGCCGCGCGGCGACGCGCCGACGAGCACCTGCGGGCTCTGCCGCGTCGCGCGGGCTAGGGCGACACAGTACTGCTGCACGGTCGGCTCGACGGATACCTGTTCCACCTCCCGTTGTGCGGCGGCGAGTCCCGCGGCATCGGTGACCTGCTCGAGCGTGATCGCCTCCCGCTGCCGGTCGACCCGGTTGGCCAGGATCTGCGACTCCTGCTCGGCTGACGGGTAGCCGAAGGACACCCGCAGCAGGAACCGGTCGAGCTGCGCCTCGGGCAGCGGGTAGGTGCCCTCGTACTCGATCGGGTTGGCGGTGGCGATGACGTGGAACGGCGCGGGCAGCGGGAACGTCGAACCCTCGACCGTCACCTGGCTCTCCTGCATAGCCTCCAGTAACGCGGCCTGGGTCTTGGGCGGGGTGCGGTTGATCTCGTCGGCCAGCAGCAGGCCGGCGAACAATGGCCCTGGCCGGAAGGTGAACTCCGACGCGCGCTGGTCGTAGACGAACGACCCGGTGATGTCGGCCGGCAGCAGGTCGGGCGTGAACTGCACCCGCCGGAACTGCAGGCCGAGCGCCTGCGCGAACGAGCGGGCGGCAAGCGTCTTGCCCAGGCCGGGGTTGTCCTCGACCAGCACGTGGCCGCCGGCGAGGATGCCGGCGAGGACCAGCTCGAGAGCGTCCCGCTTGCCGACGACGGCCCGCTCGACCTGCCCGAGCACCGCGGCGCAGGTGTGCGCGGCCGCTAGAGCACCTCGATGGCCCGGATCCAGGAGTCCAGCTGCTGGCGCGTCGGAACCTCTCGGGTCGGCGCTGTCATCAGGTGCCACAGGCTTTCTCCCAGAAGTTCGCGAGCCCGGTCTGGGTCGGTTCGTGAATCTACGCCGAAGCGGTTACGCAGCCGGTGGTCGGCAAGCTCACTCAGTTGGCGCCGCAGCACGTAGTCGAACCGGCCGGGGTCTTCCATCGCCTTGGCGACCCGCCGTTCGAAACTCTCCAGGCCGCCGCGCTCGCGGTCGGTGCGGGCGCTGGGCTGCGTGCGGCCGGAGGCGACGGCCGCGGCGGGGCGTTCGGGTCGCCACCTCCAGTGCGCGATGAACGCGGTCATCGCGGCGAGCAGGCAGCCGGTGACCGCGAGGGCGATCACCAGCCACGGCCGCACCGACCCGTCGGCCGACACCAGGGCGAGCCAAACGGCGACGCCGCCGAGCACGCCGGCGCCGGCCGCGCCGAGGAGCAGGCGCACCGGCGAGTCGATCAGCGGTTCAGGCATGCACACCGGCCAACAGGTCGGCGCCGACCGCCCGCAGTGCGGTGCGGGCAGCGGCTCGGTCGGTCTCGGTCATGGGGTGGGCGGAGAAACGCGCCTCCCGGTACAGCTCGGCCAGTTCGCGCAGCGGTGCTGGTCGCACCTGTGCCGACTCGAGCACGCGACGGACGAACTCGTCTGGAGTGTCGGACTGCCGAGGCTCGACGCCTGCAGCTACTGCGGCGTCGCGCAGGCTCAACCAGCAGGCGATGATCGCGTCCTCGACCGGCCCGGCAGCGAGGTCCTCGTAGCCAGCGTCGACGGCGTGCGCCAACCTTCGGGCCAGGTCTTCGGCGGCCTGCTGCGCGGTCGATTGCGCGGGTGCGGGAACGCGTCGGCGGCGAGCCCACCGACCTGGGCGCGGCACGCTGATCCACAAGACGACGACGACGAGGATCACGATCGCCACCACTGCGAGCAGCAGCGGCACGCTCACCCAGCTGCTGCCCGCGTGTTCGAGCGAATCGGACGTTGCGGTGCCACTGGGCGTTGCTGGGATCGCGAGGGAGGGACGCGGTGCGAAGCTGTGCGGCGGGACGTAGCGAAAGTGCCCGTGGTAGCCGCCCGGTGTGACGTGCGCACCCAGCACCACGACCAGCAGGGCTGGGGCGAAGAGCACGCCGAGCGCGGCAGCCCGGCGCGCGTTCGTCATCACCGTCGGATCAGACCGGCGGCTGCGGGTCGTATTCGATCTCGCGCTTGACCTGGCGCGCAGCGTCCTCGGAGTCCAACCGGACGACCAGGTGCAGGGCCATGTCGATCCCCGCCGAGACCCCGGCCGCGGTGACGACGTTCCCGTCGTCGACGTAGCGGGCGTCCGGGCGGATGTCGATGGACGAGTCCAGCCACCTCATCAGATCGAGGGAGTCGTAGTGGGTAGTGGCCGGCCGGTCCTTCAACAAGCCGGCCGCCGCGAACACCAGCGAACCGGTGCACACACTGGTCATCAGCGTGCCGGCGTCGGCGAGGTCGCGCAGCCGCTCGTGCAGCGGCTCGTGGGGGGTGATCAGCGGGCGGGTGCCCTTGCCGCCGGGCATGACCAGGACGTCGATCGTGCCGACGTCGTCCCAGGTCCGGTCGGGCAGCACGCGCATGCCCTTGGCCGCGGTGATCGGGTCGAGCGACGCCGCCACGGTGACAACCTCGACCTCAGCTTCAGCCACTTGCTGGGCCCAGTAGGCGAGGACTTCCCACGGACCGGCGAAGTCGAGTTCCTCCACCCCGTCGAACAGGGCTATCGCGATGCGCATTCGGGCACGGTACCGGTCCGGGCGGCCGGGACGGCTGCCGGCGCGAGACCATCGTCATATTGCTACTGGTGAGTAACTTAGGCAGAGTGGGGTGCAGAATGGCATTCGCGCCGCGACCAGCGTCGCGCGCCCCCCGCGTGCACGAGCCGGCGGGGACCCGACTGAGAGGTCAGCGAACGTATGAACATCGTGGTGCTGGTCAAGCAGGTGCCCGACACCGAGGCGCAGCGACAGCTGAACCCGGACGACAACACAGTGGACCGTGCCGCCGTCGACCCGGTGATCAACTACATCGACGAGTTCGCGATCGAGGAGGGTTTGCTCCTCAAGGAAGCCCACGGGGGAGAGGTCACGATCCTGACGGTGGGGCCCGAGCGGGCCACCGAGTCGATCCGCAAGGCGCTCTCGATGGGGGCCGACAAGGCCATCCACGTCACCGACGAGGCGCTGCACGGCTCCGACGCGATCCAGACCGCGAAGGTCATCGCCAAGGCTCTCGGCACGATCGAGTGGGACGTCGCGGTGGCGGGCTCCGAGGCCACTGACTCGCGTTCGGCGATCCTGCCGGCTCTGCTGGCCGAGGCGTTGGGCGTGGCCCAGCTCACCCAGGCGCGCAAGGTCACCGTCGACGGTTCGACGGTGACGATCGAGCGGGTCACCGACACCGGGTACGAGTCGGTGCAAGGATCGACACCGGCCGTGATCAGCGTGGTCGAGAAGATCAACGACCCGCGCTATCCGTCCTTCAAGGGCATCATGGCCGCGAAGAGCAAGCCGGTGACCACCTTGGCCCTCAGCGACCTGGGCATCGACGCGGGCGAGGCCGGCTTGGCCAACGCGTGGACGCAGGTGGTCTCGTTCGAGAACGCTCCGCCCCGCGCGGCGGGCCAGACCGTCAAGGACGAGGGCAACGGCGGCGGACAGATCGCCGACTACCTGGCGTCCAAGAAGCTGATCTGACCGAGTTCGCTAGAGAAGGAGAAATAGCTATGGCAGAGGTTCTCGTTCTGGTCGACTCGGCTGACGGCACCGTCAAGAAGTCGACCTTCGAATTGCTCACGGCCGCCCGCTCGCTCGGCGAGCCCAGTGCGGTGGTCATCGGCGCGCCGGGTACCGCCGCCGCGCTCAAGGACCAGCTCGCCGAGTACGGCGCGGGCAAGGTCTACGTCGCCGAGAGCGACGACATTGCGGGCTACTCGGTGGCTCCGGCCGCCGAGGCACTGGCCGCGGTGGTCGAGCAGGCATCGCCCGCGGCAGTGCTCGTCTCGTCCTCACCGGAGGGCAAGGAGATCGCGGCGCGGCTTGCCTTCAAGATCGGCAGCGGCGTGCTCACTGACGCCATCGGTGTCGACGCCGACGGCGCGACCCAGAGCATCTTCGGCGGCGGCATCACCGTGCAGTCCAAGGTGACCACGGGCATCCCGGTGGTCACGGTGCGGCCGAACTCGTTCGCCCCCGAGGCAGCACCGGGTGCCGCCGAGGTGGTGGCCGTCTCGGTGACGCTCTCCGATGCCGCGAAGGCAGCCAAGATCACCGACCACGTCGTCGAGGAGAAGGGTTCGCGTCCGCAGCTCTCTGACGCCTCGGTCGTCGTCTCGGGTGGTCGGGGCATCGGCAAGGCCGACAACTTCTCGATCATCGAGGACCTGGCCGACACGCTCGGCGCTGCCGTCGGCGCGTCCCGCGCGGTGGTCGACGCGGGCTGGGTGGGTCACCAGCTTCAGGTCGGCCAGACCGGCGTGACCGTGTCGCCGCAGCTCTACATCGCGGTCGGCATCTCCGGCGCCATCCAGCACCGGGCCGGTATGCAGACGTCGAAGACGATCGTCGCGATCAACAAGGATCCCGAGGCGCCGATCTTCGAGCTCGCCGACTTCGGCGTCGTCGGTGACCTGTTCACCGTCGCACCGCAGCTGGCCGAGGAGATCAAGAAGCGCAAGGGCTGAGCTGCCCACTCGTGGTTGCCAGGTCGGGTACCGGACCCCGGCGACTGCTGTGATCAACTCTCGTTGCCTGAGCGGAATCGACGCGAACCGCGCAGCAAACGTGAGTTGATCACCGTCGCCGGCCGCTAACCGAAGAGCCGGCACGCTCGACGGTCGGCCAATCGCTCGGACCTGGTCTGGTTGACTTGAAGTCTGGTTCATCTTGCATGCTGGACCCGTGACACTCGAGGCGAAGTTGGACGCACCGCCTCGATCGATCTTCACCGGACCGCTGCGCACGACCAGCGTCGGCATCCTCATCCTGATCACGCTCGTGGCCTTCGAGGCGATGGCGGTGTCGGCCGCGCTGCCCACGGCGGCGCGTGATCTGCATGGCCTGGGCGGCTACGGCTGGGCGTTCACCGGTTTCCTGATCGCGAACGTCGTCGGCATGGTGGTGGCGGGGCAGGTCAGCGACGGGCGCGGTCCGCGCGGCCCGCTCATCGCCGGGATGGCATCCTTTCTCGGCGGTCTGGTCCTGGCCGGCACGGCCGTCACGATGGAGCAGTTGGTCGCCGGGCGAGTGGTCCAGGGCTTCGGCAGCGGGCTGCTCATCACCGCCACCTATGTCGTCATCGGCGAGACCTATCCCGAGGAGTTGCGGCCCAAGCTGTTCGCCGCGATCTCCTCGGCCTGGATCCTGCCGGCGCTGATCGGACCCGTGATCTCGGGCACGATCACCCAGCAGTTGAGTTGGCGCTGGGTGTTCCTCGGGCTGGTGCCGTTCGTGCTGATCGGTGCCGCACTGACGCTGCCGGTGCTGCGCACGCTGCACGTCGAGCCGGGTAGTCGCACGAGTGCGCTGGCCGACCCGCGGCGGATCCTGCACGCCTTCGCCGTGGCCGGCGGCATCGCCGCGCTCACGCAAGCCGGCCAGCATCCGTCGCCGCTGTCCATCGGTCTGGCCGTCGTGGGCCTCGTGGCGCTGGTGTGGGGCCTGCGGACGCTGCTGCCCGCGGGGACCGTCCGCGTCCGTCGCGGCGTCGCTGCGCCGATCGCCATTCGCGGGCTGCTGGCCGGGTCGTTCTTCGCGGTCGAGTCGCTGGTGCCGCTGTCGATGACCGTCCAACACGGCTATAGCGCGACCGCGGCCGGCCTGCCGTTGGCCTGCTCCGGGCTGACCTGGGCCGCCGGCTCCTGGTGGCAGGGCCGCGCCGGGCACGCTGACGAGCAGCAGCACCGGGTGCGATTGGTGCGCGCCGGCTTCGGGTTCGTCGTGTTGTCCGCGCTGGCGGTAGCCGTGACCGCGCAACCGAGCGTGCCCGGGTGGCTGATCTACCCGGCGTGGTCGTTGGCCGGCATCGGCGCCGGACTGACGATGACAAGCGCCAGCGTGCTGATGCTCAAGTACACGAACGACGCCGACCGCGGCTCCGACTCGGCAGCCCTGCAACTGTCGGACGCAACGGTGAGCGCCGTGACGACGGGCGTGGCCGGGGTGCTCGTCGCTGCTGCCGCGCGGGGTGCGCTGGGCTATACGGCGGCCTTCACCGTCCTCGACCTGGCCATGGCCGGCGTTGCATTGATCGGCGTGCTGGTAGCGGGTCAGGTGCGCGCACCGTCGCCGAATTGATCAGAAGCCGCTGCCGAACCGGTCCGGCGCTCCGATGCCGTACTCGCCCGGGGACGTGGATCCCGATCCGGGCGTATTGCGCGACACCTTGCGGCGGGCCGTGATGGCGCGCTTGTTGGCTCGACGACCCCGGGCCGCCTTGACGCCACGAGCAAGTGCGGCGCGGATCTTCGAGGCGGTGTCCATGATGTCAATGTATCCGGTCTCGGCGAACGGCGAGCATCGCGCACCCACGTAAGCTTGTGCGCGATGCCGTACCTGGACCACGCCGCTACGACGCCCATGCTCCCCGAGGCCATCGCGGCCGTCGGAGCGGCACTGGGCGAACTCGGCAACGCCTCTTCCCTCCACGGCTCGGGTCGTCGGGCCCGGCGCCGGGTCGAAGAGTCGCGCGAGCAACTCGCCGGGTCGCTGGGTGCCCGGCCGTCCGAGGTCGTCTTCACGGCCGGTGGCACTGAGGCCGACAACCTCGCGGTCAAGGGCATCTACTGGGCCCGCCGCGACGCCGACCCGCGCCGGCGACGGATCATCGCGAGCTCGGTCGAGCATCACGCGGTGCTCGACGCCGTCGACTGGTTGGCTACCCACGAGGGTGCCGACGTGACCTGGTTGCCCGTCGACGCGCAGGGGAAGGTCGCCCCTGGCTACCTGCGTGAGGCGCTCGCCGCCGACCCGGATTCGGTCGCGCTGGTCACCGTCATGTGGGCCAACAACGAGGTGGGCACGACCGAGCCGATCAGCGCGCTGGCCGCACTGGCTCACGAGTTCGGCGTCCCGCTGCATACCGACGCCGTCCAGGCGGTCGGTTCGCTGCCAGTGGACTTCGCCGAGAGTGGCGCCGACGCGCTGACCATGACGGGCCACAAGCTGGGCGGCGCGTACGGCGCCGGAGCCCTCCTGCTGCGACGCGACGTGGACTGCGTGCCCCTGCTGCACGGAGGCGGTCAGGAGCGCGACGTGCGTTCCGGAACCCTCGACGTGCCTGGCGCGATCGGGCTGGCCGTCGCGACGTCGCTGGCGGTCGAGCGCCGATTGCAGCTCGCGCCGCGGATCGCCCGGCTTCGTGACTCGCTCATCGACGGAGTGCGGGAGATCGTTCCCGACGTCATCGTCAACGGGCACCCGACGGACCGACTGCCCGGAATCGCGCACCTGTCCTTCCCCGGCTGCGAAGGCGATTCGCTGCTGATGCTGCTCGACGCCCGCGGCATCGAATGTTCCACGGGATCGGCCTGCTCGGCCGGTGTCGCCCAGCCCTCGCACGTGCTGATCGCGATGGGGGCGTCTGCGGCCGCGGCCCGCGGCTCGCTGCGCTTCTCGCTCGGCCACACCTCCACGGCCGACGACGTGGCTGCCGTCGTCGACGCCATCGGACCGGTCGTCGAACGGGCTCGCCGCGCCGGGCTGACGTCGGTGGCGTCGTGACTCCCGCCGCAGCTCCGCTGAAGGTCCTGGCCGCAATGAGTGGTGGCGTCGACTCGGCGGTCGCGGCCGGACGGGCTGTCGATGCCGGGCACGACGTCACCGGCGTGCACCTGGCCCTGTCCGCCGCGCCGCAGACGCTGCGCCACGGGGCTCGCGGCTGCTGCACGCTCGAGGACGCCAACGACGCGCGTCGCGCGGCCGACGTCCTCGGAATCCCCTTCTACATATGGGATCTGGCTGAACGCTTCAAGGCCGACGTCGTCGATGGCTTCGTCAGCGAATACGCCGCCGGCCGCACTCCCAACCCGTGCCTGCGGTGTAATGAGAAGATCAAGTTCACGGCCGTACTCGACCGGGCACTCGCGCTCGGCTTCGATGCCGTGGTCACGGGCCATCACGCCCGGCTCGACGACGGGCGGCTGCGGCGTTCTGTCGACATGGGCAAGGACCAGTCCTACGTCCTGGCGGTGCTCACCGCGCGGCAGCTCGCGCACGCGCAGTTCCCGCTCGGGGATTCGACGAAGGCGCAGGTGCGTGCCGAGGCGGCCGCGCGCGGACTGGCCGTCGCCGACAAGCCCGACTCACACGACATCTGCTTCATCGCCGACGGCGACACCCGCGGCTTTCTGGCCAAGCAGCTCGGCACGCGGGACGGGCCGATCGTCGACTCGGCCACCGGCGATGTCGTCGGCTCGCATGCCGGCTCGTTCGGCTACACGGTCGGGCAGCGGCGTGGCCTGAACCTCAACCGTCCGAGTCCTGAGGGCGAACCGCGGTACGTGCTCTCGATCCAGCCGAAGACGAACACGCTCGTGGTCGGCCCGGGCGAGCTGCTCGACGCCGACGAGGTCACCGCGCAGCGGCCACTCTGGACCTCCGGCACCAGCCCGTCGGACGAGTTCGACTGCCTCGTGCAGCTGCGAGCGCACGGCATGGTGACTCCCGCGACGGTGCGGGTGACGGCCGACGAGGTCGTCGCCCGCCTGCACAGCTCGCAGCGCGGCGTGGCGCCGGGGCAGGCCCTGGTCATGTACGACGACGATGTCGTGGTGGGGTCGGCGACCATCGCCGCTGCGCGTCGCATCGGCGTGATCGCATGACCGACCGACCCTGGCCTGCGGGCTCAGCCACGGGCATCGGCTCCCTGCCCGGCACCGATCCCACTCAGGCGGCCCGGCTCGTGTTCGACGAGTTACCGGACCTGCCGCACCTGCCCGAACTGCCCGCGCGTGGCGCGGGCGCGGACATGATCGGGCGGGCCGCGGGATTGCTGGTGGACTTGGCGGTCGAGATCGCGCCGTCGGGCTGGCGGTTGGCATCGCGGCCGGGGCGCGACCTGCGCCGCGCGCAGGACTTCCTGGCCCGCGATCTCGACGCGCTCGAGGCGGTGGCCGACGGTTACGTGGGGGCGCTCAAGGTTCAGGTGACCGGGCCGTGGACGCTGGCCGCCAATATCGAGGTCCCGTCCGGTCACCGGGTAGTGGGCGACCCGGGCGCCACGCGCGATCTGGCCGAATCCCTCGCCGAAGGGCTGCGCGCACATCTGTCCGACGTGGGCTCGCGCGTGCCGGGGGCTCGGCTGGTCGTCCAGGTCGACGAACCCGGGCTGCCGAGCGTGTTGGCCGGCCACGTGCCTACGCCGTCGGGCTTCGGGTCGGTGCGCGCCGTGTCCGCCGAGGTCGTGGAGCAGACCCTGCGCGCGGTCCTCGACGTCGCACCGGCTGGCGGCCGGGTCGTGCACTGCTGCGCGAGCGACGTCCCGATCGCGCTGCTGCGCGCCGCCGGCGCCGACGCGCTGGCCGTCGATCTCGCGCTGCTCGGCGGGCAGTACGACGCGCTCGGCGAGGCCGTCGACGCCGGCACGTCGCTCTGGCTGGGCGTGCTGCCGACGGTCGACGCCGAGTTCACCCGCGATACCGCGCGCGAGCCCATCCGTCGTCTCTGGAACGCCCTCGGCTTCCCCGTCGAGGAACTTGCCGCCGCCGTCGTGCCCACCCCGGCCTGCGGCCTCGCCGGCGCCACCCCCGACTACGCCCGCCGCGTCCTGGCCACGCTGCGCGACGTAGCCCAGAACATGCTGGAACTCGCTAGCTAGTCAGTTCTTGTTGGCACGGGTAGCCGCGTTCCGAGGTGCCCCTCAACGCGATGAGCCCTCGCGCGAAGAGCCGCGCGAGCGCGGGAGATCGAGTGGCGCCCCAGCGCAGATAGATTGGTTGCGTGAGCGAGCCGACTGCTGTAGCTGCCCCTGATGACGTGCGGCAGGAGCATGCCCGCCTGTCGCAGAAACTGGACGAGGACTCCTACCGGTACTACGTGCTCGATGCGCCGACGGCCAGTGACGCCGAATACGACGCCGCGATGCGCCGGCTGCAGGAGCTTGAGGACCAATACTCCGAGCTGCGCACACCGTCCTCTCCGACGCAGCGGGTGGCCGGCACGTACTCGACGCTGTTCACCGCGGTCGACCACCTCGAGCGCATGCTCAGCCTCGACAACACGTTCTCCTCGGACGACCTGGCTGCATGGGCATTACGGGTCGAGCGCGACGCAGGTGAGGCGCCCGCATTCCTGTGCGAGCTGAAGGTCGACGGCCTCGCGGTCAACCTGGTCTACGAGGACGGTCGCCTGGTGCGCGGGGCCACGCGCGGCGACGGCCGCACCGGCGAGGACGTCACGCCCAATATCCGCACCATCGCGAACGTCCCGGATCGCCTTACCGGAAAGGCGATTCCGAAGGTGCTCGAGGTTCGCGGCGAGGTGTTCTTCCCGGTCGCACGCTTCAAGGAACTCAACGCCGGGCTGGTCGCCGCAGGCAAGGCGCCCTACGCCAACCCGCGCAACACCGCGGCCGGGTCGCTGCGGCAGAAGGATCCGCGAGTGACCGCCAGCCGGTCGTTGAGCATGGTGGTCCACGGGGTCGGGCGGGTCGAGGGTGGCCCGAAGGTCACCGCGCAGTCCGGCTGGTACGAGGTGCTCGCCGGGTGGGGGCTGCCGACCGCCGCGAGCGCCCAGGTCAAGCCCGACCTCGCCGGCGTGCAGGCGTTCATCGACTACTACGGCGAGCACCGCCACGACGTCGAGCACGAGATCGACGGCGTCGTGGTCAAGGTCGATCAGCTCGGCCTGCAGCGCCGGCTGGGCTCGACCAGCCGCGCGCCGCGGTGGGCGATCGCGTTCAAGTACCCGCCGGAGGAGGTGAACACCAAGCTGCTCGATATCCGGGTCAACGTCGGGCGCACCGGACGGGTGACACCGTTCGGCGTGATGGAGCCCGTGGTGGTGGCCGGGTCCACCGTCGCGATGGCCACCCTGCACAACGCCGGCGAGGTCACCCGCAAGGGGGTGCTGATCGGCGACACCGTGGTGCTGCGCAAGGCCGGCGACGTCATCCCCGAGATCGTCGGGCCCGTGGTAGGGCTGCGCGACGGCACCGAGCGCGCGTTCGTGATGCCCACCGAGTGCCCCGATTGCGGCACGCCACTGGCACCGGCCAAGGAGGGCGACAAGGACATCCGCTGCCCGAACGCGCGGTTCTGTGGTGCGCAGTTGCGCGAGCGGCTGGCCAGCTTGGCCGGGCGCGGCGCATTCGACATCGAGGCGCTCGGCTACGAAGGCGCGATGGCGCTGCTCGAGGCCGGCGTGATCACCGACGAGGGCGACCTGTTCACGCTCGCGCCCACCGCAGGAGATGCCAGCGCCGCCCGCGAGAAGCTGGCCACCGTGCCGTTGTTCACCCGTGCGGCGAGCAAGTCCGACCCGGCTGACGAGATCCGCGACGGCAGGGTCTTGTCGGCCAATGGCTTGAAGCTGGTCGACAACCTCGAGCGGGCCAAGTCGCAGCCGCTGTGGCGGGTGCTCGTAGCGCTGTCGATCAGGCACGTCGGCCCCACCGCCGCCCGCGCCCTGGCGGCGCACTTCGGCTCCATGGACGCCATTCGGGCCGCCTCAGGCGCCGAGCTCGCTGCAGCCGAGGGCGTGGGCGGCATCATCGCCGAGTCGGTCCAGGAGTGGTTCGACGTCGACTGGCACGTCGCGATCGTCGACAAGTGGGCCGCGGCCGGGGTGCGGATGGCCGACGACGTCGATCTCTCCACGCCCAAGACGCTGAGCGGCCTCACCGTCGTCGTCACCGGCTCACTGACCGGCTACTCGCGCGATGAGGCCAAGGAGGCGATCCTGGCTCGTGGCGGCAAAGCGGCGGGGTCGGTGTCGAAGAAGACCGACTTCGTCGTCGTCGGCGAGAACGCCGGCACCAAGGCGGACAAGGCCACCGACCTCGGGGTGGCCATCCTCGACGAGGACGGCTTCACCGCCCTGCTCACCGACGGACCCGAGGCAGCCGAGGCGCTGGCCAGAACCGAAGCCGCCGCGCCGTGATCGACTCTGCCGATCGGGACGGGCTGACGCTGCCTGACCCGCCGATCACCAAGGGCTGCAACGACTGGGGGGTCGCGTGTTCCGGCTCTTCGAACTGCTGCTCTCAGCGCGAGCAGATAGCGTGCCCGGTGTGACTGATTTCGACGACTTCTCCGACTACCTCGCCATTCCCCGAGTTACCGACCTGGTCTTAGCGCCGGACGGCAGCGCGCTCGTCGCGACGGTGGCCAGCCTGAACAAGGACGCCAACACGTTCGTCAACGCGCTCTGGGCGATCGACCCGGCCGGCGAGCAGGCCGCCCGTCGGTTGACCCGGTCCCGCAAGGGTGAGTCGGGGCCGGCCTTCGCTCCGGACGGCTCGGTGCTGTTCGTCTCCGCGCGCGACGCGGACGACGATGACGAACCCGCTGCGCTGTGGCGGTTACCGGCCGGCGCCGGCGAGGCACGCAAGGTGCTCGAGCGTCCCGGCGGGGTGACTGCGGTCAAGGTGGCCCGCGACTCGGGCACGGTCGTCGTCGGCGCGTCCGTCCTGCCGGGCAGCCTCGACGGCGAGACGGACAAGTCACGCCGCAAGGCCCGCAAGGACGCCAAGGTCGGTGCCATCCTGCACGCCGAGTCGCCGGTGCGGGTGTGGGACCACGATCTTGGTCCGGACGAGACGCATTTGCTGCTGCCCAACCTCCACGACGACGACCGGGCAGGCGCCGACACCGACGCCGATCCGCGCGATCTCACCCCAGCACCGGGCCGGGCGCTGGATGAGGCCGGCTTCGTCGCCACCCCGGACGGCGCGACCGTCGTGACGACCTGGCTGGTGCCGGACGAACCCGGCTTCCCCCGTTCGCGGCTGGTCGCAATCGACAGCGCCAGCGGCGAGCATCGGATCCTGGCCGACGAGCCGTACGTGTTCTTCAGCGAGCCGGAGGTGTCGCGCGACGGCGCGTTCGTGGTCTGTGTACGGACCCAGGACTCCGGTTACGACGACCCGCCGCGCAACTCGTTGTGGTTGCTCGATCTCGCCTCGGGCGACGGCCGCGCGCTCGTCGATGACCAGGAGCTGTGGCCGGTCTCACCGGTGTTCTCCTCCGACGGCACCGCGATCTTCTTCACCGCCGACCAGCGCGGCCACCGGCCGATCTTCCGGGTCAGCGTCGCCACCGGCGCGGTCACGCGGGTGACGGGCAGCGGGCATCACACCAATCTCCTCGTGGCACCCGATGGCCGGACGCTGTACGCGCTGCGCGACCTCGTCGGCAGCCCGCCGGCCCCGGTCCGGCTGGACGGGCTGGCCATCGATGGGGAAGCGTCGGCGCTGCCGGCGCCGGGCGGCGTCACGGTGCCCGGCCGGGTCGAAGAGGTCACGACGGCTGTCGACGACGGCACCGAGGTGCGGGCCTGGCTGGCGCTGCCCGCCGGCGCGTCGGCCGAGCAACCGGCACCGCTGCTGCTGTGGATCCACGGCGGACCCCTGGGTTCTTGGAACGGGTGGAGTTGGCGCTGGAATCCGTGGCTGATGGTGGCCAAGGGCTACGCCGTCCTGCTGCCGGACCCGGCGCTGTCGACCGGTTACGGCGAGGCGATGATCCGCCGCGGCTGGGGAGAGTGGGGCGGCACCCCGTACACCGACCTGATGTCGATCACCGACGAAGCGGAGGCGCGGACCGACATCGATGCCACCAAGGTGGCCGCGATGGGTGGTTCCTACGGCGGCTACATGGCCAACTGGGTCGCCGGGCACACCGATCGGTTCCGCTGCATCGTCACGCACGCCAGCCTGTGGGCGCTGGACCAGTTCCTGGGCACGACCGACTACCCGGCGTACTGGGCGCGGGAGTGGGGACTGCCGACCGACCGTCCGGAGCGCTACGACGCGTGGTCACCGCACCACTTCGTCGACAAGATCACGACGCCCATGCTGGTCGTGCACGGCGACAAGGACTACCGCGTCCCGGTCGGCGAGGCGCTGCGACTGTGGTGGGACCTGCAACGGCGCGAGGTCGAATCGTCCTACCTGTATTTCCCGGACGAGGGCCATTGGGTGCTCAAGCCTGGCAACGCCCGGGTCTGGTACGAGACGGTCTGGGCCTGGCTGGCGACGCACGTCCACGGCGAGAAGTGGCAGCAGCCCGAGCTGCTGTAACAGCCCCGCAGTGGTCGTGGTCACGTTAGCTCGAGCGCCCCGGCTGGGTAGCCCGTTGCCATGACCAACGACGACACGGCCCACGAGGCCCGCAAGGGCCTGCTCGACTCGATTGCCGGCAAGGCCAAAGAGGTCGCCGGCGCACTCGCAGGAAAGGACACCCTGGCCGAGGAAGGCCAATTGCAGCAGGCCGACGCAGCTGCGCGGCGCGAAGCGAACAGCCAGGACGCCATCGCTGACGCCGAGACGACGCACGCCACGGACGAGCTCCGCGAACAGCAGCAGGTAGCCGCCGACGAGCGTCGCGACGCCTACGAGCGGGCGGGCGAGCAGCAGCGGGCCGTCCAGGACGGCGTCGCGGCCGAACGCACCCAGGCCGAGATCGCAGCCCAGCGACAGGAACGCGCCGCCCGGGCCGCGGCCGACGCAGCGGCGACGCGCGGGGTCCACCAGCACGTCGCCGAAGCGCAGTCCATCAGGTCTGACGCCGACGCGGCCGAGCGCGCCGCCGCGCGGGACCACGACCGGCTGGTCATCGACGCCGAGACCGAGGAGCGCAGGGCCGCCGAGCTGCGGGCCCAAGCAACCAACCAACTAGGGGGGCGGCTGTGAACACCCGCACGCTGTTGAAACTGCCGTATCAGGCCGCACGAACTCCGCTCGCCGTTCTGGACGCAAAGCTGGTCAAACGACTGCCCGCCGACTCGCCGCCCCGGTTGGCGTTCGAGCGGCTCATCGGTTCGCTCGACGAGGCGGCCGGACGCGTGTTGAAGGACCGACGCGTCGAGCAGCACGGGGCCGAGGTGCGGGAGCGGGCCGAGACATTGACCAAGGCCGTTGACCTCGAGCAGGACGCCGCGCAGCGGCGCAGCACGGCGGCCGACACCGTGCGGCAGGCCGAGCAGCAGGCCAGCGAGCTACGCGAGGAGGCGCAGCGGCGCCAGCGCGAAGGCGTTCAGGCCGCGGTCCAGAACGAGCAGAAGGAGACGCAGGCGGCGTCCCGCCGGGCTCGGGTGCAGGCCGACGCCGCCAAGCGGCAGGCCGACGCCAAGGCCGCCAGCAGGATCGAGACGGTCGAGCGGCAGCGCAAATCGGCAGAGGCGCAGGCCGACGCCCGCAAGACGCGAGCCACGGCGCAGGCCAAGTCGACCTTGGCCGACGCGGCGGAGAAGAAGGCCACCGCCCGCAACCGGCGCGCTGATGCCGATCAGCTAGGCAAGCTGAGGGACGCGAAGCAACGGGCCCGCAAATCCACCCCGGCTACGGGTAACTAACCCCGGTCAGTTCCTCGGACAGCGTCCAGAGCTTGGCGGCGACGGCCTCGTCCCTTGACGCCTTGTTCGAGCCGACGATCTTGGGATAGCCGTTCAAGCCGAGGCGGCCATGCGGGCCGATGAACTCACCGCCACGCAGCGTAGGGACGGTCGCTGCGTACAGCTCGGGCAGCGCGCCCATATCAGCGCTCTGCGCGATCAGCCGGTTGCCCAGCGCCATGACCTTGTCCTGGACCGACTCGGTGTGTGACTGCAGCTCCGTCGAGGCGTAGCCCGGATGTGCGGCCAGTGACTTGACCGGGGACTTCGCGGCGGCCAGCCGGCGCTGCAGCTCGTAGGCGAACATGAGGTTGGCCAGCTTGGACTGCCCGTAGGCCGCCCAGCGACCGTAGCGACGCCGCTCCCAGTTCAGGTCGTCGATATTGATCTTGCCCATCCGGTGCGCGCCGCTGGACAACGTCACGACGCGATCGCTGATCTTCGGGAACAGCAGCCCCGTCAGGGCGAAGTGGCCCAGGTGGTTCGTGCCGATCTGACGCTCGAAGCCGTCCACGGTCTTGCCCTGCGGCACAGCCATGATGCCGGCGTTGTTCACCAGGACGTCGATCTGGTCGATCCCGGCGGCGAACGATCGCACCGAACTGAGGTCGGCCAGGTCGAGCTGGCGCACCTCGACCTGGCCGGGCATCGTCGCGGCCGCCTGGTCCCCCTTGGCGGTGTTGCGGCAGGCCAGCACCACCGACGCGCCCGCGCCGGCGAGCGCCCGAGCGGTGCTCGCACCCAGCCCGCTGTTCGCGCCCGTGACGACGAAAGTCCGCCCGATCTGGTCGGAGATGTCAGCAGCGGTCCAGTTCGTCATGGGCAGCAGCGTAGATGCGAGGGCCGTTGGGGCGCGATTCCAGTCAACCGGTCACTGTCGCCGCGATAGCCGCCAGGTGCTGCAGGCGCAGCATCTCCGCCGGCAGCCAGCGCAGCGCCGGGCGGCCGACCAGCAGGGCAGCATCACCGAGCGGAGCGACGGCGAGTTCGGTTTCGAGCCGGGCCCAATCCGACGGCGCCCAGTCGTTGTCCGGGTCCAGCACGCGAGCCGGCGATGGCGGCCACCACGGGGCCGGCATGCTGAGCACCTCCGGTGCCCCGCCGCCGGCGGCGAGCACCTTCGCCTGGCCGTCCGCCGGGGCGTCCAACACCAGGGCCCAGCCGCCCCGGAAGATCCGCGCGACACCGTCGGCGAGAACCCGCAACGGCTCCTCCGGCATCGCGGCCAGGCTGTTGAGCAGTTCCAGTTCACGATGTGGGTCGATCTGGCCGGCGTAGGGGCGGATCGACTCGACGCGTACCCCCGGCACCGTGTTCGCCGCGCTCACCAACGAGTCGGCCAGCCGATCCGGCGGTAGCTCCAGCACCAGGTCGTCGATCGCACAGCCGGGGGATCGCTCGATGACGTCCACGCTGAGAATGTCGGCGCCCACCGTGCCGAGCGCCGACGCCACCGCGCCGAGCGCGCCGGGGCGGTCGGGGAGCTGGATCCGGAGCAGGTAGGCCACGACGTCACCCTGCCTCACGGAAATGACGGTGGCGTTACACGGCTCAGCGCAAACGCGGGTGCAGCCACCCCGGGCGCTCTCGTAGACTCACGTGTCGTGCCCGACGCAACCGAACCCGCAGCCGACGCAACTGGCGCAGCCGGCCCGAGCGGCCGGATCAGCCGCGACGACGTCGCCCACCTGGCGCGGCTGGCCCGACTGGCGGTCACCGACGAGGAGTTGGACGTCTTCGCCGGGCAGTTGGATGTAATTCTGGGCGCGGTGGCCCGGGTCGGCGAAGTGGCCGCGGCCGACATCCCGCCCACCACACATGCCGTGGCCATGACGAACGTGTTCCGTCCCGACGAGGTGCGCCCGTCCCTGCCGCGTGACGAGGTGCTCGCCGAGGCGCCCGCGGTAGAGGACCACAAGTTCCGGGTGCCCCGAATCTTGATGGATGAGGCCTAGGACGACCATGAGAACAGAGCGAGCATGACGGACCTGACGCGGCGCACCGCCGCCGAGACCGCCGCGGCGGTGGCATCGGGTGAGGTGTCAGCTGTCGAGGTCGCGCAGGCGCACCTCGACCGGATCGCCGAGGTCGACGGACAGGTGCACGCCTTCCTGCACGTCGACACCGACGGCGCCCTCGCTGCCGCCAAGGCCGTCGACGAGAAGATCGCGGCCGGCGAGGAACTGTCGCCGCTGGCCGGAGTGCCGTTGGCCATGAAGGACGTCGTGGTCACCAAGGGACTGCCGACGACCGCAGGGTCGAAGATCCACGAGGGCTGGCGGCCGCCGTACGACGCGACGATCACCCGCCGCATCAAGGACGCCGGCATCGTGATGCTCGGCAAGACCAACATGGACGAGTTCGCGATGGGCAGCTCGACCGAGAACTCCGCCTACGGCCCGTCGCACAACCCGTGGGACCTGGGCCGCATCCCCGGTGGGTCGTCGGGTGGGTCGTCGGCCGCGGTCGCCGCGTTCGAGGCGCCTTTGTCGATCGGCACCGACACCGGTGGCTCAGTGCGCCAGCCCGCGGCCGTCACCGGCATCGTCGGGCACAAGCCCACGTACGGCGCCGTGTCGCGGAACGGGCTGATCGCATTTTCGTCCTCGCTCGACCAGGCCGGACCGTTCGGTCGGACGGTGCTCGACGCCGCGCTGCTGCACGAGGTCATCGCGGGGCACGACCCGGCCGACTCGACCTCGATCCGAGGGCCGGTGGCGCCGGTCGTCGCGGCCGCGCGCGAGGGTGCCCGCGGAGATCTGACCGGCGTCCGGATCGGCGTCGTGCGCGAACTCGGGGGAGAGGGATACCAGCCCGGCGTGCTCGCGTCGTTCGAGGCCGCCGTCGAGACGCTGCGCGGCCTCGGCGCCGACATCCGCGAGGTGAGCTGCCCGCATTTCGGCTACGCGCTGGCCGCCTATTACCTGATCGCACCCAGCGAAGCCTCGTCCAACCTGGCTCGTTTCGACGGAGTGCGCTACGGCCTGCGAGTGGGCGACGACGGCGTGAATTCGCTCGAGGACGTGATGTCGCTGACCCGCGAAGCCGGCTTCGGGGCCGAGGTGAAGCGGCGCATCATGATCGGGACGTACGCACTCTCGTCCGGCTACTACGAGGCGTACTACGGGCAGGCGCAGAAGGTCCGCACGCTCATCTCGCGTGACTTCGCGGCCGCGTTCGAGCAGGTGGACGTTCTCGTCTCACCCAGCTCGCCGTTCGTCGCGTTCGGCATCGGCGAACGGATCGACGACCCGATGGCGATGTACATCAACGACCTCTGCACGCTGCCCGCGTCACTGGCCGGCACGCCCGCGATCTCGGTCCCCAGCGGGCTGTCCGAAGGGTTGCCGGTGGGCCTGCAGATCATGGCGCCGGCGCTGGCTGACGAGCGCTGCTACCGGGTCGGTGCGGCCTTCGAGGCGGCCGTCGAACCGCTCGTCGTGCCGCGACTCGTGGGAGTGACGCGATGACTCTGGCCTACGACGACGTCGTCACCCGCTACGAGCCGGTGATCGGCCTGGAGACCCACGTCGAGCTGGGCACCGTGTCGAAGATGTTCTGCGGCTGCTCGACCGAGTTCGGCGCCGAGCCGAACACCCACACCTGCCCGGTGTGTCTCGGCCTGCCCGGCGCGCTGCCCGTGGTGAACGAGGTTGCGATCGAGTCGACCATCCGCATCGGGCTGGCGCTGAACTGCTCGATCGCGCCGTGGAGCCGCTTCGCCCGCAAGAACTACTTCTATCCGGACATGCCGAAGAACTACCAGATCTCGCAGTACGACGAGCCGATCTGTGTCGACGGCTATCTCGATGTCGACGTCGAAGGGACGACGTACCGCGTCGGCATCGAGCGGGTGCACATGGAGGAGGACACCGGCAAGAACACGCACGTGGGCGGCGCCACCGGGCGCATCCACGGCGCGGAGTACTCGCTGGTCGACTTCAACCGGGCCGGCATTCCGCTCATCGAGATCGTCACCAAGCCGGTCCCGGGCACCGGCGCGCTGGCCCCCGACGTGGCGAAGGCCTACGTCACCGAGTTGCGCAACATCCTGCGCACGCTCGGCGTCAGCGACGTGCGCATGGAGCAGGGCTCGCTGCGCTGCGATGTCAACACGTCGCTGAACGCGCCGGGCGCGACGGAGTGGGGCACCCGCACCGAGACGAAGAACGTCAACTCGCTGCGCAGCGTCGAGCGGGCGGTGCGCTCGGAGATGATCCGGCAGGCCGCTGTCCTCGACGCAGGGGAGCGGGTCTTTCAGGAGACCCGGCACTTCAACGAGTCGACGGGCGACACCCGTCCCGGCCGCAGCAAGGAAGAGGCGACGGACTACCGCTACTTCCCCGAACCCGATCTGGTGCCGGTCGCGCCCGACGCCGCCTGGATCGAGCGGCTGCGCACCGGGCTGCCCGAACTGCCCGCCGCCCGGCGGGTGCGGCTGCGTGACTCGCTCGGCGTCAGTGCCGAGGACATGCAGCAGATGACCAACGCCGGGGTCGTCGACCTGGTCGCCGCCACCGTCGAGGCTGGCGCCGCGGTCGGCGAGGCGCGCAACTGGTGGCTGGGCTACCTGGTGCAGGAAGCCAACTCGCGTGAGATCGAGGCGGCCGAACTGCCGATCGCGCCCGAGCAGGTGGCCCGCCTGGTTGTGCTCGTCGCCGACGGCACCCTCTCGGTGGCTCTCGCGCGGCAGGTCGTCGACGGCGTGCTGCAGACCGGCGCCGATGTCGATGCCGTCATCGCCGAGCGCGGGCTGCAACGCGTGTCCGACACCGCAGCCCTGGAGAAGGCGGCCGACGAGGCGATCGCCGCCAACCCCGACGTCGCCGACAAGGTGCGCGGCGGCAAGGTCCCGGCTGTCGGCGCGCTGGTCGGAGCGGTCATGAAGGCCACCCGCGGCCAGGCCGACGCCGCTGCCGTCCGCGCGATCCTGCTCGACCGCCTCGGTGTCAGCGAGTAGGACGGCCGCGGCGTTCGCCGCGCTTGTGTGGGTGATCGCGCCCTCGGTCGCTGCCGCGCCTTCGCCTGCGGCGCCGCACGTCGTATTCCGCCTGAGCGATCCGCGGATCGAGGAGGCAAGCGGGATCGCGACCGGGATCGTCAGTCCCGGCGTGATCTACGTGCAGAACGACAGCGGCGACGAGGCCCGGTTCTTCGCCCTCGATGCGCGCACCGGAAAGACCCTGGCCACCTACACCGTCCCGGGTGCGACGAACGTGGACTGCGAGGACATCGCCGTCGCCCCCGACGCGCGCGGGGTCGCTTCGGTATGGCTGGCCGACATCGGCGACAACGATGCGGCGCGCACCGAGATAGTGGTCTATCGGGTAGCCGAGCCGCATGTCGACGCTTCGGCGACCGACGTTTCAGCCACGACCGTCGCACCCGAGGTGTGGCGGCTGCGCTACCCAGGGACCGCAACCGACGCCGAGGGGCTGGCCGTTTCGCCGCACGGCGCTGCCTACGTGTTCACCAAGTCGCTGAGCGGTACCGCGCGGGTCTTCGCGCTTCCGTCCCGGTCTGACCCGTCCCTCGTGCAATCACTGCGTCCGGTCGGCTCGGTGCAACTCGGCTTCACCGGGACGGCGGGCGGCCCCAACGTGCTCGGCCAGCGGACGGTGACCGGAGCCGCCCTGTCCCGCGACGGGACCAGCTTGGCCGTGCGGACCTACACCGACGCCTACGTGTGGCCGGTGACCGGCTCTGGCCTCGCCGCCGCGATCAAGGCCAAGCCGGTGCGGCTCGCGCTGCCCGCCCAGCCGCAGGGGGAGGGCATCGCGTTCGACGGCGCCCGACTGCTGATCGACTCCGAGGAGACGGGCTCGGCGGTGTACGCACTCGCCGTGCCGCCGTTGTCCGGCACTGCGACGCCCACGGCTGCGACGACTGCGCGCGGATCGGTGCCGCCGGTCGCACCGCAGCAGAACACTTCGCCGCCGCCCGGCAGCCAGGCCCACTACCCGCTGTGGGCCGGCATCGGCGCCGGTGTGCTCATCATCGCCATGCTGTTCGTCACGAATCGATACATCGGACAGGACGTCCGTCAGGTGCGCAGGGACCGGCGTCGCGACCGCGACAC
>JAOPWD010000103.1 GCA_025965875.1 Pseudonocardiales bacterium
GCATCGAGGGGCCTGTCCTAGCGGCTGGCTATCCAATCACTGCCGGAGCGGTGCTGCACAGACTCTCGGAGCCCCACATATGCAATCTGGCTCGTGCGACGCTAGCTCAGTACGAGAACGACTAGAGCGCGTGCGTTCGCGGCGCTGTGGTGGATTCCCTGACGATAAGCCGTCCGTCGAAGCGCAGGACCTGCGGCTCGGTGGGTTCATCGGCGCGTGGGCGCCGGATCCGGTCGAGCAGTAGCCGCGCAGTCATGTCGCCCATGTCGTTGAGCGGCAGCTCGTAGGTGGTGAGCGGCGGCTCGGACACGTCGAGCCACGCCGGATTGAGGAAGCCGACGAGCGACATGTCGTTCGGCACGGACAGCCCTCGTTTGCGCAGCGCCTTGAGTGCACCCATGGCTCCCCGGGAGCTGGAAGCGAAGATCGCCGTTACATTCGGGTGGTCGTCGAGTATCTGGTTGGTGGCGACCTCGCCCCACTGAGCGTCGTAGCTCGGGCCGTACAGCACGGGGCAGCCTCGCTTGGGCAGGCGGTTCTTGCGGCAAGCCTGTTCGAATCCGCTGACGCGGTCGGTGGTCGTACTCAGCCCGCTGGGGCCTGCGATGACGGCGATGTTGCGATGCCCGAGGTCGACTAGATGCTGCACAACCTCGGCACTGCCTCGCTCGTCGTCACCGATGACGCTGTCGACTCCGCGGGCGGACGAGCGCCGCGCGTATTCAACGATGGGGACACCCGGGTTGGCGGCGCGAACGAGGTCCGAACCGTCCGGCGTACAGGGGACGTGGACGATGCCGTCGACGCGGTTCTCGATGAGCGAGGCGAGCAACTCGATGTCGACGTCGGGGGAGTTGTTGCTGCACGAGAGGACGAGGCGGAACCCTTCGGCGGCGAGCAGACCCTGCACGACGGACGCGGCGGTCGTATAGAACTCGTTCTCGAGGTCGGGGATGATCAACCCGATCGAGTTGCTGCGATTGCTGCGTAGCGCCCGGGCCAGGCCGTTGGACTGGTAGCCCAGTTTGCGGGCCGCCGCCTCGACGCGGCGCCGTGTCTCGGGCCGCACGTTGGGGTGTCCGGACAGCGCGCGCGACACCGTGCCGAGACCCAGGCCGGTGTGCTCGGCGACGTCCTTGAGCGTCGTCATCGTGGAAACGTTACGTCATCTGTGTACCCGCTGTCAGCAGGAGAATATTTCGAGTCTATTTCGGCTCGAAGTCTTGACATCGCGCTGAGGCGGTGCCCACACTTGCGGCCAGTTTGGAAACCTTACCAACGGGAAAGGGAGTTGCGGCAATGGATGGTCTGGGTTGGTGGTCCAGGCGGGCCACCGCGCTCGTCGCGGTAGCAACGACGGGCGTCGTACTCGCCGCGTGTTCATCGAGCGGGTCGTCGACGAACACGCAAGCGGGCGGCGGTAGCGGCGCGGCCGGCGGGTCGTCGACCTGCGGCACCGTCGCCGACACAGCACCAGGGGGCACGGCGGATCTCTCGAGCCTGCCTGCCGACGTGAAGGCCGGCTACAACGGCTACTTCGCCCCGGTCAACAAGTCGGTGTACTCGACGTTCAAGGCCAAGTCCGGGCCGTACACGATCGGCTACAGCGACTCGTTCTCGGCGAACTCCTGGCGGGCCAACGCGTTGGCCCGGCTGAAGAAGGACGTCAATACCTACAAGAGCTCCGGGCTCACCGCAGGCTTGACGGCGACGAACTCCAACCTCGACAACAACCTGCAGATCCAGCAGATCAACAGCATGATCAACCAGCACGTCGACGCGATCATCGCGATCCCGAACTCGCCGACGGCCTTCAACGGGGTCATCAAGCAGGCTTACGACGCCGGCATCCCGTTCATCACCGTCGCCTCGCACGTCACCTCGCCCTACGCGATCAACGTCGACGGCAACTACCTGCTCACCGGCGAGCTCGTCGCAGCCGGGATCGGCAAGATGATCAACGGCAAGGGCAACGTGCTGCTCGTCAACGGCATCAACGGGGCTCCCGCCAGCGCAGCACTGAGCGACGGCTACACCGCGGCGTTCAAGCGCTGCCCCGACATCAAGGTCACGGGCTCGGTCGAGGGCCAATGGAGCGAGGCCACGGCCAAGACGGTCACGCTGCAGTACCTCTCCACCCACCCGGCCCCGCTGGCGGCCGTGGTCAACAGCGGCGGCATGACGAGCGCGATCATTCAGGCGGTCCAGCAGACCGGCCACCAGCTCGTGCCGATTGGCGACGCCAACCCCGACAAGGGCTCTCTGGTCGCGTTGAAGGACAAGCTCGCGGACAAGTACGTCGCATCGACGATCCCGCCGGAGCAGACGATCGACGCCGCGCTGATCGTTGCACTGGCCACGTTGCAGGGTCAGGGTCCGAAGTTCGACGCTATCGTGGCCAATCCGCCGCAGGTCACCGGTTCGGCCGCCCTCAACAGCTGGGTGCAACGCGACTGGACCGCGTCGTCGGCTGATCAGGCCCCGGCTCCGCCGAACGTCGCGTTCCTGCCACCGTCGCAGCTCGGTGCGTTCTTCACCACTCCCAAGGACCTGCCCGCGCTGTCCTAAGAGCCGCCGTCGGCCGGTCCGGGCACACCGGGCCGGCCGCCGGACCCCATCTCGTGGAAGGGAATCCGATGTCGACCAAGACCCTCGTCAAGCGCGCCGCCTGGGTGCTGACCATGGACCCGTCGATCGGCGACCTCGCCGACTGCGACGTGCTCATCGAGGACGGCGTGATCGCCGCCGTCGCGCCGGGGCTGTCCGTCCCCGACGCCGAAGTGCTGGACGGGACCGACCGCATCGTCGTGCCCGGGTTCATCGACACGCACCGCCATCTCTGGCAGACGGCCATGCGCAACATCGCGGCCGACTGGACGCTGTCGCAGTACCTCGTCGGCGTCCTCGGCGCGCTGGCTCCCGTCTACCGCCCCGAGGACGTCTACGCCGGCAACCTGCTCGGGGCGCTCGAGGCACTTGACCACGGGATCACGACGATCCTGGACTGGTCGCACTGCGCGATCATGACGCCCGAGCACACCGATGCCGCCGTGGCTGCGCTGGACGAGTCGGGGATGCGCGCGGTCTACGCCTACGGCAACGGCGCCCCGATCTGGTTCGACGGCGACAGCCACGCCGACTGGTCGGACCTGCGCCGGCTGAACGACTCGACCCTGCCGGGCGACGGACGCATCACCCTCGCTGCCGCGTTGCGGGGCCCCGACTTCGGCACCGTCGACCGGTCCGTCGACGACTGGGCCACCGCCCGCGAACTCGGCGTCCCCATCACCGTCCACATCGGGGTCGCCGGCTTCGCCGACCGTCCGGTGGCGCAGCTGGCCGAGCGCGGCATCCTCGGCCCCGACACCACCTACGTGCACTGCAGCCGCCTGCACGACGACGAGCTGGCGATGATCGCCGACTCGGGTGGCACGGCGTCCGTCGCCACCGAGGTCGAGATGCACATGGGCCACGGCTACCCGCCGACCGGGCGCCTCGTGACGGCCGGGGTGCGCCCCTCGCTGTCGGTCGACGTCTGCACGGGCATCGGCGGCGACATGTTCACCGCGATGCGAGCGACTCTCGCGATGCAGCGGGCCCTGGACAACGACGCGATCATCCGGGCCGGCGGCAAGCCCGAGACGCTGTCGATCACCGCCCGCGACGTCCTGGAGTTCGCGACGATCGAAGGAGCGCGCGCGCTCAAGCTCGAACATTGCACCGGGTCGATCACCCCCGGTAAGGAAGCAGACCTGCTCCTGATCCGTACCGACCGGCTCAACATGTTGCCGGTCAACAACCCCGTCGCGTCGGTGGCACTGGCCGCGAACACGTCCAACATCGACACGATCCTCGTAGGCGGACGCATGGTGAAGCGCGAGGGCGTGCTCACCGGCGCCGACACAAAGCTCGTCCGCCAGCTCGCGGAGTCCTCGCGCGACTACCTCGTCGCCCACACAGACGGCGCGTGCCTGGGCGGGACGTGGCAGCCGTCCGGTTCGTGGTGACCACACCCGGCGTGCCGATAAACCCTCTATCCCGTAAGGACGTTCCCACATGCTGACCGGTCTGCAGGACCGCACCGTCGTCGTCACCGGAGGTTCGCGCGGCATCGGCCTCGCCACTGCCGAGCGGATGCTGGCGGAAGGCGCGAAAGTGGTGATCGCCGCCCGCAACCGGGCCGACCTCGACTCGGCGGTGGCCAAGCTCGCCGAGTCCGCCGGCCCGGACCGCGTGTCCGGCGTGCCGATGGACGTGACCGACCAGGAGTCGGTCGAGGCGGCCATCGACGAGGTGACGGCCGCGGGCAGCCGGCCGATCCACGTGTTGGTGAACAACGCCGGCCCGATCCTGCAGGGCGCCCCGATCCTCGAGTCGGCCGACACGAAGTGGATGACGACGTTCGACACCAAGACGATGGGCATGCTGCGCGTGGCCCGGGCCGTCGCGCCGCACCTGCCGCACGACGGCACTGGCCGCATCGTCAACATCTCCGGAGTTTCCGGTCGCTCACTGCTGCCCAACGCGTCCGCGAGTGGCATGGCCAACGCCGCGATCGGGGCCATGACGAGCTACCTGGCTCATGAGCTGGCACCGGCACGCGTGAACGTGAACGCGGTGTCGCCCGGTCTCATCCGTACCGAGGCCTGGGAGGAGAACGCGCGTCGCCTGGGTGAGCCACTCGGCCTTTCGGGCGAGGAGTTCATGCACGACTTCCAGGACCGGCTGAAGGTGCGCCTGGGCCGGTGGGCCGCACCCGAGGAGGTCGCCGACGTCATCGTCTTCCTCGCCTCGGACTGCGCGTCGTACGTGACCGGGCAGCTACTCGCCGTGGACGGCGGCCTGGCGAACTTCGTCGCGTCATGACCTCGGTCGATCTGGAAGCCCTGGTCGATCGCCGGGTCAACGCGCCCTACCCCGAAGCACTGCCCGGGGTGCAACGGCATGTGAGCCAGGCAGACGCCTTCACGGTGCTTCGGCTGCGGCTCGCGGCCGGTTCCGTGTTACCCCGGCACGAGCACGAACACGAGCAGTACATCCACGTCGTCACCGGCACTTTGGCGGTGACGCTCGGGTCTACGGAGCCGAGGACCCTGACCCTCGGCCCGGGGGACGCGGTACGGCTGCCGGCGTGGTTGCCGCACGAGACCCGGGCCGTGACCGACGCGGAGACGCTCGAGGTGTTCGCGCCCCGCCGAGGTGAGTTGTCGTGAGCGGACGATCTGTGGAATCGATACCAAACGTTATATCGCTGCCACGATGGCGATCCAGCGAAAACAAGAATCGCCTCTTCCGTTCGGAGCCGGAGCGAGGTAGCGTGCCAAATTATGGGAACGATTCCAACGGGGAAATTCCCGACGCGAGAGGAGCGAGCGCACCTGTGATCAACAGCGAGATACAGGACGTCACCCTCGAGACAGCCGAAGCCGGCGTCGGCGAGACGCCAGTGGCGGTCTCGGCGATCGTCGAAGCGCGAGGACTGAGCAAGCGGTTCGGCGCCACCCGGGCCCTGGTCGACGGCAGCCTGAGCGTCGCCCCGGGCGAGGTCGTCGCTCTCCTCGGTGAGAACGGCTCGGGCAAGAGCACTCTCGTCAAACTGCTGTCGGGCGTATTGAGCCCGGACGAGGGCCAGATCCTCGTCGGCGGCACAGTCGTGCGGCTGCGCTCGCCCCGCGCGGCACTCGCGGCAGGCATCGTCACCGTGTTCCAGGAGATCCTCGCCGCCCGCGACCGCTCCGTGCTCGACAACCTCTGGCTCGGCCACGGTTCGCCGGTGCTGTCGCGCCCGGCGGTCGCCGACCGTCGGCGGCTCGCCACCGAGGCCTGGCGCCGACTGTCTGCACAGGACGTCGACCTCGACCGCCCTCTCGGCGAGTTGACCCTGATGGAACAGCAGATCTGCGTCGTTGTGCGTGCCCTGCTGCGTGACCCCAAGCTGCTGGTCCTCGACGAATCGACCTCCACGCTGGACGTCGAACTGCGCGACCGCTTGTTCGACGAGGTGCGCCGGCGCGCCGCGGACGGCATGGGTTGCCTGTTCATCTCACACCGCATGGACGAGGTCATGGCCATCGCCGACCGTTTCGTCGCGCTGCGCACCGGCCAGGTCGTCGGGATCCGCCGCCGCGGGGAGGTCGACGCCCGCGAACTGATCCGCCTGATCTCAGGCCGCGACGTCGAAGCCGGCGCCCGCCGGACCGGCACGGGACGTCGCGGGGCCCCCGCGGTCCGGCTCGACGACGTCACACTGCGCCCCGGCACCCGCCCGTTCACCGCCACCGTCAGTCGCGGCGAGATCGTCGGACTCGCTGGACTCGAGGGCCACGGCCAAGACGAGCTGATCCGCTGCCTGGCCGGACTGCACACTCCGCACTCCGGCCGCGTCTATGTCGCCGGGCCGAAAGGACGCGCTGACGACGACCCGGCGGCCGTCACGAACTACCGAAGCGGCGTCGCCCGGGGCGTCGTCTACGTGCCGCGCGACCGCAAGGTCGAAGGCATGGCCGACGTGTTGCCGATCATCGACAACTACAGCATGCCGACGCTGAAACGGGACCGGTTCGCGGGCGTGCTGCGCCCACGCCGCACCAAGTCCCGGTTCCAACGCGATGCCCGCACCGTCAACCTCACGCCCGGCCGCCAGGACTCCATCGGACGCCTCAGTGGCGGCAACCAGCAAAAGGTGATCATCGCCCGCTGGCTGGCCGCCGAACCGCGCGTGATCCTGCTCAACGACCCCACCCGCGGGGTCGACCTCAAGACCAAGCACGAGCTGTACGACGTGTTCCGCGGACTGGCCGACGCCGGCGCGGCCGTGGTCATGCTATCCAGTGAGGTCGACGAGCTGGTCCACCTGATGGACCGCGTCCTGGTGTTCCACGACGGCTCGTTGTCGGCCGAGCTGGCCGCCGACGACGTCACCCCCGAGTCCTTGGTATCGGCGTACTTCGGCTCGCCGGCGGTCGTGGCGGGAGGTCACTGACATGCCCGATCTCGCCTACGCCGCCGCCATCGTGCGCCGGTCCCCGCTCACCGTGGTGGTGGCCCTCGTAGTCGTCCTGCTCGGGGTGAACCTCGGGCTCTCGCCGACGATGCTCAGCGGCCACCAACTGCCCAACACGGTCAACCTGCTGGTGCCGTCCGTGCTCGTCGCCATGGCCAGCGTGCCGGCGGTGATGTCCGGGCGGGGCGGCATCGACCTGTCCGTCGGGCCGCTGCTCGGCTTCGTGAACGTCGTGCTCGTCGGCGTCCTGGTGCCGCACAGCCTCGGCAGCGTCTGGGTTTCCTTGCCGCTGCTGCTGGCCATCGGCGCGGCGATCGGCCTGGTCAACGGGATTGCGATTGCCTACGGACGGCTGCAGCCGGTAGTCGTCACACTCGGGTCCTACCTCGTCCTCAGTGGACTGGCCCTCGTCGTCATGCCGCAGCCGGTCGGCGTCGTCCCGCACTGGGTCACCTATCTGTCCGGCGCCTGGCTCGGGGGCTACTTACCGCGCTCGCTGCTGCTCGTGGTGGGCGCGCTCGTCCTCTGGCGGTTCCTGCACCACCGCGGCGCGGTCGGGACGATCCTGGCGACCGGCAGCGACGACCGGGCCGCGTTCACCTCGGGCGTCCGGGTGTCGCGCGTGCTTTGCCTGGCGTATGCGAGCGGCGGGGTGTTCGCGGCCCTGGCCGGCATCGGACTCAGCGTGCTGATCGGCTCCGGCGACCCGACCGTGGGCAGGCAGTACACGCTCGCCGCAGTGGCGGCGGTAGCTCTCGGCGGCAACGCGCTGATCGGCGGGCGGGGAACCATGGTCGGCCCGATGCTCGGCGCCAGTTCGCTGTTCCTCATCCAGACCATGCTGTCGAGCCTCAAGGTGTCCTCACTCTGGATCCAGGTCGTCTATGGCGCCGTGCTGCTGTTCGCGGTGTGCGGGAACGCGATGCTCGCCACTCGACTGTCCGCCCGACCGAAAGCGGGGCTGGCCTGATGTCTGTCATCACAGCCGTGGTTCCACCCCGCATCCGGAACCTGATCGAGGTCTCTCCTCGAGCGCGGGGCGCGCTTACCAGCGGACCGATCCAGATCGTTACCGTCGTCGCCGTATTCCTCGTCGGCGCCGCGACCGTCCCGGGCTTTGCCCAGCCGTTCTCGGTGAAGGCGATGCTGGTGATCGCCTCCTTCCTCGGCATCGCGGCGCTCGGTCAGACGTTCGTCGTACTCATCGGCGGGATCGACCTGTCCGTACCGGCGCTCATCGGGGCCGGCAACGTCATCGGTGCCCGGCTGAGCGGCGAAGGCATGAACTCCGTCGAGGTCATCGCGATCGTCCTCGTGGTTGGGCTGCTCGTCGGCGCCGTGAACGGGCTCGTCACCAGCGTGTGGCATCTGCCACCGCTCGTCGTCACCTTGGCAACTGGCTCGGTGGTCGGCGGGGCCATCTTGATCTGGACGAACGCGACGCTGAGCGGGAGTGCCCCGACCTGGTTGACCAAATTCACGTCCGCGGCATCGAGCACCGGCCCGGTCCCGGTCGCGCCCGTCGTCGTGCTGTGGCTTGCGCTGGCCGTGGCGGCCCAGGTGTTCATCCGCCGCAGCCGGCCCGGGCGTCAGATCTTCATGCTCGGTGCCAACCGGCAGGCCGCCGAACTGATGCTCGTCAGCGAACGCGGGATCTCCGCGGTCTGCTTCGGGCTGAGTGGGGCTCTGGCCGGACTGGCCGGCTTCCTGCTCGCGGGGTTCACCGGCGCCGGGCTGTTCACGGTCGGCGACCCGTACCTGTTCCAGAGCATCGCAGCCGTCGTCATCGGCGGAACCTCGTTGCTCGGCGGACGCGGGGGAGTGATTCGCACCGTGCTCGGGTCATTGACGCTCGTCGAGCTCACCACCCTCCTCGTCGGGCAATCGCTCAGCTCCGCCGCCCAGCAGGCCGTCCTCGGTGCCGTGATCGTGTGCGTGACTGCTCTGTACGGGCGCGACCGCAGCGTGCGGGACCGCATATGACAACCGGAAGCAAACTGAAGAGCGCGGCCGGGTTTGGGTCGGCATGACAACCAAGGCGACGCGGCCGGTGGCCGCAGGAGAGGTGCTACTACAGATGCTGTCCGGACCGAGGAGCGCGTGATGGGCCCTGAAGTTGCTCCTGCACACCTGCTCGACTCGCGCGTGCTCGGCTCACTGTTCGCCTCGCCCGCGGTGCGCAACGTATTCACCGACCGCGC
>JAOPWD010000128.1 GCA_025965875.1 Pseudonocardiales bacterium
GCGCGCAGCGCCTTGAACTCCGGCGCGCCGGCGTCCTGGTCGGCGATGAACCGCTCGGCGAACGCACCGCTCTGGATGTCGGCGAGCACCGCCTGCATGTTCTCCTTCACATGCGGGTCGATGACCCGCGGCCCGGAGACGTAGTCGCCGTACTCGGCGGTGTCCGAGACCGACCAGCGCTGCTTGGCGATGCCGCCCTCGTACATGAGGTCGACGATCAGCTTGAGCTCGTGCAGGCACTCGAAGTAGGCAATCTCGGGCGCGTAACCGGCCTCGGTGAGCACCTCGAAGCCGTACATGACCAGCTGGGACGCGCCGCCGCAGAGCACGGACTGCTCGCCGAACAGGTCGGTCTCGGTCTCCTCGGTGAATGTCGTCTTGATCGCGCCGGCGCGGGTGCCGCCGATGCCCTTGGCATAGGACAGCGCGAGCGCGAATGCGTTGCCCGATGCGTCCTGCTCGACGGCGACCAGCACCGGCACACCCTTGCCGTCGACGAACTGGCGACGCACCAGGTGGCCGGGGCCCTTGGGCGCGACCATGGCGACGTCGACGTTGCCGGGCGGTTTGATGTAGCCGTAACGGATGTTGAAGCCGTGCCCGAAGAAGATCGCGTCGCCGTCCTTGAGGTTCGGCTCGATCGACTCGGCGTAGAGCTTGCGCTGCGCCGGATCCGGCGCCAGCACCATGATCAGGTCGGCCTCGGCCGACGCCTCGGCCGGCGTGAGGACACGCAGCCCTTCGTCCTCGGCCTTGGCACGGCTCTTGCTGCCCTCGGGCAGACCGACCCGCACGTCAACCCCGGAGTCGCGCAGGCTCAGCGCGTGCGCATGGCCCTGGCTGCCGTAGCCCAGCACTGCCACCTTGCGCCGTTGGACGATGGTCAGATCGGCGTCGTTGTCGTAGTAGATCTCCACTGCCATGAGCGGGTGTTCCTCTTCCTGTGTTCGCCGGTGATTAGGTGGTCAGGACTGTCTTACGCGCTGCGTTCGGCCGGACGCAACGCGGCCTGGGTCATCGAGCGCGGACCCCGGCCCAGCGCGACCATGCCCGACTGCACCATCTCGCGGATACCGTACGGCTCGAGCATCTTCAGGATCGCATTCAGCTTGTCGGGACGGCCGGTCATCTCGATGGTGACCGCCTCCGGACCTACGTCGGCCACCTTCGCCTTGAACAACTCGACGATCTGAAGCACGTCGCGGCGGGTGCTCTCGTCGGCCCGCACCTTCACGAGCAGCAACTCACGTTGCACCGCGTGCTTCTCTTCGAGCTCGACGATCTTCAGGACGTTGACGAGCTTGTTGAGCTGTTTGGTGACCTGTTCGAGCGCACTTCCTTCGACGCTCACCAGGATCGTGATGCGCGAGATCTCCTCGTGCTCGGTGGGACCGACGGCCAGGGACTCGATGTTGAAGCCGCGCCGGCTGAACAACCCCGACACGCGTGCGAGCACGCCCGGCTTGTTCTCGACCAGCACCGACAGGGTGTGGGTAGTAGCCATGGCTAGTCGTCCCCCTCGAACTCGGGGCGGATGTCGCGAGCCGCTTGGATCTCGTCGTTGCTCGCACCGGCCGCGACCATCGGCCACACCATGGCGTCCTTACCCACGGTGAAGTCGACGACCACGGGCATGTCGTTGATCGCCATCGCCTTGTTGATCGTCTCGTCGACGTCATCCTTCGTCTCGCACCGCAGCCCGGCGCAACCCAGCGCCTCGGCCAGCTGCACGAAGTCGGGGATACGGCGCTTGGCCGTGCCCCCGGACGCCGGGGTGGCATGGGTGCCCAGCTCGGTCTGGCTGTAGCGCTCGTCGTAGAACAGTGTCTGCCACTGGCGGACCATGCCCAGGTTGCCGTTGTTGATCACGGCCACCTTGATCGGGATGCCCTCGACCGCGCAGGTGGCCAGCTCCTGGTTGGTCATCTGGAAGCAGCCGTCGCCGTCGATCGCCCACACCAGCTTGTCCGGGCAGGCGACCTTGGCGCCCATCGCGGCCGGCACGGCGTAGCCCATCGTGCCAAGTCCGCCGGAGTTGAGCCACGTGTAGGGGTTCTCGTAGCTGATGAACTGTGCCGCCCACATCTGGTGCTGGCCGACGCCGGCCGCGAAGATCGTCTCGGGCCCGGCGATCTTGCCCAGACGTTCGATGACGTACTGCGGGGCCAGGGCGCCGTCGGGCGGCTCGGTGTAACCCAGCGGGTAGGTCTCGCGCCACTGGTCCAGTTGGCGCCACCAGCCCGTGAGGTCGGCGCGGTTACCGGCGGCGTACTCGGCCTCGACGGCGGGGATCAGCTCGCGCAGGACCTCGCGGACGTCGCCCACGATCGGGACGTCGGCGAGGCGGTTCTTGCCGATCTCGGCCGGATCGATGTCAGCGTGGATCACGGTGGCGTTCGGGGCGAAGGTGTCCAGCTTGCCGGTGACGCGGTCGTCGAACCGGGTGCCGAGCGCGATGAGCAGGTCTGCCTTCTGCAGGGCCGTCACCGCGGACACCGAGCCGTGCATCCCGGGCATGCCCAGGTGCTGCTGGTGGCTGTCGGGGAACGCCCCGCGGGCCATCAGCGTGGTGACCACCGGAATGCCGGTGAGCTCGGCCAGCCGTCGCAGCTCGGCGCTGGCGCGCGCCTTGAGCACCCCGCCGCCCACGTAGAGCACCGGGCGCCGCGCCGAACTGAGGAGCCGGGCCGCCTCGCGGACCTGCTTGCCGTGCGGGCGGGTCACGGGGCGGTAGCCCGGCAGGTCGAGCTTCGGCGGCCAGGAGAACGTCATCCGCTCCTGCAGCACGTCCTTGGGTAGGTCGACGAGCACCGGACCGGGCCGGCCGGTACCGGCCAGGTGGAACGCCTCGGCGATCGCTTGTGGAATGTCCTGCGCGCGCTGGACCAGGAAGTTGTGCTTCGTGATCGGCAGCGTGATGCCGGAGATGTCGGCCTCCTGGAACGCGTCCGTGCCGATGGCCGGGCGCGGCACCTGGCCGGTGATCGCGACGATAGGCACCGAGTCCAGGAACGCATCGGCGATCGGCGTGACCAGGTTCGTTGCGCCCGGCCCCGACGTCGCCATGCACACTCCGACCCGGCCGGATGCCTGCGCGTAACCCTCTGCGGCGTGGCCTGCGCCCTGCTCGTGGCGGACCAGGATGTGCCGGACCTTCGTGGAGTCGTACAGGGGGTCGTACGCCGGCAGGATCGCTCCGCCCGGGATGCCGAAGACGACATCGGCGCCGACCTCTTCGAGCGACCGGACCAGCGCCTGCGCGCCCGTGATGCTCGACTCTGTCATTGCCGCTGCCTCTCTTCGGTGCTGCTCACTCGGCGCGCTAACGGGTTCGGGTGCTCGTGCAACAAAAAACCCCTCGTGCAATGCACGAAGGGCTAGCGCTCTGGACAGGCGACCTAGGCCGCGTCTCCAGAACGCTGGTGGATAAGTACGAGGTCGAACACGAGCCAGACATTACCCGCTCGTCCGAAGGCAGTTCAACTGCGCGGGATCATCGTCTCACGATGTAGGACGAGTCCTTGATAGACGATCTTACCCAGGTCGCTGTCCGATGTATATTTTCCGTTAGTTATGTGTAAGCTACGTGTTAGGCGGGGATGCCGAAGGAACACGCAGAGCACACGCGTGCGAGATCTGAAAGGCCCTCATGCCTACGTCTGTCGCGCTTCGGACCACGAGACGCACTCTCACCACTCTCTGCCTGTGTGTAGGCATTCTCGTCGGCTTCGCCGTCAACCCGGGCGGTGCGAGTGCCGCGCCATCGCGCGCCACCGCAGTCTCGTGGGCAGCCAGTGTCTTCAAAGCACTGAACGTCGAACGCGCCGCTCACCACGTGCCGCAGCTGGCGTCCAGCGTCCGGCTGACCAGCATTGCGCACCTGCACAACGTGAAGATGGC
>JAOPWD010000135.1 GCA_025965875.1 Pseudonocardiales bacterium
TGCGATGACGAGCCTGACCGACGAGCAGACCGGCCTGCGCGACGCGGTGCGGACGCTGCTGGCGAAACGGTCAGACAGCGCGGGCGTGCGCCGCGCGATCGGCTCGCCACGCGGCTACGACGAGTCGCTGTGGCAGGTGCTCTGCGCCCAGATCGGTGTGGCCGGACTATCGATTCCGGAGAAGTTCGGCGGACTCGGAGCCGGTCTGCTCGAGACCCACGTGGTGCTCGAGGAGCTCGGCGCCACCCTGACTCCGAACCCGCTGCTCGGCTCGGGGGTGCTGGCCGCGCAGGCGCTGCTCGCACTCGACGACACCGCGGCCAGCGAGCGGCTCCTGCCCGGCATCGCCGACGGCACCTCGATCGGTGCGCTGTGCTGGGCCGGACCCGCCGGACAGTGGGATACGTCGACGGCCCCGGTCACCACGCAAGGCGGGTCGCTCACCGGCGAGGCGTGTTACGTCCTCGACGGCGACCACGCCGACGTGCTACTCGTCGTGGCCCGAGCCGAGGACGAGATCGGGATCTACGAGGTGGACGCCGACCAACCGCCGGTGCAGCGCCGACAGACCCCGGCCATGGACCCGACCCGACGCCTGGCGACGGTCACACTGGACGGCGCGACCGGCCGGCGAATCGGCGGCGACGCCCGCGCCGCACTGGCCCGCGTCCGCGACATCGCCTGCGTCGGGCTGTCGGCCGAGCAGGTCGGCGCGATGAGCCGGGCGCTGCACTTGACCGTCGAATACTCGAAGACCCGCCTGCAGTTCGGCCGCCCGATCGGCAGCTTCCAGGCCCTCAAGCACCGGATGGCCGACCTGTACGTCCTCGTAGCGGCCGCCCGCTCCGCCTCGTACGCCGCGGTCGACGCGACCGTCGACCCGTCCGTCGCGAAGGCGTATTGCTCCGAGGCGTTCTGCACCGTCGCCGCGGAGATGATCCAGCTGCACGGCGGCATCGCCATCACCTGGGAGCACGACGCGCACCTGTACTTCAAGCGCGCGCACGGCAGCGCCCAGCTCTTCGGCCAGCCCCGCGAGCACCTCGCCCGCCTGGCCGCGGCGGCAGGACTCGACTAGCTCAGGCTCCGAGGGCCGGCTGGTCGTCGATGTCCGGCGCGCCCATCGTGCCGCGGATGGTGTCGAAGATCGCCAGTCCCTGCCCGACCAGTCCGGACACGATCTCGGACAGGCCGTCGGAGCCGTTGAGCACCGTGACGTTCGCCGTGGCCAAGCCGGCTGCGGCCTTCTCCACGATCTGCGGTAGTTGCTGGATGAGTAGTTGATCCAGCGCGACGCGATTGTTCGACGCGGCGGCGGCCGCCTGGATCTCGGTGCGCTCGGCGTCGGCCTTGGCCAGGATCCGGATCCGCTCGGCCTCGGCCTCCGCGGGCCGGATCACCTCGGCGGCGAGCTGCTGCTGACGCAGATCGGCTTGGCGCCGGGCGAGGTCGGTCTGGGCGTCGATGACCTCACGCTGGGCCTCGGCCTGGGCGAGTGGCCCGGCTTGGGCCGCCTTGGCCTGGGCCGCCTGCGTCTCGGCGGCGTAGCCGGCTCTGGTGACGGCGGTTTCGCGTTCGTACTGGGCCTGCATACGCAATGATTGCTGCTGGGCCTCGGCGGAGGCTTGGTCGGCGGCGGCCTGCGCGATCTGGGCCGCCTGCTGAATCTTCGCGTTGTGCGGTGCGGCCATCGCGGCGATGTAGCCCAGTTTCATGTCGTCGATCGACTGAATCTGCAGGGCATCGACGATCAGGCCCATCTTGGCCATCTCGCCCTTGGAGCCTTCCAGCACCTCGGTGGCGAGTTTCTGCCGCTCGGTGATGATCTCCTCGACGGTCATCGACCCGATGATGGAGCGCAGGTGGCCGGCGAAGATGCGTCCGGTCAGCACCGACATCTGGTTCTGATCGGACAGGAACCGCTGGCCGGCGTTGACGATCGACTCGCTGTCGTTGCCGACCTTGGCCGCGATGACGGCGGTGACGTTGAGGGCGATGCCCTGTCTGGTGACGCACGGCTCGGAGACCTCTGACTCGAACATCGACAGGGTGATGAACTCGACCTTGCGAACGAACGGCAGGACGAATGCGCCATGGCCGGTGACGACCCGGAAGGGTGCACCGTCGGTCTTGCCGCCGGAGACGAGCATCGCCTGATCGGGCGCGGGAACGTGATAGCCGAACATGGTGGCGTGCTCCTAGGTGGGTTGGCTCTGCTAGAGATCGAGGATGCTATCGAGGGGATCAGCCCACGGGGACACGACGACGGTGCGGGGGCCCAGGGTCGCCAGCACGATCACGGCAGCACCGCGCGGCAGCGGGTCGGCCGATCGGGCGATGAACGTTTCGGTCCCGCCGCGGATACGCAGTTCCACCTCGCCTGCACCGTCCGCCCCGCGCGTCGCCGTAACAATCCGTCCGGCCAGCCCGAGTGGGGATTCGTCGGCGCCACTCATGACCGTCGCCGAGTTTCGCCCCAGGAGGTGGCCAGCAGAAGGTCGGCGTACATACCGGGAACATAGTGCGATCGCATATCGATCGTGCGGCCGGGCGTGGTCGGCGGCGCGCCGACCTCACCGAGTCGGGGTGTGGGATCTCGTCACGATCGCGCTCCACACGGCGATGACGGGTACCGGGCCAGACGACGGGCGCCGTCGCCGGCCGAGCCGGGCCGCCTTGCCGCCGAGCAGCTCAGACCCAGTCGTCGTCGCGCGACCAGGTGATCAGGTTGTCCAGGATGCCCGGAGTGGGCTCGGCCGGTTCGGTCACCGTGTACGCGCCGCGATAGAACAGCAGCGGACGCTGGTCGTCCTGCTCCCCCAGCGCCTCGACGCGGCCCACCACGATCCAGTGATCGCCGCCGTCCACAACGCTCTGCACCCGGCAGTCGAGCCACGTCAGCACCCCGTCGAGCATCGGCGCGCCGGACGGTGCGGACGACCACCCCACCGACGAGAACTTGTCGGTGCCCGCCCGGCCGAACACTGCGCTGACATCGCGCTGATCGTGCGCGAGGACGTTCACGCAGAAGTGTCCCGACGCCTCGATGAGCGGCCAGGTGCGCGACGCCTTGCCGGGGCAGAACAGCACGAGCGGCGGATCCAGCGACAGCGCGGCGAAGGACTGACACGCGAACCCGACGGGCTCGGTGCCGTCCATCGTCGCGATGACGGTCACGCCGGTGGCGAAGTGTCCCAGCGCCGCCCGGAACCGGGCCGAGTCGACGACGGCGGTCGTCATTGCGGCGGGGGCGCCTGGCCGGCGCCGATGCTGAAGTCGTGGCCCCACAGGCTGACCGCAGTGCTCTCCCGCGCGATCCAACCTTCGTCGTGCACCTGGCGCCCCTCGCAACCGAACTCGATGTCGAAGCCGCCCGGCGTCTTCATGTAGAAGGACAGCATCAGGTCGTTGACGTGGCGGCCAAGCGTCGCCGACATCGGCACCTTGCGGCGCCGCGCCCGGTCCAGGCACAGCCCGACGTCGTCGGACTGCTCAACCTCGATCATCAGGTGCACGATCCCGCTCGGCGTCGGCATGGGCAGGAAGGCCAGCGAGTGATGACGAGGGTTGCAGCCGAAGAACCGCAGCCAAGCCGGCGGCCCATCAGCCGGGCGCCCGACCAGCTGCGGCGGCAGCCGCATCGAATCCCGCAGCCGGAACCCGAGCACGTCGCGATAAAACCGCAGCGCTGCCTCGTCGTCGTCGGTCGACAGGACGACGTGACCCAGGCCCTGCTCTCTCGTGACGAACCGGTGGCCGTACGGGCTGACGACCCGCCGGTGCTCGAGCGCGGCACCGTGGAAGACCTCGAGGGTGTTGCCGGACGGATCGTCGAACCGGATCAGCTCGTCCACCCGTCGCTCGGCCAGCTCGTCGGCCGTGCCCTCCTTGTACGGCACGCCGGCGCCCTCGAGGCTGGCGCGCACGTCCTGCACCTCGGCCGCGTTCGCGCTCTCCCAGCCACTCACCGCGAGCCGGTTGTGTGCACCGGGGACGATCACCAGCCGGGCCGGGAAGTCGTCCATGCGCAGGTACAACGCGTCCGGGTTCGACCCCTTGCCTTCGAGCATGCCGAGCACCTTGAGGCCGTACTCGCGCCATGCCGCCACGTCCGTGGCCTCGATGCGCAGGTAGCCCAGCGAGCGGATCCCCATCACGCACCGTCGGTGAGGAAGTCGGCGGTCAGCCGGTTGAACTCGTCGGCCTTCTCGAGCATGGCCCAGTGCCCGCAGCCGCCGAAGACGTGCAGCTGCGCACGCTGGATCAGCTTGAGCGCGACCAAGGCGCCGTCGAGCGGGTTTACCCGGTCCTCGCGCCCCCAGACCAGCAGCACCCGCTGCCGCAGCCGGTACGCCTCGCGCCAGAGCATGCCCTCCTCGAACGTGTCCGGCCGGGCGAAGGACGCGCCCATTGCGCGCATCCCGGCCAACGTCTGCGGCGAACTGGCGTTCGCGAACCGTTGCTCGACGAGCTCGTCGGTGATCATCGACTTGTCGTGGACGAGCGTGCGCAGGAAATCGGCCAGCTTCTCCTTCGACGGCCCCGGCGGCGCAGCGAACTGATAGAGCTTCTTGATGCCTTCGGTGGGATCGGCCGAGAACACGTTGAGCCCGAGCCCGCCGGGCGCCATCAGGACGAGCCGTCCCGCCAGCTGAGGATGGTTCAGCGCGAAGCGCACCGACGTGCCGCCGCCGAGGGAGTTGCCGACGAGGTGCGCCTTGGCGATGCCGAGGTGCTGAAGGAGTTCGGCCAGTGCGTCGGCACTGAAGGTGAAGAACTGCTTGGTGAACTCGGCGGGTTTGTCGGAGCGGCCGAAGCCGGGCTGGTCGACGGCGAGCACATGGAAGCGAGTGCACAGGGCCACCAGGTTCTGGCCGAAGTTGGACCAGGCCGTGGCGCCCGGACCGCCGCCGTGCAACAGCACCACCGTCGTGGCGTGCTGCGTGCCGGCCTCGTGATAGTGCAAGGTGAGGCCCGACGGCAGCTCGGCCGTCCTGCTGGTGGCGTCGAAATTCAACGTGGTCGGCTCGGCATCGGTGGAAGTCATGACGCTCCTACAACCAGGCGTCCGCGACCTTGAGCCCGAGCTCGGCCTGGCCGAACATCGCCAGCGCCTTCTCGGGGTCGTTGATCGCGTGGACCCGGCCGGCGTGGGCGTCGCGCCAGAACCGTTGGATCGGGGTGCCCACCTTGAGCGCACGGCCGCCCGCACTCTCGAAGAGCCGGTCGACGGCCTGGATGGCCGAGCTGGTTGCGTTCACCTGGTCGCGGCGCACCCGGATCCGCAGCGCCATGGGGATCTTGGCGCCGGCCGTCGCGTGCTCGAGCGACTCGGTCATGTTGCGCTCGATCTGCAGCACGGCGCCGTCGATCTTGCTCGAGGCCTCGGCGATACGCAACTGGTTGAACGAGTCGTCGGCGGCCTTGCCACCCGTTGACGCGCGCACCCGTTCGCGGGTCCACCCGACGTATGCCTCGTACGCGCCGGCGGCCATGCCGATGACCGGCACCGAGATCGAACAGGAGAAGACCGACGCGAACGGCAGCTTGTACAGCGGCGCGCTGTTGATCTGCTGACCCGGGCAGACGCACCGCCCGGTGTCCATGAAGCTCAACGTGCGGTACTCGGGGACGAAGACGTCGGAGACGATGATGTCGTTGCTGCCGGTGCCGCGCAGCCCGATGGTGTCCCACACGTCGTCGATCTCGTAATCGGCGCGCGGCAGCAGGAAGGTGCGGAAATCAACGGGGGTGCCCTCCTCCCCCATGACCAGGCCGCCAAGGAACACCCACTGGGCGTGGTCGCAGCCGGAGGAAAAGCTCCACCGCCCACTGAACGTGAAGCCGCCGTCGACGGCCTTGGCTCGGCCCATCGGTGCGTACGACGATGAGATCAAGGTGGCGGTGTCCTCTCCCCACACCTCGTCCTGCGCCTTCTCGTCGAAGAGGGCGAGCTGCCAGGGATGGACGCCGAGCACGGAGGACACCCAGCCGGTCGATCCGCAGGCGCTGGCGATCAGGCGCACGCCGCGGTAGAAGTCGACCGGCGAGGCCTCCACGCCGCCGTAGCGGTGGGGCTGCAACAGCCGGAAGAATCCGGTGGCCTGCAGCGACTTGACGGTCTCGTCCGGGATCCGGCGCAGATCCTCGGTCTCCTGAGCCCGCTCCCGCAGGATCGGCAGCAGGTCGGTGACGGCGCCGAGCACGTCGGCCGCGCTGAGGTCGCTCATCGGCTCAGACTAGAACAAGTTCTCATCACTGTCGAGATCAGCACTGGAGGCCTGTGGGCCAGTCTGAAGGGAGGTGATTCTTTCCCGCAAGTAGCGTCTCGCAATCCATTTCTGTAACGTGTTCTCGTATTGATCCGGCGAGTGCGGGAGACGACATGACGCAGGCCACCGATGCGGGCGGAGAGCACGGGGTCCGCACGATCGACAGCGGCGCGCCGCCACAGCGCTTCGCCCGCGGCTGGCACTGCCTCGGGCTCACTGACACCTACCGCGACGGCAAGCCGCACGCCGTCAACGCCTTCGGCACCAAGCTGGTCGTCTTCGCGGGCGCCGACGGCACGCTCAGCGTGCTCGACGGGTACTGCCGGCACATGGGCGGTGACCTGACGCAGGGCACGATCAAGGGTGACACCATCGCCTGCCCGTTCCACGACTGGCGTTGGTCGGGCGAGGGACGCTGCGTCGAGATCCCCTACGCCAAGCGAATCCCGCTGCGGGCCCGCACCCGCGCCTGGACGACGCTGGAGCAGAACGGCCAGCTGTTCGTCTGGAACGACCCGCAGGGCAATCCGCCGCCGGCCGACGTGGTCATCCCGGACATCGAGGGGTTCGGCAGCCCCGAGTGGAGTCCCTGGGTCTGGAACACGATCCTCATCGAAGGGTCCAACTGCCGCGAAATCATCGACAACATGTCGGACATGGCGCACTTCTACTACGTCCACTTCGCGTTCCCGACGTACTTCAAGAACATCTTCGAGGGCCATGTCGCCACGCAGTACCTCGACTCGCGCGGCCGTCCCGATCTCGCGGGCGCCGGCGCCGCCTCGAACTACGCCGGCGAGGAGAACACGCTGCGCTCCGAGGCGTCCTACTACGGGCCGTCGTACATGATCAACTACCTGTGGAACAACTTCAAGGGCACGACCATCGAGACGGTGCTGATCAACTGCCACTACCCCGTCTCGGCGACGTCGTTCATGTTGCAGTACGCCGTGATGGTCAAGAAGCTGCCCGGCCTCGACGATGTCACTGCCAACAAGATCGCGGGCAAGTTCGCCAAGAGCTTCGGCGTGGGCTTCCTGCAGGACGTGGAGATCTGGAAGAACAAGACGCGCATCGACAATCCGCTGCTGTGCGAGGAGGACGGCCCCGTCTACCAACTGCGGCGCTGGTACGAGCAGTTCTACGTCGACGCCGAGAACGTCACCGACGACATGACCGCGCGCTTCGAGTTCGAGGTCGACACCACGCATGCCGTGGCGGCGTGGGAGAAGGAAGTCGCCGCGAACCTCGAGCGTCGCGACCTGACACCGGAGCAGGCTGGGGCCGGGGTCAGCTAGCCATGTCCGCCGACGAGACGTCAGCCGAGCAGCGGCGCTACGTCCAGCACGGTCTGACGCCCATCGAGTGCCGCGGGTGCGACACCGCGGTGCTGGTGAGGAAGAACAGCGCCAAGCACACCAGCGTGCAATGGAGCACGCCTGCTGCGGTGACCTGCCCGCAGATCGCGGCCGAAGTGGCTGCCGGAATGCACAGCGCCCGCGTGCTGGGCTGCCCGCTGCTGCGGCGCAGCATCGACGAGGCCGTCGCCGATGGCACCCTGACGGTGTCCCATGCCTGACCCGACCCAACCGCCGCACCACCAGCTCCGGGTTCGCGAGGTCATCCGGGAAACCGACGAGGCCTGCTCGGTCGTGCTGGAGTCACCGGATGGGGCGGCCGAGCTGTTCGACTACCAGCCCGGGCAGTTCCTGACGCTGCGGCTGCCGGGCACCGCAGGTGACGTCGGACGCTGCTACTCGCTGTGCAGCTCACCACACGTCGATGCCGCGATGAAGATCGCGATCAAACGCATCGCGGGCGGGATCGGGTCGAACTGGATCTGCGACAGCCTGACGGTCGGACAGTTATTGGACTGTCTGCCGCCCGCGGGCGTGTTCACGCCGCGCTCGTTCGACGAGGACTTCCTGCTGTTCGCGGGAGGCAGCGGCATCACCCCGGTGCTGTCGATCCTCAAGTCGGCGTTGGCGGTCGGCACGGGACAGGTCGTGCTCATGTACGCCAACCAGCGCGAGGATGCGGTGATCTTCGCGGCCGAGCTGCGCGAGCTCGCCGCCGCACACCCCGATCGCCTGCACGTGACGCACTGGTTGGAGTCGGTGCAGGGGCTGCCGACCCGCGCGCAGCTCAAGGCGCTCGCGGCGCCGTTCACCGGCTACACGTCGTTCGTGTGCGGTCCGAGCCCGTTCATGGAGGCCGTCACGCACGTGCTGCGCGAGCTGCATGTGCCGCCCGCGCGCATCCACGTCGAGCGCTTCCAGTCGCTGGCGGAAGACCCCTTCGAGCTCGTCGCGCCCAGCGCGCCCGTCCAGCCCGGGGGGGCGACGGCGGCACTCGAGGTCGACCTCGACGGCCAGACGCACGAGTTCGCTTGGCCGACGCAGACCAAGCTGCTCGACTTCCTGCTCGCGCAGGGCCTCAAGGCCCCGTTCTCCTGTCGGCAGGGTGCCTGCAGCGCGTGCGCCTGCATCGTCTCCGAGGGCGAGGTCAAGATGCTCAACAACGAGATCCTCGAACAGGACGACCTGGACGAGGGTTACGTGCTGGCCTGCCAGTCGCTGCCGATCAGCGACACCGTGAAGGTCCGCTACTCCTGACCGCGAAGGTGCGCGTCCGGCTGCCGCTCAGACGACGTCGAACTGTTCGGTGTGGATCCGCTTGGTGGAGATCCCGCGCTCGCGCAGTTGCCGACCGACGGCGACGACCATCGCGGGAGGGCCGCACACGTAGTAGTCGTGATGCCGCGCGCGCCGCGGCAACACCCGGTCCAACAGCCCGCTGTCGATGCGGCCCGACTCGCCGCCCCACTCGGGCGGGTGAGACTCCACGACCTCGACGATCGTCAGGTCCAGTCGGCTGCGGAGTTCGGTGAGTTCCTCACGGAGCATGAGGTCTTCCTCGGTCCGGGCTCCCACGAGCAGCAGATGCGAGCCCTCGTCGCCCCGGTCGGCGAGCGTGCGCAGGATGCTGATGATCGGCGTGATGCCGACGCCCCCGCCGATGAACACGAGTCCCTTGCTCCGGATGCCATCAACCGTGAATCGGCCGTAGGGGCCGTCCAGGTACACGCGACGACCGGGGCGCAGCCCGATCAACAGTTCGCTGAAGTCCCCGAGCGCCTTGATGGTGAACTCTTTGATGTGCGGACGCTCTGCCGTCGATGCAATCGTGAACGGGTGCTCCTCGAACACGAATGGTGAGGTGCCGATCTTCAGCCAGGCGAACTGGCCGGCCCGGAACGGCAGTCCCCCGTGTTCGTGGGCCCGCACGGCCACGGTGACCGCGTTGCCGGACACCGGTCGCACATTCTCGACCACATAAGAGCGCAGGTGCGAACGGACGGGGAGCCAGATCCAGCGTCGGCCCGCGATAAGCAGGGCGGCCACTGCGAGTGCGGCGTAGCAGGCCCGCATGGCAGGGCTATGCAGGCCACCGAGCCAGAAGATGTGCAACCCGGCGAACACCAGGACGAGCACGGCCAGGCCGATGTGCACCATCCGCCAGCCTTCGTAGCGCGGCTTCGCCCTGCGACGGCGCAAGGCAGACACGACGAGCGCGAGGAGCGCAGCCGTGGCCAAGGTCGCGGCCCAGACCGGGCGGGGCGCGTGGCTCAGGTCGAAGATACGGAACCCGCGCGGGTCTCCGATGAGCGCCGCCGCAATGTGGACTATCACCAGGACCGTCGCAATCACGGCGACCACGCGATGAGTGCGCAGTACATTTTCGATGCCGAACGAGGCCAGGATCGAATGCACCCGCGTGGGCAGCGCCAGCGCGACGACGAGGAATGACACGGCGAGCACACCGGCGATCACGGAGACTTCCGTGGCGACGTTGCGGAACCGGGAATGCTGGACGAGCAAGATCACCGCTACCGGTGTGTACGTGAAGACCAGAAGGACGCCCAGCCAGTAGGCGCGGGTGAGCCGCCGGGAGCGCAACAACGACAACACCTCGCAATCGGGTTACCCACCCCCCGTTACGTAGGTGCGGTCTCTCCTTTCCTTGGCTCCGCGGCACCCGATTCGACCCTAGGACGCGTGCGGACGAAATGTGGTGACCGTGAACAATCTGTCATCGGTGATGCAGGTCAGGCCCGCGAGTGGAACACCTAGAGCCGAAGTTTCGAACGCACCGCCGCTAGCCCGGATTCACCACCAGCGCGCTGCCGCCACCGGAGCGAACCGGTTCGGCCACCGCCTGGAACCGACCCCCCGGCAGCAGGTCGATGCCGGTGGCATTGCCGATCCAGGAGTTCAACGGCAGGACGGGGCCGGTCTGTTGGGTGAATGCCTCGCCGTAGCGCGAGGTGAGCCGGGCGGCGACCGGGCTGTTGAAGAAATCCGGTTCGGCGAACGTGGTCGCGCCGTTGCGCTGGCTGGCCCGTGGTGCGGCCAGCGCCTGCGGCAGCGACATCTTGAAGTCGATGTAGTTGAGCAGGATCTGCAGCACTGTGGTGATGATGGTGGCCCCGCCCGGCGAACCGACGGTGAGGTCGGGCCGGCCGTTCTTGAGCACGATCGTGGGACTCATGCTCGACCGTGGCCGCTTGCCGCCGTCGGGCAGGTTCGGGTCGTAGGTCACGGGCGTGGCCGGGGCGAAGTCGAAGTCAGTCATCTCGTTGTTGAGCAGGAAACCCCGTCCGGGAACGGTGATTCCGCTGCCAGCAAGCTGCTCGATGGTGTTGGTGTAGCTGACGACGTTGCCCCACTTGTCAGCAACGACGAGGTGATTGGTCTCGGTGCCCTCGTGCACGGGGTTGGCTGCTGCGGCCGCCTGCGGGCACGGCGCATAGGGCGCGTGTGGATCGCCGGGGGCAACCGGCAACATGGTCGGCGCGGTGTCACCGATGAGGCATCGTCGGGTGGCCGCGAACTTGGGGTCGAGCAGACCCTGCTGCGGCACCGGTTCGAAGTCGGAATCGCCGATGTAGGCGTTGCGGTCGGCGTACGCGAGCCGACTGGCCTCGAGGTAATGGAACAGCGCCGTCGTCCTGGATTCGGCAGACAGCTTGAATCCGGACAGGATGTTCAACGCCTCGCCGGTCGTGAGCCCGCCGCTGGAGGGCGGTGCCATCCCGTAGACGTCCAGGCCCCGGTAGTTGACGTGTGTCGGCGGGCGGTTCTTGGCCTGGTAGTGGGCCACGTCGCTCGGGGTCATGATGCCCGGCCGCACGGTGAGCGTGGTACCTGGCCAGACCGGCGGAGCCTGCACGGTTCGGGCGATCTCATTGCCGAGCGGGCCGCCGTAGAGGAAGGACGCGCCGCGGTTGGCCAACTGCCGATAGGTGTCGGCCAGGTCCGGGTTGCGCAGCGTCGACCCGACGGGCAAGGGCTGGCCCGCGGGGGTGAGGAAGAGCTTGCGGCTGGGGGTGAACGCCTGTAGGTCAGGCAGTGCGGCCTGCTCCTGCTGCACGAACGTCGAGTCGATGGTGAAGCCGCGCTGGGCCACCCCGATGGCGGGCTGGAGGTCGGACTTGAAGCTGCGCGCGCCGTACTGGCGCACCGCGCTGTCCCACGTGGCGACCATGCCGGGCACACCCACGGACAGGCCGGAGTGGCGGGCGTCCTCGAACGCGAGCGGCTTACCGGTGGCCGGATCGATGAACAGGTCGGAACTGCAGGCGTCCGGGCACATCTCGCGGCCGTCGATGGTGACGACCTGGTGGGTGTTGGCCAGGTAAATGACCATGAACCCGCCGCCGCCGGGGCCGGCCACAAATGGTTCGGTGACCCCGAGCGTGGCCGCCACCGCGACTGCGGCGTCGATCGCGTTGCCGCCATCACGCAGTACCTGGATCCCAGCCTTGCTGGCGTCGAAGTCGGCCGAAGCGACCGCACCGCCGGTGCCCGTGGCGGTGGGCTGCTTCACGTAGCGCGGAGCGCGGGCCGACGCGTGCGGCGCCGCGAGCGACGCACTGAGGACGAGGGCAGTGATGACGGCAAACGGTCGGCGAATTCGCATGTAAACACCCTAAAGGTCGGTCAACTACGTGGATCTACCCTTAATGCGCGAATGAATCACCGTCACCTGGCTGCTACGTTGCGGTCATGCCCAACGATCTGTTCTTGAAAGCCGCGAACGCCGTCCATCGCAACCTGCTCAAGCTCAGCGGCGGTCGGGTGGGCGGGAATCTCTCGAGCATGCCGGTGCTGGAGCTGATCACGACTGGGCGCAAGACTGGGCAGCAGCGGTCGGTGATGCTGACCTCGCCGTTGCAGGACGGGGATTCCATCGTCGTCGTCGCGTCCCGTGGCGGGGACGATCAGTCTCCGGCGTGGTTGCTGAATCTGCGCGACAACCCGGACGTCCAGGTCGCACTGCAAGGCAAGCCCAAGCAGCGCATGCATGCCCACATCGCCACGCCCGGGGAGCGCGCGCGACTGTGGCCGCTCGTCACCGCCGACCACAAGAACTACGCGGATTACCAGACCAAGACCGAGCGTGAGATCCCGCTCGTCCTGCTCCAACCAGCCAGGGCCTGACCGCTCAGGTCGGCTCTGCGCTGATCCAGCTCGTGGCGCCTGTGACATACACGAGCCGAGCGCCGAAGGGCACCGCCCAGGCGATTCGATCCGGTGCGGCGTCGTAGCTGAGGTAGGGCTTGCCCGGCGCGCCGGGCGCTCCTGCTGCCGTCGCGCGGGCAATTATCTGCGACTCGGACAACCAATCGCCGGCGTCCGGACAGCCGCTCAGTGTCCCTTCGCGCCGCTGGAAACTCGACCATCTCAGCATCGTGTTGTTCAAGTCGAGCACGAAGAATCCGGCCAGTACCTCGCCGACGGTCACCGGCACGAACCACGCCACCTGTTCGCGGCCGCCCGGCTGCATGACCGCAAGCGGATCGCGCAGCAGGCCGCCAGCGCGAACTGCGGAATCAGCGAGGTCCGGGCGGGCGAACAACACTCGTGCGGCGTCAGCCGCCTGCCTGCGCGCATCAGCATCCGGCACTAGACGAGTGTGACGTGGGCAGTGAACGTGCGGCGATAGGTCTGGGTGTCGTAGTTCTCCCAGCGGGTGATCACACCGGCGTTCGGAGGCCACGGATCGAACACCAGCAGGCCGTTGAAGTTCAAGGACGGAAACAGCGGCGAGATCGTCCGGGTGTAGCCGGCCACCGAGCGCGAGTGCCCGGGGACGAAGCTCACCAGCGGCCGGTTGGCCAGGATCTCCGACCGGTATTGGGCGAAGGTGGGGCTGGTGTTCATCACCGTCGTGAGCGAGTTGTTGCTCATGACGTGCAGCGCGGTGGCCGTGTCGCCGTCGCGCGTGTAGGGCAAGCCGCTGGGATTCGCCTTGGTACCGAGGCCCAGTTGACTGGCCACCCTCGTCTGGTCGTAGTCGTAACGGTAGAAGTCCAGGACCATCTGCACGCTGGCCGCGACGCACCACACGTTGGTCTCCTGCCCACGTAGTTCGTAGCAGGTGGAGTGGTCACCGGCCCGGCCGCTGTAGTGGAGCTCGCGGCTGTCCGTCCGTGGGCGCAACCAGTCGAACAAGCTCGTCGCGTCGATGTCGACGAAGCGCCGGTCGCGGATCTCGAGACGACCGGCAATCTCGGTGAGTCCCTCGACCCGTTCGGCGTAGCGGCGCAGGTTGGCCCGTCGCCGCCTCGCCGGCTGCTCGTCGAGATAGGACCACCGCTCGAAGTTGCCCGGCGGTTCGTCCTTGGCCCGGTCGTAACGCTCGGGCACCAGCGACCAGGTGAACAACTCCACCATCGCCACCTCGGCACCGTCCTTCAGGAACTGCACGGCCACCTTGGGGAAGCTGTACGCCACGAAGCGCACCTCGTCGGCAGACGCCGCTGCGCGTTTGGGCAGCGCGCGCCGGGCCTGCTCGACGAACGCGTCCGGCGTCCATGCGAGGCCGTGGCTCACGGCTACCAACGGAGAGCCGAGGGCCGGGTGGGCGGCGATGTCAACGTAGGAATCGGGAGTGCGCTCGATGACCGATCGCCAGAACAGCGGCTCGCCGTTTATGTCGTAGACGAGCGTGGCTGCCTTGCTGATCCGGGCTCTGAGATCCACGACCGGGCCGGCGCCCAGTGCGGTCAGGATGCTCAATTGGCACGCGACGAGGTTTGCGTTGCGTGCCAGGTCGTCTGCCGAGGCCGACGTGTCCATGAATCCTCCAAGATCCAGAAGTCGTTACCAGACCAGGAGACGCGACCCTCAGCGCTGATACGTGAGTGACTCCGGTCGATTGTTCCTAGAACACGTTCTTGCTGAGAGATAGCGATTCCGACCCGTATCTATAGCGTGCAGCCAACGTTGGACTATAACCTGTTCCACATGTCTGCAGACGAGTACGACGTCGTCATTGTGGGCAGTGGCGCGGCCGGTATGACCGCCGCGCTGGCGGCCGCATACGCCGGCCTGCGCGCAGTCGTGATCGAGAAGGCGGCCCACTTCGGCGGCTCCACGGCGCGCTCGGGCGGCGGGGTCTGGATTCCCAACAACGAGGTGCTGGAAGCCGCCGGCGTGAGCGACACTCCCGAGGCGGCGCGGCAGTACCTGCACGCCATCGTCGGCGACGTCGTGCCTGCCGAGCGGATCGACACCTACCTGGAGCGTGGTCCGGACGCGCTGTCGTTCGTGCTGCGCAACAGCCCGTTGGCGATGCAGTGGGTGCCCGACTACTCCGACTACTACCCCGAGGCACCCGGCGGGCGATTGGGCGGCCGTTCGGTCGAACCCAAGCCGTTCAACGGCAAGCGACTCGGCCCGGAACTGGCCAACCTCGAGCCGGACTACGGCAAGGCCCCGCTCAACATCGCAGTGACCCAGGCCGATTACCGATGGCTGAACCTGGTCGTGCGGCACCGGAAAGGGCCGGCACGGGTGCTGCGCGTCGGCCTCCGGTGGCTCGTCGCACACCTGGGCCGCAGGCACCTGCTCGTGCGCGGGCAGGCCATGGCTGGCGCGCTACGCGCCGGGCTGGCCGACGCCGGTGTGCCCGTGCTCCTCGAGACTGCGCTGGTCGACCTGCAGACCGAGGCCGGCGCTGTCACCGGCGTCGTGGTCGAGCAGCGCGGTGCGCAGTGGGTGCTGTCCGCCCGCCACGGGGTGCTGCTCGCCTCCGGCGGGTTCGAGCACAACGCCGAGATGCGGGCCTTGTACCAGCGCAGGCCCGTCGGTACGGCGTGGACGGTGGGCGCGCCGGCGAACACCGGCGACGGGATCCGGGCCGGCGCGAAGCTCGATGCCGCGCTCGACCTGATGGACGACGCCTGGTGGGGACCGTCGATCCCGCTCAGCGGCGGCCCGTGGTTCTGCCTGGCCGAGCGCGCCCTGCCCGGCGGGATCATGGTCAACGCGCGGGGCGAGCGGTTCATGAACGAGGCCGCCCCCTACGTCGAGGCCGTCCACCGCATGTACGGCGGCGAGTTCGGGCGAGGCGACGGCCCGGGTGAGAACATCCCGGCCTGGCTGATCATCGACCAGCAGTACCGCAACCGCTACGTGTTCGCCGGGCTCACGCCACGGCAGGCGTTCCCGGGCCGCTGGTACAAGGCAGGCGCCCTGGTGACGGCGCAGTCCATCGCCGAACTCGCCGAGCGGATGGGCGTGCCGGCCGACGCCCTGGTCGCTACGGTGGAGCGGTTCAACGAGTTCGCGCGGGCCGGCAACGACGAGGACTTCAGCCGCGGCGAGAGTGGCTACGACCGCTACTACGGCGACCCACGCGTCCGGCCCAACCCCAGCCTGGCGCCCATCGCTCGCGGGCCGTTCTACGCGGTGACGATGGTGCCCGGCGACCTGGGCACGAAGGGCGGATTGCGCACTGACGTCGACGGCCGCGTGCTCCGCGTCGACGGCTCGGTGATCGACGGGCTGTACGCCGCGGGCAACGCGAGCGCGCCAGTCATGGGGCACACCTACACCGGGCCGGGCGCGACCATCGGGCCTGCTATGACGTTCGGCTACCTGGCCGCACTGCACATGGCGGCCCGCGCGGCGCACACAGCCACCGAGGAGCTCAACCGTGCCCATTGACCCGAGCATCGCGCTCGGCGCCGCACTGCCCGAGCGGGAGTTCGAGTGGGGTGCGTCGGACGTGCTGCGCTACCACCTGGCCCTCGGCGCGGGCGCCGACCCGACCGACGCGCGCGAACTGCGCTACGCCACCGAGGTCGACCTGCAGGTGCTACCGACCTTCGCCGTGGTGGCGGCCACGCTCGGCGAGACCGCGCCGCCACGGGTTTCCTACCCTGGCATCGAGATCGACCTGATCAAGGCGCTGCACGGAGACCAGCGAGTCGACGTGCACCGGACCATTCCCGTCGAAGGCAAGGCGCGCGCGATCACCCGCGTGGCCGACATCTGGGACAAGGGCAGCGCGGCGGTCATCGTCACCGAGTCCGAGGTGCGCGACCTGGCCGGCGACCTGATCTGGACGAACACCTCGAGCGTCTTCGCTCGGGGCGAAGGCGGGTTCGGCGGCGAACGTGGGCCGGCCGCTCCGGACCGCCAGCCCAACCGAGCCCCCGACGTTGTGATCACGACGTCGACCCTGCCGCAGCAGGCGCTCTGGTACCGGCTGCTGGGCGATCGCAACCCACTGCACTCCGATCCCGCATTCGCGCGGTCGGCCGGGTTCCCGGCGCCGAT